>JANXRS010000361.1 GCA_025356745.1 Arcicella sp.
AGATTATCGTGAACGCTTCCAGTCTTTTGTTCAATAAAATTCAATGAATAACCTTTATCAGTTTCAAAATAAACGTTTCCCCAAATTAAGTTCTTAATGTCCACGTGCCTAAGTGATGTTAGGATTGTAAACAACGAAGCACGTTTTAAAACTTCATTCTCACATGGAGCGTGAACTAATTTATTGACTTCTTCAATCGTCAAAAATACACTACTTGTTTTTACCAACTTAATGCAATCTATCTTTGAATTAATGTCGTCCTTCAAATAACCGTCTCTGTGAGCCTGTTTTAAAGTAGCTTTAAACTTGTTAAAATAACTAACTGCTGAATTATTTGATAAGGTTACTTTTTCATTCTTTCGGCTGGGAACTTTCAAAAGAAAACTTTTAAAGTCGTTACAAAATCTTTCGGTAATGTTGCCCATCGTACATTTATTCTTGCAGAATATTTCAAAATATTTAACTGCACTCTGCCAATTATCGTGATTTGTTCCGCTTCTTTTTCTTGCCAATAGCTGAAAGTATTTTAAAAAATTCTCATTCAAAATCATTTGTTCCTGTTCCTTCAAAGCATCCTTTTCTATTTGTTCCGATTCCTGTTTTTTAATTTGAACTTCTGCACGTCTTTCTAAATCTGACAATACGCCACTTGATGTGATTTGTTTATATCGTGTATCTCTTATTGCCAAAGCAACCATGTTGGTATGTTCATTTGTATCAAGTTCCATTTGCTTCAATATTTCATAATTGGCTGGCTTAATATTCTCATGATTCAGATAAATTTCTAATTTTTTGCCTGTTAGATTGTCAGGGTTTACGGCATTAGTGAGATACAAACCTAAAAATTGCCTTCGTGTCTCTTTCCCTTCATTGTCAATAATTGATGGGTAGAAGTCAAGGTAAAGGCTTTTGCGGTTTCCGCTAATTGCTTTATTGCGTAGAGTAACTGTTGAAAATGTATTTTTATTCTTACTCATATTAGTGATATTTATTCTGATTGAGGTGTAAATATTTTGTCAATTAAATCTTTGGGATAAAAGACGGTACGCCATATTTTATGTTGCGGAATATTGGAGCGTTTGACGTTATCGTAAATAGCTTTGTCAGATATTTTATATTTCTCTTTTATTTCCTTCATAGAATACCATTCATTTTCAACATATTCACGTACAAGCGGAGGCGGTGGCGTTTTGGGTTCTGGAGAAATTGGCAAAGGTTGTTCAAACATTTTATCAAAGTCGATACGTCTGATTACTGTTTTACGCTCTGACAAATTAACCCCGTGTAATCTACCCGAACTTATCATTTTATAAACTGCCATTCGAGACGACCCCAACAACGTTGCAATGTCTCGGACGGTTAAAAACTCCTTAGCCTTCAATTCCTCGATTGGCTTTGATTTGATAACCTTTACTTCGTTATCGCTCTTTTCAATCTTACCATTTTTGATTTTAGCCTTATACGCCTTTCTATTGCAAGTCATACTACAATATTGCGTAGTAGTGGTTTTTGCTGTAAACTCATTGCCACATTGCTGGCATATTCGTTGAACTGTTATGTTACTACTCATATCAATAAGTTAAATTAATTATTATTAAGTAAACCATTCTCTCTTGTTTCAGTAAATCTAATACTAAAACTTGAAAATATTTCATCAAGGTACAGATAAGTTATACAAAACACCCTTAAAAACCCCCATAAAACCAATACTACACCAATGTAAGGACAAAGAAAAAACCCCCTTAAATGCCTTTTTTAGCGTTTTACGAGGGTTTTTGTATTGTTTTAGTTGGGTGTCTTACTTTCCTATACAGAATCTACTAAAAATATTCGCCAACAAATCATCAGTAGTAATTTGTCCAGTAATCTCCCCTAAGTGATGCAAAGCAAAACGAATATCCTGTGCCAAGAAATCTCCTGTAATACTTTGATTCAATCCTTCTAATACATTTTCTAAGGCTTCATTGGTTTGGGAAAGATGTTGAAAATGACGAAGATTTGTTACCACCGTGTCTCCCGTTTTTATTTCCTTGGTTTTCACCTTCTTAACCAAAATATCTTTCAAAATTTCAATGTTTTGGTTCTCGGAAGCAGATATCCAAATAATATCGGAATAAGCTGTATCAAATACCATTTTTTTCTCCAGAGGCAATTTATCAACCTTATTGCCAACCAATAAATACGGTACGTTAAAATCTACTATTTGTTCACTAATAACTGACAAATCAATTTCCGACGCATCAAACAAATAAATAATCAAACTTGCTTTCTCCATTTGTTGCATAGTACGCTCCACTCCTATTGCCTCAATCGTGTCGGTTGCTTTACGTAACCCTGCAGTGTCAATCAATCTGAAACGGATTCCCTCAATAAATAGCTCGTCTTCAATCACATCACGAGTTGTACCTGCAATATCCGAAACAATGGCTTTCTCTTCATTCAACAGTCGGTTTAAAAGCGTTGATTTCCCCGCATTTGGTTTACCCACAATTACAGTGGGAACACCATTTTTGATTACATTTCCCATGGCAAAACTCTCAATCAGGGGAACTAAAACTGATTGAATTCTGAAAATTAATTGGCGTAAATCATCTCTATCAGCAAACTCTACGTCTTCTTCGCCAAAGTCTAATTCTAATTCAATTAATGAGGCAAAATTGATTAATTGCTCTCGTAACTGAGCAATTTGTTTTGAAAATCCTCCACGAATTTGATTGATGGCTGTTTGGTGTGAAGCCTCTGAATCAGAGGCAATTAAGTCGGCAACGGCTTCCGCCTGAGCAAGATCTAATTGTCCATTTAAAAAGGCTCTTTGCGTAAATTCACCGGCATTGGCAAGCCTTGCTCCTTCCCTAATTATTAACTTTAAAATCTTCTGGATAATATAATCTGAACCGTGACAAGAGATTTCAATTGTATCCTCACGAGTATATGATGCAGGGGCTTTGAAAAGAGAAACCAATACTTCATCAACAATTAATTTTCCATCTCGAATAGTACCAAAATGAATAGTGTGTGAAGGTTGTATCTCAAGATTTTTACCTTTAAACAGGTTGTTTACAATCGGAAAAGTTTCTGAACCTGAAACTCTTATAACGGCAATAGCCCCAACGCCCGAAGGGGTCGCAAGGGCTACTATGGTTTCTTCATTCATATTTAAAAAAGGTCTTTCAATTTCATAGCTACACTCATATCTCCATCAATTTTTAATTTGCCAAACATAAAGGCGGTCATTGGGTTTAAATCACCTGACATAAGTTTTTCTAAATCATCTTGAGATACTTTGATGGTGCAATATGCTACTGAATCATCGTTTGAAACTGCACCATCAGCAGTTAAAAAAATATTACCAGCGTTCGTTGCAAATTTAATGGATGAACCAATGCCTCCTTTGGCGACGGCTAATGATTTAATTTTTTCGGTTAATGCTTCAAATGTCATATCTGTCAGTAAATAATTTAGTATGGAAAATTGATGATTGATAACTTTGAATTAAGAATAAAAATTAAGCGTGACAGCAACTGTTACCTTTTATTTATTCATTTTAATTCTCAAATGTTTCATCGTAAAGTTAATCTTCATTTTTGTTTTTAGCTTGAATAGCCTTAATTTTATTCAGTTTTTATCACAAATTACATGATTAACAAACGTAAAATTATCAATGACCCCGTTTATGGGTTCATAAACATAACTTCTGAACTTATCTATGATCTCATAGAACATCCTTATTATCAGCGACTTAGACGTATAAAACAGCTAGGATTAGCCGAATTGGTATATCCAGGAGCTTTGCATACTCGCTTTCATCATGCCCTTGGAGCCATGCACTTAATGAACGAAGCGCTGAGTTCATTGAGCCATAAAGGGCATCATATTTCCGATGAAGAGTGTGAAGCCGCACAAATTGCCATTCTCTTGCACGATATTGGTCATGGACCATTTTCCCATGTTTTGGAGCATCTTATTTTAAATCAAGTTCCACATGAGCAAATTTCATTTTTGTTAATGGAAGAATTGAATAAACAGTTTGAAGGCAAACTTACTTTAGCCATTGAAATGTTTACGGGCAAATACGATAGACCATTTTTTAATCAATTGATTTCCAGCCAATTAGATGTTGATAGAATGGACTATTTAAATCGTGATAGTTTTTTTACTGGCGTTCGTGAAGGTTCAATTGGGGCGGATAGAATCTTGAAAATGCTAGATATTGTAGATAATCATTTAGTTGTAGAACAAAAAGGCATATATTCGGTTGAAAACTTTTTGACAGCTCGACGGTTGATGTATTGGCAAGTTTATCTCCACAAAACCTCTATTTGTGGCGAGGTAATGCTAACTCAAATTATTAGACGAGCTAGAGAATTAGTTAAAATGGGCCAGGAAGTTTTTGCAACTGAAAGTTTTGGTTTATTTCTAAAAAATGATGTTACCTTAGAAGAATTTATTTCTGATAAGGCTTATTTGAAGGCATTTACTGAAATGGACGACCATGACATCTGGGCGTGCATCAAAATTTGGTCAAAACACCCCGACTCATTACTTTCAGGAATTTGTCAGAAATTATTAGATAGAAATTTGTATAAAATAATAATTTCCGATGAAACTTTTGAAGAGTCGTTTCTTGAAAAAATTAAAAATGATTTTTTAAATCAACCAGAAATCAATGAAGAAAATCTTTCGTACTTCATGGTACAAGGAACTATTTCAAATGAAGCTTATTTATCTGAAAAACAAGCTATTAACATTTTAACAAAGAATAAATTAGTCATTGATATTGCTGACGCCTCGGATTTGCCAACGATTAAGGCTTTGAGCAATGTCGTGAAAAAATACTATATATGTTGGGCAAAGGACGTATATTTGCGAGAATAATTTTCTATGCAGGTATAGTGTTCGAGATTATAATCATGAAGGTTTAGACTTTTCATGATTATACAATACTCCAGACAGAAAGAAAATTAAAAACAAACATCGAAAATTGAAATAAATATAACCAACAGAAAATACGAATGGAATTTACGGTTGAACAAATTGCTCAAATGCTTAAAGGTGAGGTTAGAGGTGATAAATCTCTAAAAGTGAACCAATTGGCAAAAATAGAAGAAGGTTCAATTGGAACAATTTCTTTTTTAGCTAATCCAAAATACGAGCAATATATATATTCGACTAATTCTACTGCTGTCATTGTAGATAAAAACTTTGAAGCTAAAAGAGAATTTTCGACTACCTTAATTTTAGTAGAGAATGCTTATGCCGCTTTTACTGTTCTTCTCCAAGAATATCAAAAAATATTAGTTCAGAACAAAAAAGGTGTTGAACAACCTTCTTTTATTAATCCGACCGCTGAAATTGGTGAAGATGTTTACATTGGTGCATTCGCATACATAGGAGAAAATTGCAAAATTGGTAATAATTCCAAAATATATCCTAATGTTTCCATTTCTGACTCTTGCATGATTGGCGAAAATTGTACGATTTATTCGGGTGCAACAATTTATCATAATACAATAATCGGTAATAATTGTACAATTCATGCAAATGCAGTTATTGGAGCAGATGGATTTGGTTTCGCCCCACAAGCCGACGGAACTTTCGTTGCTATTCCGCAATTAGGAAATGTAGTGTTGGAAGATAACGTGAGTATTGGAGCAAATACCACCGTTGATAGAGCAACAATGGGTTCAACTATTTTGCGAGAAGGCGTAAAAATTGATAATTTAGTCCAAATAGCTCACAACGTTGAAATTGGCAAAAACACGGTTATTGCAGCACAAACAGGCATTTCTGGTTCCTCAAAAATAGGTGAAAATTGTATGATTGGCGGACAAGCTGGACTTGCAGGACATATTTCAGTAGCTAGTAACACTATTTTGATGGCGAAATCAGGCATCACGAAAAGTGTTAGCAAATCGGGTAGAATTATGTCAGGTTCACCTGCACAAGATAATCATGATAATTTAAAATCGCAGGTGTTGTACAAAAACTTACCCAAAATCGAACAGCGACTTCAAGCAGTAGAAGAAAAATTGAAAGCAAAATAAAATTAATCCTGTCAATAATATTAAAATACGAATTATTAAAACCCACAGAAATAGGTCTTAAATTTTATGTTTCCTATTATTTCTATGTGGTTATAACGGTAAAAAATGAATAATAAACAGCATACCATTCAAAAAGCAATTACATTGTCGGGCGTAGGATTGCACACTGGCGTAGTTGCCAACATGACATTTGTTCCTGCACCACCTAATCACGGCTATAAATTTCAACGAGTTGATTTACCCAATCAACCCATTGCCGATGCAGATGTAGATTATGTGGTAGATACGTCCAGAGGAACAACAATTGAACACAATGGAGCAAGAATAAATACCGTCGAACACGTTTTGGCGGCAATGGTTGGTTGCCAAGTGGACAATGTTCTAATACAATTAGACGGTCCTGAGCCTCCAATTATGGATGGAAGTTCCATAAAATTTGTAGAAGCCATTTTAGATACAGGACTAGAAGAACAAAATGTCAATCGTAAATTTTTTGAGCTTCCTTCCGAGATACGTTATAAAGATACGGAAAGGGGTGTTGAATTAGCAGCCTTGCCTTTAAATGACTATCGTTTAACGGCAATGGTGGACTATAACTCCAAATTTTTACCAAGTCAGCACGCAAATTTGACTAATATTTCGCAATTCAATGAGAGTTTTGCCAAATGCCGTACTTTTTGTTTTGTTCACGAATTAGAAGCCCTTTTCAATGCCGATTTAATCAAAGGCGGTGATTTATCAAATGCCATCGTTATTGCCGATAGAGATTATTCTGAAACTGAACTTGACCATTTAGCAGTACTTTTAGGAAAACCCAAAGTTAGTGTATCCAAAGAAAAAGGAATTCTTAATAACTTAGAATTGTATTATCCCAACGAAATGGCACGCCACAAGTTGTTGGATATGGTTGGAGATTTAGCATTGGTTGGTCGCCCGATAAAAGCACAAATCTTGGCAGCCCGTCCTGGTCATGCTGCAAATGTGGAATTGGCTAAGAAAATTAAGAAATTGATGAAGGAAACTGAGAAAAATAACGTTCCTCAGTACGACCCAAAACAACCTCCAATCTTTAATTTTGAGCGGATTTATCAACTACTTCCCCATCGTTATCCATTCCAGATGGTGGATAAAATTATCTATTTGGATAATGAAAGTGTAGTAGGCATCAAAAATGTTACGATGAATGAGAACTATTTCATGGGACATTTTCCAAATAATCCTGTTATGCCTGGCGTAATGCAAGTGGAAGCAATGGCACAAACGGGTGGAATTTTGGTATTGAGTTCAGTGCCTGACCCAGAAAACTATTGGCCTTACTTAGTGGGAATAGAAAATTGCCGTTTCCGTAAAAGTGTTGTTCCTGGAGATACTGTAGTTTTCAAATGTGAACTTTTAGCTCCCATCCGTAGAGGAATCGCAAAAATGCACGGACGAGCTTATGTGAATGGCGTAGTAGTTTGTGAAGCCGACATGACTGCTAGCCTTGTGAGAAAGAGTTAAATAGTTTTAGTAGTTAAAAAGTTAAATAGTTGGAGGAGTTAATCTGAAGTTAAGAAGTCAAAACAAACTGTTTATCTTCTTAAACTTTATAACTCTTTAACTCAAAATAAATGACACAACCATTAGCCTACATACATCCAGAAGCAAAACTTGCCCAAAATGTGGTGGTTGAGCCTTTTACGGTCATTCATCAAAATGTTGAAATTGGTGACGGTACTTGGATTGGTTCCAATGTAACCATTTTCCCAGGAGCCAGAATCGGCAAAAATTGTCGCATTTTTCCTGGAGCAGTAATTGCTGCTATTCCTCAAGATTTAAAGTATGGAGGAGAAGATACCCTTGCCATTATTGGTGACAATACAACGATTAGAGAGTGTGCAACCATTAACCGTGGCACAAACGATAAACACAAAACTCAGATTGGGAAAAATTGCCTTATTATGGCGTATGTTCACGTAGCACACGATTGCTTGATTGGTGATAATTGCATTTTAGCAAATAGCGTACAAATGGCTGGTCACGTTGAAGTCGGTGATTTTGCCATCGTGGGCGGTTCAAGTGCAGTACATCAATTTGTTAAAATTGGCAGACATTCAATGGTTTCAGGAGGTTCATTGATTAGAAAAGACGTTCCTCCATTTACAAAATCAGGTCGTGAGCCACTTTCTTACGCAGGGATTAATTCAATTGGTCTTCGCAGACGTGGTTTTACTGATGAGCAAATCACTCAAATTCAAGAGACTTATCGTTATGTTTATTTGAAAAATTTTAACAATAACGATGCACTGTCTCAAATTGAAATTAACCTTCCAGCCTCCGCTGAACGGGATGAAATAGTTAATTTTATCCGTAATTCAGAAAGAGGAATTATGAAAGGGCTTTCTTAAAATAAGTATAAATTATGAGGTACTAGGAATGAGGTAGATGTTAAGTCGAATCATAATTTATATCTCATAATTTACACCCCATAACTTATACCTAAATTGCAAATAATTGCTCAAAATCTTGGTAAAAAATTCAGGAATGAATGGATTTTTAGAAATTTGAATTACAAATTTCAATCGGGGGAATCCTATACTTTCGTAGGAGCAAATGGGAGCGGAAAATCTACATTACTTCAAGTTTTATCAGGCTTTATGCCTCATTCTGAAGGACTTATCAGTTATGAAATCAATGAAAAATCCTTAGCAATTGACAATTTTTACAAACACCTTGTTGTGGCTGCCCCTTATTTAGAACTCATCGAAGACTTTACACTTACTGAAATAATTGAATTTCACGTAAAATTTAAGCCCTTCAAAAATAATCTTTCCACCACTAATTTTATTGATTTTATTGAATTACCCAAAGCTCAAAATAAAGAAGTTAAATTCTTTTCCTCGGGAATGAAGCAGCGAGTAAAGTTGGGTTTAGCTTTCTGGTCGGATTGTAAGATTTTAATGTTGGATGAACCTACCTCAAACCTTGATGCCAATGCTACTAATTGGTATTTGCGAAATGTACAAACGTATTCACAAAACCGTTTGTTATTGCTATGTTCAAACCAACCTTCGGAATACGAGTTTTGTCAAAATATTTTGAATATTCAGGATTATAAACCATGATTTTACTTCACAAACAAATACAAAGACAACGCAAAAAAAGAATCTGGATAATCGTTATTGTATTGATTATCAGTTTATTAATCTGGCAAAAAGCGTGGGTTAACTATTTTTATCAACAGGCAAAAGGAGGCTTAGAAATTGCCTTTAATACACGTCCTCTTTCAGAAGTTCTTCAAGACAAATCCATTCCTGATTCCCTCAAAAAACGAATTCTATACATTCAAGAAGTCCGTAAATACGCCATTGATTCATTGGGCTTGCAAGATAATCCAGATGTTTATCAAACCCTTTATGACCAACATGGAAAATCTTTAGTCCATCTATTAACTGTGGCAGAAAGCTACAAAATGGAAGCCAAAGAATTCAAATTTCCCGTTGTGAGTTGGATAATTGGTAGCTTTACTTACAAGGGATTTTTCGATTCTACGGCTGCTGTGAAAGAACAAATATTTTGGAAATTAAGAGGTTATGACACAGAAATGGGTCAAGGAATTGCTTATTCAACTTTGGGTTGGTTACCAGAACCCATTTTGTCAAATATGTTGTATTATCCAGATGGTAAATTAGCCTCTTTAATAATTCATGAAATGACCCACGGAACAATCTTTGTAAAAAACGACCATGAAACAAGTGAAAATTTAGCTAATTTTATCGGAGATTATGGTGCAAAAAGATTTTTAAAATTTAAGTACGGTACTGAATCTAAACCTTTTAAGCGTTACGTTCAATCAAGAATTTTTAGAGATAAATTTATTAAACACCTCAATAGAGGAACATTGAAATTAGATAGTTTATACCAAAGCTTCCAACCTAAATTTTCGTCGAAATATAAGGATTCGTTGAAGTATTCGTTAATTGAAAAAATTGAACGAAGTCAAGATACGATTTACCATAAATTGCCAAATCTACCAAAACTTCAATTTAATAAAAATAGTTTACCCAACAATGCTTTTTTTGTAAGTTTTAAAACGTATAATTCCAAGCAAAATGAATTTGAAAATATTTTCAAAAATCAATTTTACGAGAATTTTTCATACTTTTTAGCGTTTATAAAAATGAAATATAACAAATAATCGACACATGAAAAAAGTCTTTTTCAGCTTTGCCCTATTTTTTACAGCTATGAGTTTTAAATCAGCTGAACGTGAAAGAATTATCGAACAAACCAGCTTCACCACAGGCGAACACATTGAATATCGGGTTCATTATGGTTTTGTGAATGCAGCGGAGGCAATTGTTGATGTGGATAATAAATTTCAAAATACCAATGGTCGGCAATGTTATAAAGTTAATATTGTTGCTCGCACCGTAGGTATGACTGATTGGTTTACAAAAGTGCGAGACGTTTGGACATCATATATTGATTCTGCTATGATTTTACCTCAAATGTTTTATCAGAAAAAAGAGGAAGGAAATTATAAAAATGAACAAAAAATTGTTTTTAATCATACAGCAAATACAGCAAAGCAATACGATATTGATGATGATAACGAAAAGAAAACTTTTCAACTGCCTGATAATGTGCAAGATGTGGTGAGTGGCTATTATTATTTGAGAACCATTAATTTTTCAAAAATGGCAATTGGTGAAAGTGTACCAATTACTTTATTTTTTGAAGGAGAAATTTATAAAATGCGTTTAAAGTATAGGGGAAAAGAGGTGATAAAAACAAAATTTGGGAAGATTAATACCTTTAAAATAACTCCTCAATTACCTAGAAACGACTTTTTCCAAGACGAAGAATCTGTAAAATTGTGGGTCACAGACGATGCCAATAAAATTCCAGTTCGAGCAGAAGTTGAATTAAAAATTGGAGCTATTACGTTGGATTTAAGAAAATACTCAGGACTTCGGAACGAGATGAGGTTTAACTAAGAGATACTATAAAAATACATAAATTAGTCATTTAAACTTCCCAAAAAATTTAATTTTTGGGAAGTTTAAATAAGTGGAAGACTAACGTTTCTAATACATTTTATCTCTTCAATGCCTTTTGATAAACTTCAAGTACTCTTTTACGAGCAAAATCATGATCAACAATAGGTTGTGGATAATCAAAACTACTTAATTCAGGAATCCATTTTTTAATATATTCTAAATTTTTATCAAATTTTTCGGTTTGTAATCTTGGATTAAAAACCCTAAAATAAGGTGCCGCATCACAACCACTTCCCGATGCCCATTGCCATCCACCATTATTAGCAGAAAGATCAAAATCAATTAATTTTTTAGCAAAATAAGCCTCACCCCACCGCCAATCAATCAGCAAATGTTTAACCATAAAACTTGCCACAATCATTCGCACACGATTGTGCATATAACCTGTTGTATTCATTTCTCGAATACCCGCATCTACGATTGGATAACCCGTTTTCCCTTCACACCATTTTTGAAATTCCATTTCATTATTTCTCCATGCTATATTCTCATATTCTTTTCTGAAAGCGTGACCTTGCCCAACTTGGGGAAAATGATGAAGAATATTAAAATAAAAGTCACGCCAAATTAATTCATTTAACCATGTTTCCGATAAATCTTTTGCTTTTCTGGCTAAGTCTCTGATACTAACCGTTCCAAAACGGAGATGGACAGAAAGCCTTGAAGTTCCTTCAATGGCAGGAAAATTCCGTCTTTCAGCATAATTTTTTATAATATTTTCACGGACTTCTTTGGCAGGAAAATATCCTCCAACTCTTCGAAAACCCATTTCATTCAAACTGGGTATTTCAATCTTAGAGGTCTTCAAAAAGTTTTCAAAATACGCTTCATTAGGGTAAGATTTCAAATAAAATTCATTCAATTTCTCCTTCCATTTACGACTGTAGGGTGTGAAGACGACATAAGGAGTTTTTGCACCAGACAAAATTTCATTTTTTTCAAAAATTGCTTGGTCTTTAAAAGTATGAAATTCCACTCCTTCGCTCCTAACATACTCCTTCACAGAATCATCTCTTTCGTGGGCATAGGGTTCATAATCGTGATTCATATATACAGCTGAAACATCATAATTATTTAATAATGCTGGAAAAATCTCTTCAGGCGTTCCATATTTCACTAAAAGTGTTGAACCCAGGTTATTTAATTCAGACTGTATTTCAGTTATTACATTATGGATAAACTCGACTCTTCTATCTTTTTTATCCTCTAATTTATCTAAAATATTTTTATCGAAAATGAAAATCGGTAATACAGGATTTCCAGATTTTAAAGCATGATATAATCCTGCATTATCGTGTAAACGTAAGTCTCTACGAAACCAGAAAATTGATACTTGTGACATATTTTTAAATTTATAAATCGTGTTCTTTGAGATAATTAACTCATTAATCTGCAATTTGTTTTACCAGTTATGCCCTCAAACGTATAGTGTATTAAGAAAAGTAAAAATTACAAGAAAAAATTCAGTATTTGGAAGAAAAAAAAAACTTTCTTGTATCAATATTTAACAGTCAAACTCTAAAATTTAACAAATATTATGCAAAATTTACAATTAGCTGATGACGGTTTTGACGATAATCATTACCGCTTTTTATCTTTCTGGAATCCTGCCAAAATAACATTTTACTTATCTGCCCTTTAGATAAATAAAATGTTATTATTGTCTACGTTGAGGGACTTTTTATCAAATTATCCACGGAATTCTGTAGAGGCATTCCATGATAATTTTCTAATTTTTATTTTTCTACCTTTTTTATTACTCAAAATCAAGGACGAACTCAATAATACAACTTTTTCAACCTATTTTTTGTTAGATAAGAATAGAATTTGGATTTTTTTGGGTTTTCTTTTATGCTTCACAATTGCCCGAAATCTGCCTTTCTATCCATTCAACCAACTAATTCCCTCGAAGTAACTAATCATTTAATAATTATTTTTAAACTTATTCGGGTTTTCTATTGACAAGCCCTATCTCAAAATTGTATATTTGCAAGAATCGTATTGATTAACAGGTTCTTGGACGTTATACTTTTGTATAAAACTAAGATTTTCTCAAAACGAAAATCATCTAAACCCTAAATTTTTATTAAAAAAATAGTATAAATCCAAAAGAAAATGGTTCCTGGCGAAAAAACCGCAAATATTATTAGAATGAAATTGTCCGAATTTAGATTCGACCTACCCAACAATCTTATATCATTATATCCAACTGAACATCGTGGAGAATCACGGATGATGGTTGTGAACCGTAAAACAAAAACGATTGAACACAAAATGTTTACAGACATTTTGCAATATTTTGATGATGGCGATGTGATGGTAATGAATGATACCAAAGTATTTCCTGCTCGTTTATTTGGTCAAAAAGAAAAAACAGGTGCAAAAATTGAAGTTTTCTTATTACGTGAATTGAATCGTGAACACCGTCTTTGGGACGTGTTGGTTGATCCTGCTCGTAAAATTCGTGTGGGTAATAAATTGTATTTTGGCGATAGTGATTTAGTAGCCGAGGTAATTGATAATACCACTTCCCGTGGGCGTACTATCCGTTTCTTATACGATGGCGACCATGATGCTTTGATGAAACAAATTCATTTATTGGGCGAAACTCCTCTTCCAGATGAAATTCGCTTTAAACGCAATGTGGAACCGGCTGACGAAGAGCGTTTTCAAACGATTTATGCCAAGCACGTTGGGGCAGTTGCAGCACCAACCGCAGGAATGCACTTCAACAAAATTATCATGAAACGATTGGAATTAAAAGGTATTAATTTTACTCCTTTGACACTTCATATTGGTTTAGGCACTTTCAGAACGGTAGACGTTGAGGATTTGACAAAGCATAAAACAGATTCTGAGAATTTCAATATTACATCTGAAACTTGTGATATTGTAAATGCAGGAATTGATAACAAGAAAAAGGTTTGTGCCATCGGAACAACCGCAATGAGAGCTTTAGAATCTTCTGTTTCGGCAGATGGTCATTTAAAGCCAATAGAAGGCTGGACGGACAAATTTATATTCCCTCCTTACGAAGTAAGAATTCCAAATGCACTGTTAACTAACTTCCATTTACCAGAATCTGTTTTGATTATGATGACTTCTGCCTTTGGTGGATTTGAGTTAATTAAAGAGGCATATCAAATTGCTATCAAGGAAAAATACAAATTTTTTACTTATGGAGATGCGATGTTAATTATCTAATTTCACCAAAAAACCTTCTCAAAATTGAGGAGGTTTTTTATGGTTTATAATACCTAAACTCATAAGGTTTTAATTCTCCTAATTTTATATCCCCGATTCTCACTCGAATTAATTGTAAAACTTCGTTATTAAGTTTATAACACATTCTTCTAATTTGTCGATTTATGCCTTGAACTAAAATAATTTTGAAACTATAATCGTCTATTTTTTCAACCCGACAAGGCAAGGTTATCTGCCCTAAAATATTAATTCCTTCGGACATTTTTCGGATAAAATCTTCATCAATTTCTCTGTCAACCTTAACTAAATACTCCTTTTCAGTTTTATGCTCACTTCGTAACGTTTTATCAAAAACTCGTCCATCATTGGTCAGAATCAATAATCCTTCTGATTCTTTATCGAGTCTTCCAACGGGAAAAAGTTCTTCTTTAAAAGGCAAAATATCTTTTAAATTATCTTGAATATCCCTATTTAAAGTTGTTTCAATTCCTCTTGGTTTATAGAATGCTACGTAGAAAAATTCTTTTTTTTCTTGCAATATTTGTTCTTCAAAAATAACTGAGTCTCCTAGATTCAGAACGATATTTTCAAAAATAGACTTCCCATTAATTTTAATTTTTCCTTCTAAAATGAGCATTAAAGCACTTTTATTAGAAATATTCAAGCGTTTTACTAAAAAATATTGTAGTCGTTTTCGAAAAGTCATTTTTTAGGTATTAAGTATTAGAAAATAAATTCTGGTTTTATGAGTTCCGAAAATTGTAATTATTTAGAAAATATGAGACTCTGACAGTTTTTGTGGAATGGTGTTGTAGGGACGAATAGTATTCGTCTTCTCCATCCAATGACACCGTGGACGAATGCAATTCGTCCCTACCATAAAAATTATCAGACTACCAAAAATATTAATTCATACCTAAAAATTCCTTACAAAAGTCCTTCATCAGCAAAACTCAAATATCCTTTATCCGTAAAAATCACATGGTCTAAAACAGGAATATCCAAATAAGTACCTGCCTCACGAAGCTTTTTTGTTAAATCTTTATCCGCTTGTGAAGGCGTGAGATTCCCCGATGGATGATTATGGGAAAGAATGATGGCACTGCAAAGATTTTCCAAGGCCACCTTAAAAATTATTTTAGGGTCGGCCACCGTTCCAGCAACTCCTCCGCTACTTATCCGCTCACATTTCATCACTTGATTAGCCCGATTCAAAAGAATAATCCAAAATTCTTCGTGGGGTAAATCCATTAAATGCGGTTTCAAAATTTCGTAAGCATCATTTGAAGAAGTAATTTTTGCCCGTTCGGGGGTTTCAGAATTCTTTCGTCTGCGACCCAATTCTAAGGCACTTACAATCGTAATGGCTTTTGCCTCTCCAATACCCTTAAATTTGGACAAATCCTTAACTGTCAAGCGGGCTAATTGATTAAGGTCATTATTTACACTTTGTAAAATCAGTTTTCCCAATTCAACCGCCGTCATATTTTTAATTCCCGAACCAATTTGGATACCCAATAATTCAGCGTCTGACAAGGCGGCTTTGCCTTTGAGAAGCAATTTTTCACGGGGACGGTCTTCCTCCGCCCAAGATTTAATGTTAAGATGTTGTATTTCGTAGTGGTTCATTCTAGATGTTCGTTAAACGATTCCACTATCAGTTAAAACTACCTTGCGAAATCAATACACAAATTAACTTGCAATATTCTCACAAACAAAAAAAGACCCTACTTTTCAGTAAGGTCTTTCAAACGAATATCTTTGTGCTAAATTAAGCAGCAATTTTATTCACCAACTTAGCTAACTTTGATTTCAAGTTAGAAGCCTTATTTTTGTGAATAACATTTCTTTTCGCCAATTTATCTAATGCCGAAGAAACTTTCTTGTAAAGATCAGTTGCAGCCACTTTTTCGTGAGTATCACGTAATTTTCTAACCATTGAACGGGTAGTTTTGTGCTGATAACGGTTACGTAGTCTTTTCGCTTCGTTAGATCTTATTCTCTTTAATGATGATTTGTGATTTGCCATGTTTATTTCCCGAATAAATATTGGTTTTCTGTTTTCTAAATTTGAAGTGCAAAGGTAAGACTTTTTTATTAAATCACAAGATGAGTTGGGGAAAAGTTATTCCTTATTCGGTATTCTTGACTAATTAATGGTAATTAACAACTTAGTATTAATATTTATTTACATTTAGATGCCTAATCTTCAGTATTTTATGACATCTTACCTATTATTTTTAAAATAAAAATTTATATTCTAACCATTATTCATCCTTATGAAACAACTCATTTTCTTTCTAACATTTTTTTTAGAATTATCTACTATTCAAAAATTATATTGCGAGGATTTGCCCAACCAATACCGTCCAAACATCAGAAATTGGAACCTAACCATGAAAAATGCAACATGGGGCTTCTTTGCTCATCAACGTATTAATCGTTTGGCAATCTTTACGCTTCCTCAGGAAATGATGCCGTTTTATAAAACATATCTTCGCTACGTAATGGAACACTCGATTGACCCTGACCAACGTCGTTATGCTGTCAAATACGAAGCTCCACGACATTATATTGACTTGGATGCCTACGGCGACAGTGCTACTTATAAACTTCCAGTATTCTGGAATGATGCCGTTGAGAAATTTACGGAAGATACTTTAATGAAACATGGCATTGTTCCTTGGCAAATACAGTTAATGAAATTTCAATTAACAAAAGCTTTTAGGGAAAATGATACACAAAGAATTTTAAAATTATCAGCCGAAATGGGTCATTATATTGCCGATGCCAATGTGCCTTTGCATACAACTTCAAACTACAACGGTCAGAAAACAAATCAAATTGGTATTCACGGATTCTGGGAATCTCGCTTACCTGAATTATACTCTAACGATTATGATTTTTTTGTGGGTTCTGCCGAGTATGAGCGTTTTGTAGGAAAACGAGCATGGGAAGCCGTTAGAAATGCCAATTCAGCTTTAGATTCTGTTTTGATTTTCGAGCAAAAATTGAACGCAAATTTTAAGGAAACTAAGAAATACAGTATCGAAGAACGAAACGGACAAAACATTAAAGTTTATGCAAAAGATTATTCCAAGAAATATCATCAATCTCTTGATAATCAAGTAGAAAGACAAATGAAACGTGCTGTAAAAATGATTGGTGACCTTTGGTTTACTGCTTGGGTAGATGCGGGACAACCTGATTTAACCGCCCTTCTGGATTATAAGTTATCAGAGAAACAGAAAAAAGAGGATGAAAATGAGGAGAAATCATGGTTACAGAAATTATTTAAGGTTCGAGAGGAAAATTAATTTTCGTTAAAAACCTTTAACATTCGTTTCATAATTAGCTGATTTATGAAAAATAAATTGACCATTAAAAAATCAACATTAATAATCAAACATGGAACAACGAAAAACACCTTTATCTTTGTACCATGAAATCACAAATCATTTTAAAAACAGGTAAGGAAAACCCTGTAAAACGTTTTCACCCTTGGATATTTTCGGGGGCAATTGGTAAAATTGTTGGCAAACCTGCTGACGGCGAAGTTGTAGATGTCTTAGATTCTCAAAAAAATTATCTTGCCACTGGGCATTATCACGAAGGAAGTATTGCCGTAAAAATATTCTCATTTCAAGAAACTGAATCGGATGAAAACTTTTGGTATAGTAAAATTCAGAAAGCTTACGAAGTTCGTCAAATCATTGATTTTCAAGGAACTAACTGTTACAGATTGATTCATGGTGAAGGTGATGGTTGTCCTGGTTTAATCATTGATTTTTATAATGGCGTTGCCGTTTTTCAAGCTCATAGTATTGGAATGTATCTTGAAAAAGAGAAAATTTCTATGGCTTTACAAAGCGTTTTTGGGGAAAAATTATTAGCAGTTTATAATAAATCTCACGAAACATTACCCAAATTATTTGCTCAAAATGTTCAAAATGGTTATTTATTTGGACAATGCGAAGTGCCTCACGAAGTTTCCGAAAATGGTTTTAAGTTTTTGATAAATTGGGAAACGGGTCAGAAAACAGGTTTTTTCCTTGACCAAAGAGACAATCGAGCTTTGTTGGCAAAATATTCAAAAGGCAAAAAAGTCTTAAATTCGTTCTGTTATTCGGGAGGATTTTCAATTTATGCGTTGGGTGCAAATGCTGAATTAGTTCATTCGGTTGATGTTTCACAAAAAGCGATTGATTTAGTTACGCAAAATGTGGAAGCCAATAATTTTCAAGGACTTACGCACGAAGCTTACGCAGAGGATGTCATGAAATACCTGAAAGCAAACGACCAATTTTATGACCTTATTGTGCTTGACCCGCCCGCATTTGCCAAGAATGTAGCAACCCGACACAATGCAGTTCAAGGCTATAAAAGATTAAATGCCGAAGGTTTTAAAAGATTAGCAAAGGGAGGAATTTTATTTACATTCTCCTGTTCGCAGGTTGTTGATAGAGAATTATTTTACAATACCGTCGTTGCGGCAGCCTTAGAGGCGGGCAAACAAGTAAAAGTTTTGCATCACCTTACTCAACCTGCCGACCATCCTGTAAATTTCTTTCACCCAGAAGGAAGTTATTTGAAAGGATTAGTGCTTTATGTTGAGTAGAGAAAGAAAACAGGAGAAAGGGAGGAAAGAAAACACGAAATAAAAAAAGCAAAAACGGGTATAATTTTGAAGATTATACCCGTTTTTTTGTATGTTTTGCTTTACTCCTGTCTTCTTTACTCCTATTTCCCTTTCGACTAATTCACAAATCTAAACAAGCGACTCCATCTAATTTTTGAGAACCATGATTTATTAGGGTCAAGCGACATCCATACGAAAACTGCTTTTCCAACCACGTGGTCGGCAGGAACAAAACCCCAATAACGTGAATCAGCAGAATGATGACGATTATCTCCCATCATAAAATAATAATCTTGTTTGAAAGTATAAGACCTAATTATTTTTCCGTCAATACTGATTGTATATCCATCAATTATTACGTTTTTATTTCCTTCGTAATATTTGATAACATATTTATATTTATCAACATTCATCGAATCTAATTGAATCGTTGAGCCTTCTTTCGGAATTAAAAGAGGTCCGTAATTATCTTTATTCCAAACATAAGAACGCCCAAACATTGCCGTTGAAGCATCATCTTTTGTCATGCTATCTTCGCCATCTGGTGTTCCTTTCGGTGCTTTCAGTATCTCTACACCTACAAAAGACTTCAACTTTTTAAATTCTTCAATGTTAGATGAATAGGTATTTACCACATAATCATGCAAACCTACTACGGATGAATCCTGAGATGTTAATTGTACTTCTTGCCAATTAAAATTAGATTGTCCAGTGGCATCCACACCATTTGTGATGTCATATTTATCGAAGAACTCGTCATTCAGAGGTTCTTTAACTTTTAATAAATATTCGTGTTGCATTCTCGCAGGATTTTCCATCGGTTTTCCGTTGATATACACCTGCGTATCACGAATTTCTAAGGTATTTCCTGGTATTCCAATACATCTTTTGATATAATAGGTTCTTAAATCTACAGGTGCATCGCCATCTGGAAGGTAGTTTGGAACGTTGAAAACTACGGCATCGCCTTGTTTAACTTCTGAAAAACCAGGCAATCTTTTTATCGGTAAATCTAACAAAGTTGAATACGAAGGTAAATCTGTTCCCCAAATCTTCTGGTGCGTTAAAGGCACTTGCAAAGGTGTTTTTGGTGTACGAACTCCGTAGTGCATTTTACTAACAAATAGGAAATCACCAACCATCAAAGAACCTTCCATTGAAGGTGTTGGAATGGTATAAGCTTCGAAAAAGAAGAAACGAATAAGTGTTGCGGCAACTACCGCAAAAACAACTGAATCAATCCACTCACGAAAAGCAGATTTTTGAACTGGTTTTGTTTTTTCTGACATTTTATGTTTTACTAATTAAATATTTTTATTTAGTCGAATTTTAAGGAATAGAATTACATTCTTTTTTAAATCAGGATTTTATCCAATACTCAATAATTCTTTCATTCCAAAAATGCCTTTTTTCCCCACAATCCATTCCGCTGCAATGATAGCTCCGAGGGCAAATCCTTCTCTTCCATGGGCTACGTGCGAAATTTCAATCTGGTCAATATCTGAAATATATTTTACGATATGAGTTCCAGGAACTTTTCCCTCACGAGCAGACCAAATCGCTACTTCATCTTGTTTAGGAATTTCATTACTCACCCACTTACTTTTATCTTCAGAATGCTGAATAATTCCTTCTGCTAATGTTATAGCCGTTCCTGAAGGAGCATCTTTTTTTTCAGTATGATGAATTTCTGTCGTAGAAACGCTGTATTGTTTCTGTGGGGACATCAATTTGGCTAACGTTTTATTTAGTTCAAAAAATAAATTTACGCCAATTGAATAGTTAGAAGACCAAAAGAAAGCACCACCTTTTTCAATAGTGAATTCCTCTACTTCTGGCTTATTTTCGAGCCATCCCGTTGTTCCACATACCACGGGGAAGCCTTTTTCGAGACACAATTTTACGTTTTGAAATGCGGAGGAAGGATGACTAAATTCGATAACGGCATCAACTTCTGAAACGGTTAGTTTTTCAAATTCTTGACGATTATCAACGTCTATGCGGGCAACAATGTTATGACCTCGACTCTGTGCGACTTTCTCAATAACTTTACCCATTTTGCCGTAGCCGAGTAATACAATATTCATATTTTTAGGGGTTAGGTTTTAGGAATTAGATTTAGTAGAACTAAAATCTATTCCCTAAAATCTTTTCACTTAAATGCTAAAATTAATTTTGCTCCGAAAACTGGTTCCATAATATCGGGGCTACTAAAAGTTGGTTGTATTTTTAACGAAATATCATCCGTCATATCAAAGGTTTTCAAATGTGCCGTAACATTGGCATCTACAATATTGGCTGCCCAAACTGCCAATAAAATCAGATAAGAACCGTCCCGATTTTTTCTGTAACCTGCAACAATATTGTTCAACTGGTCTTGATTATATTCTCTAATACTAGCTGGGTCATCATAAATTGGAACTTTAAAAGTTGTCGCCGTTGATGTAGTTCCACCCGCATAAGTATTTCCTAAAATATTTCTGTAATAATGATAACGCATATCATTACGAGCAATAAAATAAATATTTACGGCAAAAGCTCCTGCAACCAAAGGTAATTTCCAATATTGACGGTTATAAACTTGTCCCCAACCTGGCATCATTGCCGAACGAATCGTTGCGGTTCTGGGAATAATTTTATAAAATTTTTTTAATGAATCTTGCTTACTATAAACCTTGATTTTTTTATCAATATTAACAATTTTAGTGGTGTCAATCCTGATAACTTGTCCTTGAATAATAGAAGTTAGATTTATTAAAAAAAGTAAAAACAATAATTTTTTCATCTAAATTTTTTAAAAATTAAACGCAAAATTACCGTTTATATTCCGTTGATTGAAACGATTTAAGAAATTTTAAGCCTTAATCGCCAATAAAATTTTATCTAAATCTTCCTGTGAGGTGAAAGGTATTTTGATTTCTCCTCTACCCTTTTCATCTGCTTTCACCACAACTTTTGCTCCAAAATAGGCTTGTAAACGGAATTGCAAACTTCTAATTTCCTGTTTAACGCCTCCGCCAATGGCTTTTTTGGCAGAGTTTACCAAATTAGCATCTGCTAAATCTCTTACGGCTTCTTCAACTTTACGAACTGACCAATCATCAGCAATAATCTTTTTAAAAATTTCTAATTGTTGTTCTCTATCCGTAATATTGATAATAGCACGGGCGTGTCCCATCGAGATTTTCATGTCTCGCAAAGCCACTTGAATAACATCGGGTAATTTTAGTAAACGGATATAGTTATTTACCGTTGTACGATTTTTACCCACACGGTCACCTAATTCTTCTTGCTTTAAAGAACATTCTGTAATCAAACGTTGATAAGAAAGGGCAATTTCAATTGAGTTCAGGTTTTCACGCTGAATGTTCTCAATTAATGCCATTTCAAGCATTTGTTGGTCATTTGCCGTTCTTACATACGCAGGAATACTCGTTAAACCTGCTCGTTTAGAGGCTTGCAAACGACGTTCACCAGAAATTAGTTGGAATTTATTCGGACCAATTTGACGAACGGTAATTGGCTGAATAATTCCTTGTACTTTAATAGAATCGGCTAATTCGTTGAGTGCTTCTTCGTCAAAGTGCGTACGGGGTTGATATGGATTTGTCTCAATTAAATCCAACGAAATTTCATTCATTGAACTTATTTGTTCCATACGAAACGGCCGTTCAAGAGGCAATACTGGCTGACGAGGCTGTACGTTATTCACTTCATCGGAATCTTGGAGTAAAGCTCCTAAACCTCTACCCAATCCGACACGTTTTTTCATTACTGGAATTTCTACTTTACTCATATTTTTTTAGGTATGAGGATTTTAGGTAGTGGGTATGAGGTAGTAGGTATGAGGTAAATGTATCGGGTTTGAAATATAAAATTAAGGATATTGAAGTCCTCATACTTAATATTTAATACCTACTACTTCATACCTACTACCTCATACCTACCACCTAAAAATCCTATTCTTGTGTAACATATCCATTTTTTGCCAAAACTTCACGGGCAAGATTCAGATAACTGATTGCTCCTTTACTTTCAGAATCGTGGGCGATGGCAGGAACGCCGAAACTTGGAGATTCAGAGAGACGAATATTTCGAGGAATTATGGTATTAAAAACCATATTGTGAAAATGTGCGGTAACTTCTGCCACAACCTGATTTGAGAGACGAACCCGCAAATCATACATTGTTAAAAGAATTCCTTCAATGGCAAGATTTGTATTGAGGCGAGATTGAATAATTTTTACGGTATTCAATAATTTACCCAAACCTTCCAAAGCAAAATATTCACATTGTACAGGAATAATGATGGAATCTGCTGCCGTCAGGGCATTAATTGTAATTAAACCTAAAGAGGGCGAACAATCAACAATGATAAAATCATAATTATCCCTAATGGGTTTCAACGATTCTTTCATTTTTTGTTCACGGTCACGAAGGTTAATCATCTCAATTTCAGCACCTACTAAGTCAATATGAGAAGGAATGATATGCAGATACGGCAAATCAGTAGCAATAATAATGTCCTGAGCTAGCACACCATCAACCATACATTCGTAAATTGAATTTTCAATTCCTTTCGGATTATACCCCAATCCTGACGTAGAATTAGCCTGTGGGTCAGCGTCCACGATGAGTGTCCTGAACTCCAAGGCAGCCAGACTTGCCGCTAAATTGATAGTGGTTGTGGTTTTTCCTACGCCACCTTTTTGGTTGGCTATGGCAATTATTTTACCCATTTTTAGTTGTTTCTGATTCTCAACTCCAAATATCCATCATTCCATCCACATAAGCAAAAAAGTGTTCCACAAAATGTTTCACGTTTAACCAGTTAGTGATTTGGTGATTCAGTAATTGAGTGACTATTTTATACAGAAACGATATAAGTATAATTTGATTCAAAAAACATATTATAGGTTAAAGACAACGTTTTTAACACTTTTCAATGAAAATTATTGAAATAATACAAAATATAAGATATAAAATATCTTTTGAGAAAATTATAAAATTGTTTCCAAAGTTGAATCACATTAAATTAGCACAATTTTGGAATAACAAATAATAACCTTTTCATCATAAACATTCATTTTTCCTTAATACAAGAACTATGTCATCAACATCCACTGAATCCGAAATAGTTAAATCAGAGAAGTATCCCAAAGCTATACCCTATATTATTGGTAATGAAGCCGCTGAACGGTTTAGCTTTTACGGAATGAGGTCTATTTTATCTATATTCTTAGTAGCTCAATTTTTTAACCCGACGGGCAGCTCCGCACTTGAAGCCGTTGCAGAAGCAAAATCAAATGAGCAAGTTCATTTATTTGTATCTTTAGCTTATTTCACACCTTTATTCGGAGCAATTTTGGCAGACTGGTTTTTTGGCAAATACAAAGTGATTTTGTATGTCTCTGTAATCTATTGCGTTGGACACCTTTTCTTAGCTCTTTTTGACAAGGATTTAACTTGGTTTGGATACGGTTTAACACTCATTGCTATTGGGGCTGGCGGCATAAAATCGTGTGTATCAGCGAACGTTGGCGACCAATTTGATAAAAGTAATGAACATTTAATGTCAAAAATTTATGGTTGGTTCTACTTTTCAATCAATGCTGGTTCGGTTTTGTCTAATTTTTTCATACCGATTTTATACGTTAAATATGGTGCATCAGTAGCATTTGGCGTTCCTGGAATTTTAATGGCACTAGCAACATTCATTTTTTGGTTAGGACGTAAGAAATACATCAAAGTTCTTCCATCAGGCATCAGTTTTAATGCTCAAAAAATGAAAGAAGGTTTGGCTGCGGCAGGAAGAGTGTTGGTTGTATTTGCCTTCATCCCTTTATTTTGGGCAATGTGGGATCAAAATTTAGCGGAATGGGTACTTCAAGCTCAGAAATTAGATTTGACTTTATTCAATGGCCTTGTGGCTTTGCCTTCGCAAGTTCAATTGGCAAATCCTGTATTTTTAGTAAGTTTTCTACCCATATTTACTTACGGAATTTATCCATTATGTGAAAAATTAGGCTTAAAACTTACTCCACTTCGTAAAATTGGAGCGGGACTAATTTTTACAGGATTATCTTTTGTCATTATCGCACAAATTCAAGACAGTATAGACTTAGGAGGACATCCATCAGTTTGGAAGCAAATTTTTGGGTATATGATTTTAGCTTGGGGTGAAATTTTAGTATGGGTTACTTGTCTGGAATACGCTTATACAAACTCGCCTAAATACATGAAAAGTACGATGGCTGCCATTGGTCTTTTGACAGTTTCACTAGGTAACTATTTAGTTGCATTAATGAATAGAAGTATTTCAGAAGGCGGTTATTTTGCTCAATATCAAGGTTCTGCTTACTACTGGCTTTTTGTAAAATTGATGTTCATTGAAGTAATTATTTTCATGCTTGTCGCTAAATTTATTAAAGAAAAAAGATACGTTGGAGAGGAGGAATAGTTACTGATAAATAGTTATTAGCAAAAAGAGGCTATCAAATTTAATTTGATAGCCTCTTTCATTTGTAAGTTATTGACAATTAGCAATTAAATATTAATTATCTTTTTTTACGTAAGTTCTATTACCATTTGAATTGATATAATAACGTCCTCCACGTGCACCTTCGTAGATTGTACGACCTTTATCGTCTTTTCCAGAAATTTTATCATCACCAGTCGCAACTTTTTCAGTCGCCTTGTCAGCTTTTTTTACAACCTTCGTAGGTTCAGGTTTTACCGTTGAATTTCTGTCTGCAACTTTCTTAGTATCCGCAGTTTTAACATCAGCTACTTTTTCAGCTTTTTTTGCCTCTCTTTCAGCTTTTTTGGTGGCCTTTTCTTCGGCAGTCATTTTCTCTTTTTTATCACCCTTCGTTACATCAATTGGTGATATTTTTGCTTCATCTTTCGCTTTTTTCTTAGCTTCTTTTTCAGCATCCTTGGTATCTTTGACATTGACATCCTTAGTCTTTTTCTTCGCTTCTTTTTCAGCATCTTTTGTAGTCTTATCGACTTCAGTTGCCGAAGCTTTTTTCTCTTTCTTTGGTTTTGTGTCGGTTTGTGCGTTCAACGCTGGACTCGCAATGAATAAACCATAAAGTAATACGGAAATTGCAATAATCTTTTTCATGAATTTGTTAATTTTAAAATTAGTTAATAGTAAAAAAGTGTTAATAAAAGTCTAATATAAAGTCAGTAAATTATCATTAATAACCTTTCATTCAACTTCTGACTGTAAATATTTGAATAGTAAATCAGATTCCAAAGAAAAATTACCGTTATTAATCAAATTTGGTTGTTTTTAGACAAAATTTATAGTCAGTCGGTCATTTATCGTTATTTTTGTCAAAATTGACTACTCAAATTTCAAAAAAATATCTCAATAACCGTGAAAAATTCATTTTTGTATTCATAAAATTCTCCTACTTTTTTTCACAAAATTTTACTATTGTTTCTGGAAAATTATTAATGTAAATTCCAAAAAATTTGTCTCTAATGTTTTCTGTAAAAGAAGTAAATACAGTGGTAATTGGCGGAATAACCAATGAATTAGGGGAGTTTATTTTGAAATATTGTGCTCTTGCAAGAGGCAGAAAGTCGGTACTAAATAAAATTATGGAAAGACATTTACAGAGTTCAGATTTTATAAAAGATGTGGTTATTGGCATGGCTGATGGTCTTACAGTTCCTTTTGCTTTGGCGGCGGGCTTGTCGGGTGCGGTTGCAAGTACGGGGATAATCACAACGGCGGGAATTGCTGAAATTGTGGCTGGTTCAATTGCCATGGGTTTGGGTGGATATTTAGCAGGACAAACCGAAGTTGAACACTATGACGCAGAACTTAAACGTGAGTATGAAGAAGTTGAACGAGTACCAGAAACTGAAAAAGAGGAAGTAAAGGAAGTTTTTGCTCATTATGGATTAGATGAAAATGCTCAAAACTTGGTCGTAGAGGCTCTTTCTAAAGATAAAGACAAATGGGTAGATTTTATGATGAAGTTTGAATTAGGCTTAGAAAAACCTGATATTAACCGTGCTAGAGATTCTGCCTTAACGATTGGAATTTCTTATATTATGGGTGGAGTTATCCCGCTTTCTCCTTATTTTTTTCTAAATGATGCTCATGTTGCACTCAATTATTCGATTGTTGTAACTTTAATAACGTTATTTATTTTTGGGTATTTCAAGAGCAAAGTTACGGGTCAAAATGCGATTCAAGGGGCTTTTAAAGTGATGTTGATTGGTGCTTTGGCGGCGGGGGCGGCATTTTATGTGGCTAAATTATTTAGTTAAATTAAAGAAAATATGATTATAAGAGCAACAGTAGAGGATGTTTTAGCCTTGAATATTTTGGTAAATTCAGCTTACCGAGGAGAATCTTCAAAAAAAGGATGGACAACAGAAGAACATTTGTTGGGAGGAATAAGAATCACTGAAGAAGAACTTATTCAAAATATCCGAAAAACCGATACTTTTATTTTAAAATACACCGAAGCAGAACAAATATTGGGTTGTATGATGTTGGTTGAGAAAGAAAATGCCTTGTATTTAGGGATGCTGACGGTTTCTCCTGAATTACAAGGAAGTGGAATTGGTAAAAAGTTATTAAAATCAGCGGAAATATTTGCTAAAGAGAAAGGAATTTCTAAAATCGAAATGACCGTTATTTCTATTCGTTTTGAACTTGTTTTATGGTATGAACGACACGGATATGTGAAGACTGGCGAGACAAAACCTTTTCCTATGGATAACCCCGATTTTGGAGAACCCAAACTGTACTTAGAATTTATTGTGATGGAGAAATGGTTATAAATTAGAGCAAATAAAAAAGTGTCAATTTGAGAAATTCAAATTGACACTTTTTTATTTATTGTGTATTTCAATTGGCACTTTTAAATCATGATTTTCTTGTCCACAATGAGGACAAAAGTTATTTTCCAGCCTTAAAATAGTATGGCAATTATGGCAAATTGCTACTTTACGACGTTTTTTGTGGATAGACATTAGTTAGAATGCGAAGTTTAGAATTGGGAGTTTGAAGTGAAAATACTAACAAAAAAGGAGAAAACCTTTCGATTTTCTCCTTTTTGAAATAAAAATTATAATTAAGATTAGACGATAATTAGACCGTCAAAAGTATTCATCCGTCTAACTTAACTTATAAATAATCTATTCTGGCTCACCATCGTCTTCAATATTTGGTTCATTCGTATCCAAAAGAGCATTTTCATTTCCTTTAATTTTATCTTTAATACGTTTTTCCAAAATATCTAATAATTCTTGATTGTCTTTCAACATTTCTTTCACTGCATCACGACCTTGCCCCAAACGGTTTGTCTCAAAACTAAACCATGAACCCGCTTTTTTAACAACTTCCATTTCTACAGCTAAATCTAAAACTTCGCCAGCTTTTGAAATACCTTCACCATACATAATGTCAAATTCAACTACCCTAAATGGGGGTGCAACCTTATTTTTTACCACCTTCACACGAGTACGGTTTCCGATAACACGGTCACCATCTTTAATTTGACCGATTCTACGGATATCTAACCGAACTGAAGCATAAAATTTCAAAGCATTTCCACCCGTTGTAGTTTCTGGAGAACCGAACATTACACCGATTTTCTCACGAAGTTGGTTAATAAAAATAACGCAACAACCCGTTCTGTTGATAACCCCCGTTAATTTACGAAGTGCTTGCGACATCAAACGGGCCTGTAATCCCATCTTAGAATCTCCCATATCACCTTCTAATTCCGCTTTTGGAACGAGTGCTGCCACTGAGTCAATCACTACAATGTCAATGGCTCCTGAAGCAATTAATTGTTCAGCAATTTCCAAAGCCTGCTCACCGTTATCTGGTTGAGAAATAAGCAATTGACTAGTGTCAATCCCTAATTTTTCTGCATATCCTTTATCGAAAGCGTGTTCAGCATCAATAAAGGCTGCTAAACCACCCGCTCTTTGAGCTTCTGCAATACAGTGCATCGTCAAAGTTGTTTTACCAGACGATTCTGGTCCATAAATTTCAACTACACGCCCACGAGGAACACCACCCACACCTAATGCCAAATCAAGCCCCAATGAGCCAGTAGAAATAACGGGAACGTCCATTACTTTTGTGTCAGATAACCGCATTACAGTTCCTTTTCCGTATGCTTTATCTAATTTTTCCAGCGTAGTCTGTAATGCTTTAAGTTTTTCATTAGCAGGGTTAGCTGCTTCCGCTTGTTGCTTTGCCATATTTAATTTTTAAGGTTTCTAAAAAATATTAAGGGTGAATTTACAAGAATTCCAACAAATATAAAGTATTTTGCCATGAAATGATAAATCGAAAATTACAAATAACCATTGTATGCCTGTTATTGTTGCCCTTCGGAATAAAGGCACAGTTAAACAATAACACGTTGGAAACTTTCCAACATCTTGATTCCACAAAATCACAACAATTGTCTTTTCAATTCGAGAGTTTCTCGTATATTAAGAACAACGAATACTTCCTAAAAGTTGCTGATGGATACACACTTTTTGGTAATATTTTTTCTCCAAAAATGGTCTTTCAACCTGCTCCAAATGTGCAAATAGAGGCAGGCATTTTTACCCGAAAAGATTTTGGAAATACCGCTTTTACAAGCGTTCAACCCATATTTACGGTAAAAATCCAAAAGGAGCATTCACAATTTTTATTTGGAAATTTAGAGGGTCAATTGAACCATCATTTAATTGAACCAATGATGAATCCTGAGCGAGTAATTTTGAACCGTCAAGAGACTGGTTTGCAATATACAAAACGCAAAAAAAACACCTTTTTCGACTCTTGGATTGACTGGCAAAAGATGATTTATAATGGCTCTGATTTTAAGGAAGAAATCTTTGCGGGGTTATCTTGGAACAAAAAATTGATAGCAAAACCAAATTTTTATTTATCTATTCCTATACAGTTAACTTTTCAGCACCGAGGAGGACAAACCACAAAAGATACAGGGCAAGTAATTACAAATATCAATGCGGCAATTGGAATGGAAGCTGAATGGCGGATGAAAGGTTTTTTACAGAAAATAAGAATTCAAAATTATTTTGTGGGCTATCGGCAGAACTCAAATTATCATCCCTTTTTTCCAGATGGTTCAGGAATATATTTAAACCTAACGGCTGAGTCAAAATTCATAAATATAATGCTTAGTTATTGGAATTCAACGGGTTATACGTCGGATGCAGGGGGCGATTTATATCAGTCCGTTGGCAGAACTTATAATTATGGAAAAGTAGTTGAAAAATATCGTAATATTCTGATAATCAGAGCAATGAGAGACTGGAAGATTATTGATAATTTATACCTAACGTTTAGATTTGAACCTTATTTTGATTTCAATAATAAAGATTTTGAACATTCAGAGAGTCTATTTTTGACGTATCGACAGAGGTTTGAATTAGGTTCAAAGAAAAAAACCAAATGATAGGATTATAAAATCAATTGTTGCTAATTGTACAGCTAAAACAAATTGAATTAACAAAGCCTTTCAACCTACTGTATAGTTTGACTGCTAGCTATTGCTGGTAAATCAGGTTTCATACATAGCCGTATTCAGCCGCTATTTTGAGTAGGCTTGTTACGTTTTTTACATCGAATTTAGAAAATAAATTACTTCGATGTGTTTCAATTGTTTTCTCACTCAAGAATAAATGATTAGCAATTTCTCTCGTTGTTTTACCTTTGGCTATTAAGTCTAAAACTTCTTTTTCACGACGAGTGAAACGAATTTGGTAAAGACTCCTTTCTTGTTGTTTTTGTCGGGATAATCCTCTCAAAATAACTTCAAGTACTTCCGCACTTTGGTATAATTTTCCTTGATATACGGTTCTAATAGCCTTTAATAATTCGTCGGCACTGGTGTTTTTTAATATATAGCCTGATGCTCCATTTTTCATCATTCGAGTGATAAAACTCTCATCGTTGTACATTGACATCGCTAATATTTTTATTGAGGGATTATGTTCAACAATAAATTTGCAAATATCCAAGCCACTTTCTCCACCGAGATTAATGTCTAATAAAATAACATCAATGGATATTTTTTTTAAAAAATCCTTAACTTGCTCGACTTTTTGACATTCCCCAACTACTTCAAAATCAGGCTCATGCAAAAGTAGCGATGCTACACCTTCGGTGAAAATTTTGTGGTCATCTACTAATAATATTTTAATCATAGTATGCTATTTATAAATCGGGTTTATGAAGACAAAATTTAAGGACACAATATTAGTATTATTTTTTATAAACATAATACCATACCATCATGTATTAGCACAAAATAAATATCCTAACGTAGATGATAGCTATTCAAAAAGACAATTGGATAGTATGCTTTATAAGTATCAAACTTTGCACGATACGCTCGGTTTGGGATATACTTATTGGGCTTATGCAAAGAATGAAGAAAAAGCTGGTGAAAACAACAATTCTCCCATCACTAATCTACGAAAAAGTATGGAATGTTTTCTTTCGATAAAAGATTATCACCATTATTATAATTTACGTGGTGCGATTGGTTCGCATCTGATGGACAGAGCTTTTATGAAAAATTTTGCCCAAGAGTATATTGGAGGGGCAGTAAAATATTTTAGAGAACACAATGAACCCGAAACCGAAATTGGTCATTCAATTAATTTAGCAAACATTTATATTCACGAAAATAATTTTGAAGCTGCACGCCCGATTTTGCAAAGATCTGAAATGTTAAATAAAATTGTAAAATCTGAGATGTATGCAGGAAGTTTACATTCGGCTTATTCAGACTATTACGGAAGACTGAAAAACTATAAACAAGCATTAATTCATATTGAAGCCAGTTATAAAATTGCAAAACGCTTAAAAATTGATTGGTTAGAGGCCGTATCTCTCTATTTTAAATCAAAATGTTATGAAAGTCTTGGCAATCAAGATGCACGATTTGAAGCATTAAAAGGGAGCGAAAATATTGTGGAAGCGAATATTAATCTTTATCAACTAAAAAAAGAAGTTTACGATAATTTGCAAAACTATTACTTTTTAAAAAAGAATTACTCAAAAGCAAATGAGTATGCTATTAAGGCGAAACAAACAGTAGAATTTATTTATTTCTCAAAAATAGAGTCAGATTTTCGCTCCTTTAGTGAATATAATCTCATGGAAAAGCAACGTTTGGTGGTTTCAAGAATTGCCCTTCAAAAACGATTAACGGACATTGAATTAGAAAAAGTCAGGTTTAGGCAACAAATGTATTTAGGATTATTAATTCTCACTTCAATATCATTAACGCTACTTTTCATTGCCTTTCTGAACAGAAGAAGAATAAGTAAAATGAAGGGTATAGAATTGGATAAAAATATGCACATCGGAACGCTTAACGCACTAATTAATGGTCAAGAATTGGAACGCCAGAGAATCTCAAGAGAACTTCATGATGGGGTTGGAACGATGCTTTCGAGGATTAAATTTTTAATGGGAAAGGGTACCTCTACTGAAAAAATTACCCAGCTCATAGATGACACTTGTTCGGAAGTAAGAACAATATCGGGAAATTTGCAACCTCATGCTTTAGAAAATTTTGGGTTAATTGGGGCATTGCAGGACTTTGTTTCGAGATATAGTATTGTAAAGCCGACCATTATTTTTCAACATTTTGGGCAACCAGTTGATTTAGGAATTAACAAAAACTTAATGATTTATCGGATTATCCAAGAACTCGCTACCAACTCATTGAAACACGCTAATGCGAATGAAATATTGATTCAAATTATTTTTTCAAGTGAAAATTTTACGATTACAGTTGAAGATGATGGAATTGGATTTCATGAAAAAGCAACTAAAATAGAAGGTGATGGATGGAATAATATTCATTCAAGGGTTAATTTTTTGCAAGGACAACTCAATTCGCATTCTGAAGTAAATACTGGGACTTCTGTAACAATTGTGCTTCCAAATAACTAAGGAATTAATTTGTTTTAGGTCGTAGCAGAATACTCATGGCATGACTGACAATAACTTGTTTATTGCCAGCAGTTTACGGGCTGAGTCATGCCATGAGTAAATTTGTATATATCTTTAAAATGGGAAAGTCCGCTTAAAATTTTAAGCGGACTTTCCCATTTTAATACAATATTTATTATAATATGTTAAAATATAAACTTCGTAGAAAGAAAGTTAGATTCCTGATTTTCAACGATTTGATTAATTATTGCTTTATTTTCAGCCGTTTCTTTCGTGGCAACAACCGTTCTGATTGAGAATGAACGTAAAGCCGCTGTAACAGAAAGTGTTCCTTCTGCCGAATCCTTACGACCCGTAAATGGAAACGTATCAGGTCCACGCTGACACTGAGAATTTAGATTAACTCTTGAAACTTGATTAACCGCAACGTCCATTAATTCAGTAATTTGTGTAATATCTGTACTGAAAATTGAAACTTGCTGCCCATGCGATGACTGAATTAAGTAATCAATTGGCTCTTGAATATCTGAAAACGAAACCACAGGAACTACGGGTCCAAATTGCTCTTCATTCCAAATTTTCATATCCTTATTAACGGGATAAATCAAAGCGGGATAGACGAACGACTTTACAGAATCTCCACCATTTTCATTGATTACACTTGCTCCATGAGCTTTAGCATCATCAATTAATTCTTTCAAATATGCTGGTTTATTTGGCTCTGGAAGGGGCGTAATATTTACCCCTTTGTCCCACATTAATCCTACTTTCAATTTTCCAATTTCTTCTGCCATTCGAGCATTAAATGCCTCCACCAAAGATTCGTGAACCCACATCATTTTCAATGCCGTACATCTTTGTCCATTAAAAGACAATGACCCCAACATACACTCTTTAACGGTTAATTCTAAATCAGCACTTTTTGTAATTATGGCTGCATTCTTGGCATCAAGTCCTAAAATAGCCCGTAAACGGTTCACTTTTGGATGAAGTTTTTTCAATTGGTCAGCCACTTTTGATGAACCAATCAACGTCAAAACATCAATTTTACCTGATTCCATCATTTGAGGAACCACCGAGTTTCCACGACCATAAACGGTATTAATTACGCCCGCAGGAAATGAGGTACGGAAGGCTTCCAACAGTGGATAATGAAGTAAAGTACCGTGTTTCGGAGGTTTGAAACATACCACATTTCCCATAATCAAAGCAGGAATCAAAGTGGTAAATGTTTCATTTAAAGGGTAATTAAAAGGTCCCATACACAACACAACGCCCAAAGGTGAACGGCGAACTTGCCCGATAATACCTTCCTCAATCATAAACCTCGAAGAAGTTCTATCAATGTCTTTCAAAGCACCGATAGTATCATAAATATATTGAACTGTACGATCAAATTCTTTCCGAGAATCGCCCAAAGATTTACCAATTTCCCACATCAAAAGTTTCACAACTTCGACTCGTTTGGCAATCATTTTTTGGGTAAATTTTTCAACGGCATCAATTCTTTGAGATACCGACATTGAGGGCCATTCGCCACGGCCATTATTGAAGGCTTTCACGGCTGCATCCAATACTTCCATGGCATCGGCAGGGTCTGTAATTGGGTATGAACCAATACGTTTTTGCTCTAAACCATTCTCCGTTTTCACATAAATAGGCGACCAAACATCTTGTGTTTTACCTTCCCACGTTCTCATCTCACCGTTAACTAAATATTCACGTTGTTCGATGGGTTCGGTTAAATTATATTCCGCTGGAATTTGTTCCTCTGTCGGAAATAATTTTTCTAATTCAGTTAAATTCATTATTTAAGTTCTTTTGGAAAATGATGGGTTTTAATTCAAGGCAAAGTTCAATGAAAAGAGATTTTATTTGGATATTTTAAAGAAAATTATTCAGATATAAATAGTATATCTTTGTATATTTATATTTTAAGAATAGCCGTTTATTAAATTTATCTTATTTTTTCTGCATCTTGTCAGATTAAGAAAGTAAAATACTCTAAGTTTCTAATGACAATTTCAGGAATTTTAAAAAAGAAATTGACATTATACTACTTATCACGTAAATTTCGATAAATAAACGATTAATAGTATTTTACCAAATTATAAAATGGTTTCATCCATCACAAACGGTGTAAAAATTAGTGTTCAGACAGAGTTCCAGCCTGAATATTCAAACCCTTTTCAAGCTCACTTTGTTTTTTCTTATCACATAAGAATTCAGAACGAAAGCGATTTCACGGTTAGGCTTTTACGTCGTCATTGGTATATTTACGATGCCAACGGGCAATTACGTGAAGTTGAAGGAGAAGGCGTTGTCGGACAGCAACCCACGCTTGAACCTGGGCAGAGTTATGAGTATTCTTCGGGTTGTAATTTGAATACTTCAATGGGAAAAATGGCTGGTTCATATAAAATGGAGCGTATTTATGATGGAAAAAACTTCAACGTAGTTATTCCAGATTTTAATTTAATTGCTCCTTTTCGATTGAATTAATTTGTTTCGAGGTTCGTTTTTCGATGTTGGATGTTCGTTAAGTTGAACAAAGCAGAAATTCAAACTCACCCGAACATCTAAAACCTAAAATCTAACCGAGCGACGGTCGCATCAATAATTAATGATAAAATATTATTTCCAATTCCTTTTTGCTTCCAAAAACGAACATTCCCTTCATTCTCCTTTTGTTTTTGAACTTTATACCAAAATTATTCAAGCAAAAAACCAATTTCCTTCATTCTTAGCAATCGAGAATTTACGAAAAAAATTGCTGAAAAATCGCTCAATTATTGAAATTACAGACTTCGGAGCTGGCTCAAGAATTTATAAAACTAATCAAAGAGAAATTCGTCAAATTACCAAAAGTGCAGAGAAAAACCCCAAATTCGGAAAACTTCTTTTTCGCTTAATTCAGCATTTCAAACCTTCCACCATTTTCGATTTAGGAACGTCTTTAGGAATCACAACTATTTATGAATCAAAGGCTTACGAATCTTCACAGATTTTCACCTTTGAAGGATGTCCTGCCACAGCAAAAATTGCTCGAGATAATTTTGAGGAATTAGACTGCAAAAATATTGAAATAATTGTTGGAAATATTGACGAAACTTTAGCTCAAAAATTAGCCCAAATTAAGCAATTAGACTTTGCATTTTTTGATGCCAATCATCGCTTTGAGCCAACTGTAAAATATTTTGAAATGTGCCTAAAAAAAGCAAATGATGAAAGTGTTTTTGTCTTTGACGATATTCATTGGTCAACCGAAATGCACGAGGCTTGGCAGGTTATCAAAAATCATCCAGAGGTAACAATTTCAATAGATTTATTTTATGTAGGTTTAGTTTTTTTCAGAAAAAATCAACCCAACCAGGATTTTATTTTGCGGTTTTAGCTTGTAGTTTAAAACCTCAAACAAGCGTGTAAGCAAGATGTGTAAAAGCTAAATCTTTATAAAAATCTATCGTAGCATTCTTTATTTCAACCTCTTTTGCTCGATCATCCCACTCTCTCATTTTTAAATATAACTCGAACATTGGCATTTTTTCAAACGTTTGAGCTTCATCTTGGGTCATTTCCCCACCCTGAAATTCCAATGTTTTTCGACTTGATTCGGACAATTTTTCAGAATATGCGGGATATTTGAAAGTCAAATATCGCTTGGCTTCCACATGATTTCTTACCAATAAAGCAATCCGATTCAGGTTCAACGCATTTAAAAGTACAATAAAACTGCTTGGAAAAATACAAATTGAGCTTATTTTGGATAATGAAAAAAGATTCAATTTAAGATAAAACCTAAAAATGAAGTATTTATGTTAACATAAACCTAAAACC
>JANXRS010000264.1 GCA_025356745.1 Arcicella sp.
CTGGTTTTAGGTTTATGTTAACATAAATACTTCATTTTTAGGTTTTATCTTAAATTGAATCTTTTTTCATTATCCAAAATAAGCTCAATTTGTATTTTTCCAAGCAGTTTTATTGTACTTTTAAATGCGTTGAACCTGATCCCACTTCAATAATTGCCTTTTCCAATCAATAAATCGTACTTTTGTTTTTTAATTACCCATAAAACTATTTCATGAATATATTAGGAATCTCAGCATTTTACCACGACTCAGCGGCAACTATTACACAAAATGGGGAAATTGTCGCCGCCGCTCAAGAGGAACGCTTTACACGAATTAAACACGATCCCGCATTTCCTACAAAAGCCGTTGAATATTGCTTAATGGAATCGGGACTGACTTTAGATAAATTAGACGCTATCGTTTTTTACGACAAACCGCTCTTGAAATTTGAGCGTTTATTGGAAACTTACTATGCTTTCTCTCCGAGTGGACTTCGCTCGTTTTTAACCGCAATTCCAGTTTGGTTGAAGGAAAAAATGTTCTTGAAAAGAATGTTGTATGAAGAACTTTTCAAGATTGGCGAATTCGATAAGAAGAAAGTAAAATTACTCTTCCCAGAACACCACCTTTCACACGCTGCAAGTGCTTTTTATCCTTCCCCTTTCGAAGAATCAGCCGTTCTCACGATTGATGGTGTGGGCGAGTGGGCAACCGCTTCAATTTGTCATGGCAAGGGAAAAGATATGACCATTTTGAAGGAATTACAATTTCCCCATTCATTAGGATTATTGTATTCTGCGATTACTTATTTTGCGGGTTTTAAAGTTAATTCAGGTGAATATAAATTAATGGGATTAGCTCCTTATGGTGATCCTAATTCAGCTAATACTTTGCGGTATGCAGATATTATTCGAACAAAACTAATTGATATTCAGCCAGATGGCTCAATTTGGTTGAATCAAGATTACTTTGATTATGCTACGGGTTTACGTATGGTGAAAGATAAAAAATGGGAAGCACTTTTCGGTTTTGCTCGTCGTGAATCTGAAACAAATCTGCAACCCGAACACTGTGATTTTGCTTTGGCTGCCCAAATCGTTACCGAAGAAATCGTTATTTTAATGGCAAAAGAAGCCAAACGTTTAACGGGTTCTGATAACATTTGTTTAGCAGGTGGTGTTGCACTAAACTGTGTGGCAAACGGAAAATTACAGAACGAAAAGATTTTTAAAAATGTCTATATCCAACCCGCTGCTGGTGATGCTGGAGGAGCTTTGGGTGCTGCCTTAGTGGGTGAATATATTTACTTTGCACAAGAACGTAAGGTTGATATAAATGCCATTGATTCAATGAAAGGTTCTTATTTAGGACCCGAATTTTCGGATGTGGACACTCGTTTAATGGCGAAACGATACAATGCTGTTCACACACATTATGAAGACTTTGAACCATTGGCTGCAAAAACTGCCACTGCTTTGGCAGACGGAAATGTAGTTGGCTGGTTTCAAGGAAGGATGGAATTTGGTCCTCGGGCTTTGGGTGGACGTAGTATTTTAGGAGATGCTCGAAATGAAGAGATGCAGAAGAAATTGAATCTAAAAATCAAGTATCGGGAAGGATTTCGTCCTTTTGCCCCTTCGGTTTTGGCGGAAGACGCAGCTGAATATTTTGAATTAGAAGGCAATTCGCCTTATATGTTATTGGTGCATAACGTTCAGAAAAGTCGTAGAAAAGAATTACCTGAAAATTATCGTTCTTTGCCTTTAATGGAGAAATTATATTATCTCCGTTCAGATTTACCTTCAATTACCCACATTGATTTCTCGGCTCGTATTCAAACGGTTCACCAAGAAACCAATCCAAGATATTGGACTTTGATTAATGAATTTAAAAAACAAACAGGGTATGGTTTGGTTGTGAATACCAGCTTCAATGTACGTGGCGAACCTATCGTTTGTACCCCTGAAGACGCTTATAAGTGTCTTATGCGTACAGAAATGGACTATCTGGTGATTGGTAATTTTATTTTTGATAAGAGAAATCAACCAGAATGGACTGAAAAAGATGATTGGAAAGATGAGTTTAAATTAGATTAAGAAATGAATATTTTTCGTACTATATTTTTACTTTTATTAGTGTGTCTCCTCTGTTTTATGGGATTGCTCGTACTTGATTTGTTGCAAGGAGATGGCAATGGAATTGTAGCAGGAATCAATTTTGCTCCGCTCGCTAAATATGCTTTTTACCTATTTTTAGTATATTCATTTTGGTACGCTTTTAAACAAAAAATTGGTTGGTTACAGAACTTGTTGATGTCGAGTTTAATGCTTGTTTTGACTATTTTTTGCTTGGAATGGATTTGCGGAATTGTCTTGAAAACTCAAGCCAAAAATGCTCCACACATCGAAGGACCAACCCACTCTATGATGTTTGATAAAGATTTGGGATACAAACCAAAACCAAATACGACTCACACGGGAACACGCACGAAGGATGGACAGATTATTTATAGTATCACTTATTCAACAGATACTAATAGCTTGAGAATCACGCCAATAGATACCACAAAGCCTCGGACAAAATATGCTCAATTTTATGGCTGTTCAATGACTTTTGGCGAAGGAGTTCAAAACAATGAAACTTTACCCTATTATTTTGCTAAGTTTGATAGTTCATTTAGGGCTTATAATTTTGCGTATAGCGGTTATGGACCACACCAAATGTTGGCACGTTTAGAGACTGAAGAGGGGAAAAAAAATGTTAAAGAAAACACTGGCATAGCTTTTTACGTTTATATCAATGATCATGTAAATCGAGTGCTTGGAACGCTAACAAATTTTGGGTATAATGGAGGAGAAGTTCCTTATTTTTATAAGGTTGGAAACCAACTGAAACACGATGGATTAATTAAAGATACTCGAAAATTTAGAAGTTGGGTTTTTAGTCAATTACTAAAAAGTAATATCCTGAAATTATTCAAAATTGGGTACCCTTTTAAAATTACAGAACAAGATTATGAATTGACTGCCGAAGTGATGGCAGAGGCTTCAAGAGATTATAAAAAACAATTTGGGAATGATAATTTTTACGTAATCATTTATCCAACCACGGTTAATAGTTCCTTGATTATCAATTTATTAAAGCAAAAGGGTGTAAAAGTTTTAGATTATTCAAAACTTTTTAATCCGCTTGAAAAAAAGTATGCTATTCCGTATGATGAAC
>JANXRS010000362.1 GCA_025356745.1 Arcicella sp.
GGTTTTAGGTTTATGTTAACATAAATACTTCATTTTTAGGTTTTATCTTAAATTGAATCTTTTTTCATTATCCAAAATAAGCTCAATTTGTATTTTTCCAAGCAGTTTTATTGTACTTTTAAATGCGTTGAACCTGAATATTCATGTTTATTACTGGTTAGGTAATTTTTGACGCTCAGAAATACTTCAATCAACCTTCTTTAGTCTCCAAAACCAAAACGGGGTTACTCGGAATTAGGCTTACGTTGGGTATATACATGGACCTTTTAGGCTGCACTGGCAAATAAATTCAGTACCTCGAAAACGGCTGCAATATTAGCTTACCGTGTCAGTCGAATGAATCGTTGATTGGTCGAGTAAGTGATAGAATAAAAAAAAACCTAACGGAGCCGCCACTCTATTAGGTTAAAATTAGGGTTATGAGTAATGCACATAAATATACGCAAAAATATAACAAAACAAATATTATTTATAATAAAATTTATAAATAAGTGCAGTTTATTACATGAATAATGAATCGTAAAGGAAAAAATCATGAAAAATGATGATAATAAAATTTAAAAAATTAAATGTTAATTACCGATAATCATGGTTTTACCTTTTTAGTTTATTTTAGTTTATTTCAATTTTATCACTCTCCATGTTAATCCTATTTTTAGCTTTGGTTGCAACTAAAGAAAAGTCAAAAATTTCCCACGACTTCCGTAGAATTTTTCGAGTCGGATAAAATTACGTTTGAGCGATTCTCAGCGGCTTAATTTAATTTTTGATAACCTATCCAAATCAAAAAGTAACTCATCCTCCTTTTTACCAAAGTCAAAAGACCCTTTTAGGTTGATATGCGACCACGTATGAGTGTTGGTTTGTAAAATGAATTTTAGCTTCTCTTTTTGCTCCGATAGCGTGGCACAACTGTCCAAAATTTGTAACATCAACAAGTGGTTGTAATAGTTTATAATGTTCATTATCAGTCGCTTACAACCCTCAGCCGTGAGTTGCTCTCTTTGCGTGAGCCAGCGATAATCTTCACTACCAATCACCGCTCTGGCAAAAGCGTTACCATGCTCGCCATTGGCTAAAACTTCTTCCACCGAAGCTCTAATTTCTAGGTCGTCAATATATCTGAGAATATAAATGGTTCTCAAAAGCCTGCCTAAATCAGAAAGGACCTTGTACAATGGATTCTGACGGTCATACGAATTTAGCCTCCTAAACAGGTCAGAAGCTTGCGTATGACCCAATTTGATGCTACAAACTACCCTCAAAATATCGTCCCAGTGTTCTATGATATTGTTGATATTGACTCTTTCATGCGGCACAATTTTATAACTTTTTTCTTTGTAAGTTGAAACGGCATCAATAGAAAATAACTCCTTGTGTTTAAGATTGGCAATCCGAGGTCGAAGGTCAATTCCAATAAAATAGGTAATAGCAAAACAAGGTAAAGAATGCCCGTGGTCATCGGTGGAATGAGCATCAGGTGTTAATAATTCATTGTGAGTTAATCCATTCAAGAGGTGGGCTGATTCGGGTTCATCGGCTGAAAAGACCGTTGAAAATGTTAATTGACCCGCTTCATCCAAATGAGAATAAATTACTACCCCTTTGCCATTGCCAAAATATTTGTAAGATTCTGAAGCCCTCAAACAAGGTCCTGAAACATTAACTTTCATCCCATCACTACTGGTATGAACAAAGCCAGAAACTCGTCTGAATAAGTCTTCCAAAGGTAATTGATTAGTTAAGCCTACGATGTAATCATTGACCTCGAGTAAGGTATCAGCATCAAAATAGTGCGTTGCCACATTATCCAAGGCATTTTTGTCAATATTTTCTGAGATATTGCCCATCGGTAGAATACCAATATTCTCACCATAGCCAATCAAGGCAGCATACAATAAACGCTCTGGTGGTCTTTTAGGGTTAATTAGAGGGCTATGGTGCTGAAAAAAAGAAAGATAATTGCTGAGTTGATGAACTTGTGAAAGAACCCTCAAAATAGGAACAGAGCGTTCTGGTGGGTAGAGCAATTTGGTTAATCGTTGTTTTTCTTCTTTGCCGAATTCATCTTCTTGTGGCTTGTGCGTTTTCCATTTTCCGTGAGTATCAATACTGATAAAAGGATTCATCGGTAGGTTCTGATTAACCCTTTCAAACTGGCGATTTAAGGTCTGATTGATGTCAAGTAAGGTTTTTCCAGCTTCTTTAAAATGTGCAACTCCTGCCTTTTGTAAATAGTCCTCACGATGTTTCTCCCATTTATCCATCGGAATTAAAAAGTGCGTATAGGCTTGATAGTTATACGAATTTTCTACGTGAAGTTGCCCCGATTTCAGGTGTTCTTGAATATGTTTGAAGAGCAACATTTTATACAAGGAAACTTTGAGTTTACCTTGGTTAGTATAAATTCTTTGCTGTTCGTCCATACTCAGAAAATCAATCGGTAAATCCTTCTTCTGGGTAACGTTAGACTTATTTTCTTGAAAATAGGTAATAGATTTAAGTAATGGATGATTTATATTTTGCATAGAAAACTGTAAATATTCCAACATCCCTGATAGTTTTAATTGTAATCGAAACGATACTTTTTCTAATTCTTTGTAATAATCATCATTATTTTGAGTGGAAGAATTCAATTCCTGCAACTCTTTAATCCGTTCAATATCAAGCAATAAAGTATTTTTATTAATCTTTTTCTGTCGATACAGTTCTTGGATTTGTGCTATTTTAAACTCAGCAGTTAAGAGGATTTCATTAGAAATTTTTTCAATTTCAGCCAGCATTTCAGCGTGAGAAATGCCATGAGAAGAAACCGTTGTAGTGAGTCGAGTTCTGACGGGTTTAGAGTTCCAGTAATTACCTTGTTGTCGATTTTCACTTCCATGCAACGCCATTTTTACCGCCTTTTGGAAGGTCAAAATCAAGGCATCGACCAGGCTAAAATATTGATGAATAATGAAGGCAATGAGCCACAAATTACGCTGAGAGAGGTTATTTTTGAGTTGGGCGGTTTGGGTATCAATGACGTATTCAGCCTAGTATCGGATGGTTGTATGAGATAAATTGAGTCGTTTAATGACGGGGAAGAGTTGCTCGTACATAGCTTTAATTTGGATAAACATTTCCACTCTTTTCAGAATTTCTTGGTTCTCCATCGACTCAGGAATCTTTTTGAACAAAGTTAGTTCATATTTCATCACACCAAAACCTGTTTTAGTCAGGGGCGATTTCTGAAATAAATTATCCAACAATAAAATATCTTGTGGGGTTAAATGGCGTTTTAAGATGTCGTTAAGCTCTTTTTCAACCGTTTCAAGTGCTTCTTGGATAAGTGTTTTGAGCTGGTAATAGGTAGGAATCTCAATACGCTTTTCCCATAAATACGCCACTAAATTATCAAACATAAGACTTGGTTTGATTTCTTGCTGGGCGGCACTCCGCCATTCTGGTAGCTTCGTCAAGCAAGTTTTCATGGATGTTGCCATCACTTGTGTAAGCCTTGAAACCGAATCCTTGTAAAATAATCTCTCTGTGGCGGTGATAGGTACTGGTTTTATATTCATCGATATCAACTTCATTAGGGTCGCCTAAGAATTTTTGAACAATAAAATCAGTGTCTTTTGAAGGATAGGTTTTAGGATGAAAAAATCTTCCCATCAGGCGAAAGTAGCCTAATTGCAAAATGAATCCAGCTTTGTTGGTTGGGCTTGGTATTTGGTCAATCGCCAATTTTGCCCAAGGAGGTATCACCAATAAAGAGGAACGCTCTGTTTCGCTAAGTTGGGGTGGCTCTTCAAAACGTTTACGGGCTTGTTGCGAGATAAATTCTTTATTTGCCATGTTAAACTGATTTTAGAGAAATAAATCGTTTTTATAACGGTCGTTTTAATGTGTTAATAATACTCTAATAAAGGTACATTGAAAACTATCGTATTCATTTATCTTTATACCATTAAAATACCTTAACAATAAAACACCCCAAAATTATGATATTTGGCTACGTAAGAGTCTCGAAAATGGAGCAACATTTAGAAAGTCAAAAAAGCTTAATCGCTCGTTTCGTGGTGGAACGCAAATGGCTTATTGATGAATGGATAGAAGTGGAAATCTCATCCAGAAAATCGGTTGAAAAAAGAAGAATTACTGAATTATTGGACAAAGTTTCCCACGGCGATACAGTGATAGTTTCAGAATTGTCCAGAGTAGGTCGTTCCATCAAAGAAGTGTTTGAAATTATTGAGGAGTTGATTAAAGTCAAGCAATGTCGGTTGGTTTTAGTCAAACAAGGGCTTGACCTTGACCCAAGCAATAAAAATGACATGACCAATAAGATTTTGCTAACAATTTTCTCAATGATGGCAGAATTGGAGCGAGATTTCATCTCAGAAAGAACCAAAGCAGGACTCAGGGCAAGAAAAGAGCAAGGGATTATCTTAGGAAAACCAAAAGGAACAATTCAAAAATCAATGTACGACCCCGATAGAAAGAGGATTGAGGAGCTTTTTCGTTTAGGCGTACCCATTAATACAATCATCAAAACCCATTTGAAGTATGGCAATTATTTATCTTTGAAGTATTATATTGAGAAGAGAATGTCAAAATAGAGGTTTGAATAGCCTGAGAATCGCTTAGACGTAATTTTATCTGAACTGAAAAATTCTACGGAGGTTGTGGGAAATTTTTGTCTTTTCTTTAGTTACAACCACTCTTTCATTAGTGATGCCCACCAAATTTTCCACGGTTTAGCTTTCAGTGCCTCTGACCGTGAGGCTTGGTATGTTCTCAATGGATTGATGCACAATGATGTGGTAGATTCTGACATTCATTCAACCGATTCACAAGGCTCAACCGACCCCGTTTTTGCACTGACCTATTTGCTTGGAATTGATTTTCAGCCGAGAATAAAAGAGTTTTATTTACAAAAATTACATGGCATTGCAGGCATGAAAATTGAACAACAACAAGATTATATTATCAATGCAGGGGCTAACATAAACACCAAAATTATTGAAGAGCAATGGGACAATATTTTGCGTTTAGTTGTCAGTATCAAGCTAAAACACACTGTCCCTTCTCAAATACTCAAAAGGCTCAATTCCTACGCCCTACAAAATCCGCTCTATTTAGCTCTCAAAGAGTTGGGGAAGGTAGTTCGCACAATTTTTCTCCTTCGATACATGGATGATGAAGTAATGAGACAGCGAGTTCATCAACAACTGGTTAAAATTGAGAGTTTTCATGGATTAAGCGATGCTATTTCTTTCGGCAATAATGGGCAAATTATCTATGCCAATAAAGAGGAATTATTAGTCATGGAGGGCTGTAAGAGGCTTTTAGAGAATGTAGTCATTTGTTGGAACTACCTATTCCTGACACGCTCCATTGTGAAAGCAAGTCCGAATGAACGAAAGGAAATACTTAAAACGATACCAGACATTTCAACGGTTGCTTGGGAACACTTCAATTTTCAAGGAGAATTTGACTTTGATGAATCACAGCATAGAGACGAATTAGAACAGGATTTACAAGCAATGTTTGATTTTCAAATTGACGATGATGATTTGACATAACTTGCTGTTTTACAGATAGTTATAAGTATATCGTGGTGCGTTCATTTACTACTGGACATACAGGAGTTTTCCTTGGTTAGCATTTTTAAAAATATCATTAAGTACGCCAATAAACATTCTCAAAAACCAAACTTTGGCTTTTATTATCGAAAGCCCTTGCCTAAAATAAGAAATTGCTAATCGAGAGGGTTTATTTTTATATATTTTCTTTTTTTCAACCTTATTTTCAAGTCCGTGTTGAATGCTTAAAACATACGCCATGACTACCAGAGCAACCATTAAACAGATTTTAGAATCTTGACGAAGCGGTTCGCCGCCCGAATTAGGTCTTCGAGATTGAACCCATTGGATTTCAGATGTTTGAAACAAATTTCTATTTGCCACCTGATTCTATATCCATCCAATATTTCTGTTTTATCTTGAAGGGTAGAGATAAAATACATCAACGGTTCTAAGGGGTCATCTTTATCATTTTTGACAATTACCACGGAGTAAGTATTATCTTTCATTTGGAACTGTTTGATAACACTTTTCTTAGTCTTTTTAGCTTTCAATGCCATTTTCTCTAATTTGGAATAGACAAACCCCAAAGATTCTGAAATGGGCTTTTTGTAGCAAGTTTTACTCATTCGGATGATAAAATCAATCTTTTTACTTACCAAAAATGATAGCCATTTTTCACCAATGAATTCACGGTCTGCCAGTAAAATTTTACCAGAAAGTTGGTAACGCTCACAGGCTTCGGTAAACAGTTTTTGTCGGTCTTCTTCGGAAGAATGTCCCCCTTTCTTATTTAACTGATGCCAATAAATGGGTATCGCTATCCCATGATAAACAATACACAAAGTCAGTAGATGAACACACTTCTCACCTCTTTTCCACTGTGTCCCATCTAAAATAAGGTATTTGCGGAACGCCGCCCGAACTTTCTCTGAGAGGGTTTTGTAAATCATTCCCAAAATGCAATCAATGAGTTTACTATTGGCGGAATCTGAAATATTGAAAAACCTTATCAAGCGTTTGTAATGAGAACATGAAACGGTTTGTTCATTTTCTAAGAGTTGGGGTAAATAATCTTTCATTACACTCAAATTAGTTGAGCGAGAGATAATGATGGCGTTACAAACGAGTAATAAATTTTCTATTAACGATTCTCTAAAATCTAAAAAATACTCGCTAAATTGACATACAACTGGATTGGACTTCACTGTAACTTGGTTTTTGTTTGGTAGCAAACAAGTTACGGAAGTCTAATCAGTTTTTAAATCACTTTTTGTCCTGTATGTCCAGTAGTAAAGGAAGTTCACCCAAAATGTGTCGATGAACCCAAATTTACGGCAAGATTAGACTAAAAGTGACATGAACATGCGGACGAATAACCCAATTAAAGTGTTCACTTCTGGTTGAGATTAGCTCGGAAAATATATAATCAGAGGCAGTAGATGCATTTAATTCTCCATAGAGCTCATCAAAATGTTAAAAATTCATCTTTAATGTTCAAATTTTACTAGTAATACACAAAAAACTATCCTTTCAGTGGCAATTGCACCTATTAATTTTGCTGACAGTAAAATTCCCGTTATTATTGATATTACTAAATGACTGATGTTACGCACACTGATTTAGTAGACTAATGTTTTGTTTTAGTGTTGGGGGTTCACTTAAATTTGGGGCAAACTTCCCACGAGAGAACAATCTTTTTGTTTTAAAATGTTTTTTCTACAAAAAAGCCGATATCTATCTCTAATCTATGCTAATAAACAGCTTTTTTACTTAAAAATGATATAAAAAGGTTAAAATACTTAGGAAGTTATCCATAAAAAAGACCTTAAAAAACATGCCATTTTTAAAATTATTCTACTCGAAAGTAATTATGTATCAACTAATTAAGTATATTTGGCGGGAAGTTAGCCTCAAATTTAAGTGAACCCCCAAGAATCGCTTGAATGTCGAAACTTTAAGATTTTGACTAAGCTTTTTTGATTTTAAATTTAGGTTAGCTATAG
>JANXRS010000363.1 GCA_025356745.1 Arcicella sp.
ATCACTAATATGTCTAATAAGTTGTGCTTCTTACGTCGATTTATACGAAAATCGGGAACGTCTTGAAAGAAAGTTTGCCAGTTCATCTGACAAAGTTCCTAATTTTATAAATAACTCGCATTTTTAAATGCGTTCAACCTGATAATGATAGCTTATACGTTTTAATTGAAATTTAGTCATTAAATTAATAATTTTCAAGCATATTGAAGATTATACGAGAGCATAAATTGGATATAATATGTAAAAAAGATAGACTTTTTACATACATTTTGAAGATTTTTCGCTAACCACTGTCTAACACTAATCTACAAAATATTTTTAAATTGATAATACAAAGCCATGATTTGTTTGCATTAAAAAATGGTTTAGCTGAATATCAAACAAAATAGAATCACAAATAGAATCACAAATAGAACAAAAAATGTAATTTTGAATAAAGAAAGAACTCATGCGAATTGACCCAGCAACCATAGAACGAATAAAACAAACTGCTGATGTTGCCGATGTTATCGGTGATTATGTGTCTTTGAAGAAAAAAGGAGCAAATCTTTGGGCGTGTTGTCCCTTTCATGGGGAAAAATCTCCATCGTTTTCTGTATCGCCTGCCAAAGGAATTTATAAATGTTTTGGTTGTGGAAAAGCAGGTGATTCTATCCGTTTCATCATGGATATTGAAGGTTTGGGATACGGGGAAGCACTTAAACATTTAGCAAAAAAATACGGTATCGAAGTTCAAGAAACCGTAATGACTGACGAGCAATTACAGTCTCAGAATGAACGAGAAAGTCTTTTGATTGTATTAAATTATGCAAAAAACTATTACCAAAATAATCTTTTTAATCACGATGAAGGACAATCTATTGGTTATCCATACTTCAAAGAAAGAGGTTTTTCGGATAAGACCATTCATACTTTTGAATTAGGATACAGCCTCGAATCTTGGGACGCTTTCACAAAAGAAGCTTTAAAAAATGGATATAGTTTAGAGGTACTTGAAAAAGCAGGTTTGACAATTACTAAAGATAATGAGCAAAGTAGTCAGAACAAATCCTTCGACCGATTTCGTAACCGAGTAACTTTTCCCATTCATAACGTTGCAGGAAAAGTAATTGCCTTTGGAGCTAGAATTTTGAAGGCAGATAAAACGCAAGCTAAATATCTGAATTCGCCCGAAACAGAGATTTATCATAAATCAAACGTTCTTTATGGGATTTTTCAAGCTAAAAATGCTATTCGAACGACAGACGTTTGTTATTTAGTAGAAGGATATACAGATGTAATTTCTTTATATCAAGCAGGAATTGAAAATGTGGTTGCCTCTTCAGGAACGTCTTTGACGATTGAACAAATTCGTTTAATTGGACGATTTACGCAGAATATTACGGTGCTTTATGACGGTGATACGGCAGGAATAAAAGCCTCTTTGCGTGGAATGGACATGATTTTGGAGGAAGGATTGAACGTAAAATTAGTTGTATTTCCAGAAGGTGAAGACCCTGATAGTTACGTACAAAAGATTGGTTCTGAAGACTTTGTAAAGTATATTCAAAAAAATGCTACCGATTTTATTACCTTTAAAGCTGAACTTTTTTTAAAAGAAGCGGGGAACGACCCATTCAAGCGAGCCGAGTTGATAAAGGATATGGTAGGAAGTATTTCCAAAATTCCTGATTCAATAAAACGGTCAATATTTTTTCAAAAAACTGCGAGTTTAATGCAAATTGATGAACAATTATTGATTTCAGAAAGTAATAAAATAACCATTGAGAGAGGTCGACAAAAGGACAAAGACCGAGATAGTAATCGTCAACGTTTGCAGAGTGATTTACCGAAGGGCGTAACGCTTAGTAAACCTAATTCGAATATCAATATTGGCGATATGCCAAGTTTTTCGGAAGATGAAGATTTCTCTGGATTCTTAGGAGATTTCACGCCGAATCAACAAATTACTGAAGTTGTAACTGATGCTCTTAATGCACCTAAAATGGCACTTTCGGGTATGAGTTTACAAGAATTGGAGTGTATTAGATTATTAATAAACCACGGAACGAAGGAAGTTGACCCTGGCGTTGCCCCTGGTGTAACATTAACGCATTATATCTTGGAAGAGATAGATGGAATTAATTTTGCCACGCCTATTTATCAAGAAATTTTGTCCATGTTTCGGGAACAGTTTTTGCTCGGAAATATCTTAGATGCTCAACATTTTATTGGGCATAAATTAGAGAAAATTCAGATGGAAGCAATCAATCTTTCGACAGAACGTTATTCAATTTCGGAGGCTTGGGTAAGACATGAAATTATCGTTCCCACGGAAATTGATAAATTAGCGGATTTAGCTTTTCAGAATATTTTAAGACTCAAAAAAGCTTATAATGAGCAGCAAATGAAAGATTTAATGAAACAAATGTCTCAAACTTCTGATATGACTGAGCAAACTCGTCTCTTGGAAATGTTTATGCAGGCCAAAAATATTGAGAAAGATATTGCCAAGGAATTAGGAACAGTAGTAATTAGATAAGGAGTTTTAATTTTTAAAGCTTAATTTTATTGATAAAAAAATTATTAAAATAATAATCAGACTACTAAATCAAAAATAGATATAATCTTTATAAAAAATTATTATTAAATACCGATGACAAAAACATTATATTTAGTCCGCCACGCACAGGCTTCTAATTCTGTTAGTCCAGACTTAATCCGTCCGCTTGTTGCGAATGGAATGATTGATGCAGCTCGTATGGGCAGACATCTTGCCTCAAAAATGCAAGGAATTGACCTAATTTTAACGTCCCATTCTGAACGTACACAAATGACCGCTCAAGTCTTTTGTGAGCAGTTGGGCATTGATAATCAAATTGTTAAGGTTGAAGAAGATTTATACGAAAGTTCGCCAAAACATTATCTAGATGCCCTAAGTGAAGTATCGGAAAGTATGAATTCGGTGATGATTGTAGGACATAATCCAAGCATTAGTCATTTGGCTGAATACTTAACGAGCGAAGAAATTGGCTCAATGCCAACCTGTGCAGTTATTGGAATGACCTTTGATAATTTAACTTGGACACAAATAACAAAAAAATCTGGGAAAATGACTTTCTATGATTCTCCTGATGGGATTTTTGGGATAAAGATGTAGGTTAAAAAAGACTCAATTGTGGCGTAAGTTGTTCATTACGAAGATTTTGGAGATATTTATCCCAATATTTTTGAAAATGATAATCCAACCCTAAATCAGAGAAATTCACTAAGCGTGCTAAAGTAGAAAGGTTGATTCTCATTAAGATATCTTTCGTAAAAGCACGTTTAGCTTCTAAAAAAACAATTGATTTCAAGAATTTTTGGGTAATAGCATGATTCAAAAGTCGGTGGGTAATAATAGCTTCCTCTGCGGTATCAAATCCCAAAAAATAACAAGTATCATCCAACATAATTGGCTTTTCGTCCAAAGGAAAAACTAAGGTAAAAGAGAAAGTTTTGTATAAACCAGAAATCGCAACTTTGTATGGTTTAAAGGAATAATCACCAATTCCAAAAATTGAGAATTTTGGTTTTCCTTTGTAAATATTGGATTTTCTTTTATCAAAACTGCCTTCATTTGCTTTCAAATATTGATAAGTCAAAGGATAGAATTCTTTAATGTAATCTGTCTCTTGACCTATTTTTTTTTGTGGGATAATGGTATATTCTCTAACTTCTGTAACTTCTTTATTCTTCAAATCGGAACTTTTCAGAAAAGCATAAACCAAATCGTTTTCCAATTCAATCTGCTCATTCTCCGCATTGAAAAAATAAGTGCCTTCTTTTCGTAATTCCATCACTGCCGTGCAATCATGTTTTACACCTTATCGCCATTCAAAAGGACAAATTCCATCAATATTTGCATAGATTTCGTAGTCCTCCATGATGGCAACAAATTTATTATTTATCCATCCAAAAGTGTTTTCAAAAGGCTTATTTGCATCTAAATTTACCTCTTTACAAAAGTATTCTGAGTTACTGTTAAACTCACAAAAAAATAGCGAAGCCTCTACGGAAGCATTAAATTCTTTTTTAGCATCAAAATGATATTTTTGCAGGTTTTTAATTAAAAAATTATTTCGTTTTTGGTCGAAAGTAATATTTTTTATAACAATATTTTTAACCAAAAAAGCCATACACCCTTGATGATTTTGGAAATTTCTGATTAAGTTCTGAGTAATGTATTCGCCAATATCAAAATTACCTTTGCCAGTCATCGCATCTAAACCAGCATTATTTTTAAAATTCGATTTTCGAGGTAAATTATCTGATTCTAAAGTAGTTAACTGAGCATTTGTAACCCACGGCGGATTGCCAATAATCAATATTTTATCGTTAATCGTATTTCTAGCGAGATTATTTAGGTCAAAATCAAAAATACTTTCGTGATAAAGTGTTATTGAAGGTTTGTTTTTCGAAGGATTTTGAAGGTAATAAGCAAGGATTTTGAATTTAGTTTTCCAGATGTATGGTTTATAAATTTCAACACCGATAACTTTTTCAATAGAATTAAATTCTTGTAACCCCGCTAATAATAAATTGCCCTCTCCAAATGTTGGTTCAAACAAAATTGTAGGATTTTGTGCTTGTGAACTGATACGTCTCACAACTTTATCTGATAAATCAGTATTCGTTTGAAAGTCGCCAAATTCCGTTCTTGAAATAGTATCAATTTTAACATTTTGGTTACTTAAATATTCTTTAAAGTCCTCAAAATCAACAACATCATTAAAAAAGCTAACAACTCCTGATGTCTCAAAAAGCAATTCATTTAATTGGGCAAAAGCAATATATTTAACCTCAATTTTGATTAAAAACTGATTAAGATCTTCTGTTAATATTATTTGCGAAAACTGATTCATACTGGATTTTTGTCAATAATTTTGTGTATTCCTTCAACGGCAATATTCAAATCTACTACTCTTTGATATTGCAATCGCCACTGTAAAGCATTTGAAATTGTCAAATAGCCTTGTTGAGGTGGGTTTTCAAGAATTTGCTTTGCTAAATTATACAGTGCTATTTCATCAGCAGGAATATTTCTATCCATTAAGTAGCCTACAATATCTTCTTGATTTGCTCCGTCGTCGTCGTGTAATCGGCAGTTCTTTCTTTTTCAATAAATGAGCAACTCACAAAATCAAGTATGGTTGTTTGGTTTTGTGAATTATCTTTTTTGTCATAAACAAATATCAAAAAATTATAACCTAAACCAAAAATTTTTTGTTTCGCATCTCTAAAAGGACATGAAGATTGAGGTTGTTTTACGGAGGTAACTTTAATATCAGTTAAACTATTATCAGAGGGAAAATCTATTCCCAGAGCTGATGAACCCACTTTTAAGGTTATTTTTCTAATAAGTGCTTAGAAAATTTTTGTTCAATATATGCTCCTATTGCCTTGCCATCGGTAATTCCATAGAGTAGTTTATTATCAATTATTTTTTCATTTTGGCAAAATATATACGCCTCAGAAATGAGGTTTCTATTATTAAAAGTGGTTTCATTTTAGAGTTGATTTATTGATAAAAATACGCTAATTTACGCTAAGAAAGAAACGTTACTTCCTAACTCCAACCGCAATTTCCCCTTCACTCACCCGCTTCCAACCCACAATCTCAAAAGGAAAATCTCTTTCAAAAATAATTAATAATTTTCGTTTCAAATCGGGATAATTTATGGTGTATATTTTTAGTTTTTTATCTGTAAATTCTGTTCCTTTATAATCTTCTAATCATAATTTCATTAAATTTGTTTCGGTAAATTATATTTTATCAAGTACAAAAGTTGTGTCTTAAAGCGTCGGCTTGCTTCTAAATAGTTAATTAACATTTATCAATAAACCATGAAAAAAATCTCCAAAATCCTCCCATTATTCATCATCCTTTTTCCATTCTTTTTGAATGCCCAAATTGAAAAAGCTCCTCCACGTGCAGAAGGCGAAGGGCAATTTAATCGTCTGATAATCAGGGGCGTAAATCTAGTTAATGGCACAGGTTCGCCTATGCAAGGCCCTTGCGATATTGTCGTAGAAAAAAATAAAATCGTTGAAATAAAAGTCGTAGGTTATCCAGGTGTTCCGATTGAACCGAAAAATCGCCCGCAATTGAATTCAGGGGATAAGGAACTGGATTGCACGGGTATGTATATGCTCCCAGGTTTTGTAGATATGCACGGACATATCGGTGGAAAATCGCAGGGAACACCAGCGGAATACGTCTATAAATTGTGGCTCGGGCATGGCATCACCACCATTCGTGACCCATCGGCGGGCAATGGTTTGGACTGGACGCTTGACCAAAAAATGAAGTCCTCGAAAAATGAAATTACCGCCCCCCGAATCTTGGCTTATACCGCTTTTGGGATGGGTTCAAAGGAGTCAATTACCACGGCAGAACAAGCCAGAACTTGGGTGGAAGAAAATGCTAAAAAAGGTGCCGATGGCATAAAATTCTTCGGAGCAAGACCAGAAGTAATTGATGCGGCTTTGCGTAGAAATAAAGAATTAGGTTTGCGTTCAGCATTTCACCACGCCCAAGTGGATGTGGCTCGTTGGAATGTTTTGAATTCGGCTCGTGCGGGTTTAACTTCCATGGAACACTGGTATGGACTTCCAGAGGCCCTTTTTGATGGTCAGACCATTCAAGATTATCCAGCCGATTATAATTATTCCAACGAACAAAATCGTTTTGAAGAAGCAGGAAAATTGTGGAAACAAGCGGCAAAACAAGGCTCAAAACGTTGGAATGATGTGATGGATGAATTGCTAAAATTAGACTTTACGATTGACCCAACTTTCAACATTTATGAGGCAAATCGTGAGTTGATGTTGGCTCGCCGTTCAGAATGGCACGAAGAATATACTTTGCCTCAATTATGGCGTTTTTATCAACCTTCAAGGGTTTCCCACGGATCCTATTGGCAGGAATGGGGAACAGAACAGGAGGTGCAATGGAAAGAAAATTATAAAATCTGGATGGCTTTTGTAAATGAATATAAAAATCGGGGCGGACGAGTGACAACAGGTTCGGATTCTGGGTTTATTTTTCAATTATACGGTTTTGCGTATATCCGTGAACTAGAACTTTTGCGTGAGGCAGGGTTTCATCCTTTAGAAGTTATCAGAGCGGCAACCCTCAAAAGTGCGGAGGCTTTGGGAATGGCCGACAAAATTGGTTCAGTGGAAGTTGGAAAATTAGCCGACATGATAATTATGGAAGAAAATCCCTTAAAAAATCTTAAAAATCTCTATGGAACAGGTGCTATTAAATTGACTGAAAAAAATGAAGTGATTCGGGTTGGTGGGGTGAAATATACCATTAAAGATGGTGTAATCTATGATGCTAAGAAACTCTTAGATGATGTTAAAAAGATTGTTGCGGATGCTAAAAAGAAAGAAAACTTTGAGATTTTTCAGCCTGGGATGGAAAAGAAATTGGGAGGAAAAGTACAAGGGAGTAAAGATTAGTTTTAAATTTTTATAACGATATTCAGGTTCAACGCATTTAAAAGTACAATAAAACTGCTTGGAAAAATACAAATTGAGCTTATTTTGGATAATGAAAAAAGATTCAATTTAAGATAAAACCTAAAAATGAAGTATTTATGTTAACATAAACCTAAAACC
>JANXRS010000364.1 GCA_025356745.1 Arcicella sp.
GGTTTTAGGTTTATGTTAACATAAATACTTCATTTTTAGGTTTTATCTTAAATTGAATCTTTTTTCATTATCCAAAATAAGCTCAATTTGTATTTTTCCAAGCAGTTTTATTGTACTTTTAAATGCGTTGAACCTGAATACGTATACGAAATAGCTCATTATTAAAAGTTGATATTTCATCAAAATATTCAGAAAGTGGCTTTTTGCTGACATCGTACGTATTATCAATAAGTGCTTGTTTGCCATTTTTAAATCTAGCAAGACTTATTCCCATGCGTAAAATCTTTGCATCAACAATGTTTTCGAGTGCTTCACTTTCATTTCCATAAGCATCAACAAACAACCAGTCAAATTTCTTTACTAATGCTTTACCATCATTAAATGGCTGAGCTTTTTCATATTGGCAAGGAATAGTTTCGTCTCCGCAATAGTTCAAAAAACCAAAAACTTGGTCTTTTTTAATACGAGCAAACCCTTGATGAAAGTTCTCAACCAAACCATATCTTGAATTTCCTTTAAAAGATTCGAGTGGAAAACTGATGATTTCCTCACCATCCAAATCTTTCATTTTAATAAACTGACCTTCGTTTTTACTGCTAAAACACTGAGCCGAAATCACGCTTGAATGTCGTTTTTTAATTTCACTTTTCTGGTCAATTTGAAAAATATCACGAATATTATCAGTTTCAATTAAACGCATATCTCCTTTATATTTTTTATCTAATAGAGAAAGATAAGTAGCATATATTTCGCTACTCAAATTTTGATCTTTATTATTGCCAGCATCTGCCAATAAACTACTTTTATTGTTTCTGTCGAGTGCTTCAAGGTCTTTTTTAAGGTTTGTTATGGTATATTTGCGAGCTACGCCGGGTGATTGTACTTGCTCGGAAGCCCGCATATCACCAATGAAAATACTGGAAGAGTCTTTTCGTGCGGAAGCCAGTAAATTACCTTGGTGAGCAATAATACTATTAGAAATGGTTAGTGCGAAAATGATTAGTAATTTTTTTTTCATTTGAGTTAAGATATTTTAATACTTTGGTCAGAAGCTTAATTTTAACGTGAAGACTAAAATTAGCATTATTATTAATTATTATCGAATCTAAATTAATTTTACCTAAAATTGATATTATTTTGAATTTTATGGTATTAAAACTACTAACTAGAACTTTAAATAAAATAAAGATTAATTAATATGTTGAATAATTTTATTTTAAAGTGGAAATTTTGATTTTTGTTACCCACAAGGCTATAAAAATCACCGATAAAAAATAAATAATATTTCTTGAATCAATCAAGCCTTTACTAAGGGCATTATATTGATAGTCAAGTCCTAATTGGTTGAAAATATAACCAAAATCTCCCATAAAAGGCAATTGAGCCAACTGTCCAATACCATAAAAAAGTACTAGACAAATCACAAATGAAAGTACAAAAGCCGTTACTTGATTGTCGGTAAATGAGGACATTAAAATTCCGATGGCAGCGAAGACGCACCCAAGAAAAAACAAACCTAAATATGAACTAAAAACTGCCGCTGAATCTATATTGCCCTGTGGATTTCCTAATTGATATACCGAATAATAATATAATAACGTTGGAAGCAAAGACATTAAAATTAAAAAGCAACTTGCCAAATATTTACCTAAAACAATTTGCCATTTAGATAACGGTTTGGTAAAAAGTAATTCAATTGTTCCAGATTTTATTTCTTCAGAAAATGCTCGCATGGTGATTGCGGGAATGAGAAAAAGAAAAATAAAGGGTGAAATTTGGAAAAATAAATTCATATCCGCATACCCAAAATCTAAGATATTATCTTTAAAAAACCATGTAAAAAGTCCCGTTGTAGTTAAGAATACACCAATAACGATATATCCAATTAAGGAATCAAGAAATGAATTGAGTTCTTTTTTGAAGATTTGGTACATGAGTTTTTATGATAAAAGGTATGATAAAAGAGGCTAAAGAATATACTTTCAACCTGTTTATCAATGTTACACATAATTCTTTATGGTTGGACTACTCAAAAACTGGTTTATCTTTTTTCAGAATAGCAGCAATGATTAACGATAGAACAAAACCAATAAAGATGGTTCCAATCAACCCAACAATGAATAATACGCCTGGATTCATAAACATTTTCGAATATTCCATTGCTTTTTCAATTTGCTCATCGGGTAAACCTTTATTTTCCATTTCCTCAACTGCCTTTTTCATCATTTGCTCCGTAATGGTTGGGTCAATAAATTTCATGTAGGCAAATGTAAAAAAACCAGAAATTAAGCCAACAATTGTGCATTTTAATACGCCTAATCCAAGACCTTGACCGTAAGACATGAATCCTTGATTTTCTTTTTTAAAATCACTCAATGCTAAATAAATACCTACCGCAATAATCACGTAAACCGCATAACCTAATGCTTGATTGCCAATTTGTCCAGAAGCCATGATGGCTGTACTGTACAAAATACTAATAATGCCAATAATCACTCCCCACTTTAGAGCAGTCCGAGTTGTAGTAGTTTGATTTTCCATAGATTTTGTTTATTTATTAATGTTAGTTTAAATATCCTCTTCTATAATATAATGATATCATTATCGAAATTAAAACGCCCAAAGGTAATTTTCCTTTCAAGCCTGTAATTTCATCCGTTGCAATATTTTTAGGAGATAAATTTTTGAAGCCTTCAATCAATTGCATAAACGATAATCCGCCCATTTCTTTAATATATCCGTCTTTTACAGAAGGTATTTTAAGTGTTTGAATACTTTCAGAAATATAAGTAGAAAGTACATAATTTCCACTACCACTCAACCAAAAGTATAATCCAATGGCACTCACACAGGCACCCACAAGATTTGTTAGATTTGAAACTACCAATCCTTCCCAAAAATGGAGCGTTTGGTCGGGATTATTTTTGCGGTAAGATTTTACGCATAAAACCATACAAATTAGGCTAAAAATGATGGTAGGAGCTTTTTTTCCATCCAAGGGAACACCGCCAAAACTAGCCAATACGATGCAATAAGTTAAGGTCAATAATCCTGCGATTACTCCGTAAAGAAGAATATTTTTTAATAATGATTTGTTAAACATTTATTCAGCATTAGTTTTAGATAACTACTTTTATGACTTTTCCTTTCAAAGTTTTACCAATAAAAGGGGAATTTTTTGATTTTGAAACGATATTTTTTTCTTCGTAAATCCATTCTTTAGTAGGGGAGAAGACTGTTAAATTTGCTTTTGAGCCTTCCTCTATTTTAGGACTATTCAATCTTAGAATTTTTCTTGGATTTTCCGTAATTTTCTCAATAATATCTTCAACAGAAAGTGCTTTGTTATAAGTATTTATGCAAGCAAACACCGTTTCCAAACCAATCACGCCAAATTCTGCCATGTCGAATTCTAATTTCTTTGATTCTTCGTCTTGTGGATTATGGTCGGATACGATTACATCAATTGTGCCATCAGCAAGTCCTTCCCAAAGTGCTTCCACATCCTCTTGGGTACGGAAAGGTGGATTTACTTTGAAATTACTATCAAAATCAATTAAATCATTCTCGGTAAAACAAAGTTGATGAGCCGCCACATCGCAGGTAATAGGTAGTCCCATTTCTTTGCCCATTCTCATTAAATTAACGGTTTCCAATGACGAAATACAAGAAAAATGCAAGATACTTTTATCTGTTATTCCTTCAATAAAAGGCGTTTGCATGACGTATTCCAAGAGTTTCATATCTCGCATCAACATGATTTCCTCGGCCATTTGTGGCATTCCTTTCATGCCCAAGAATGTACTAACCGAGCCATCGTTCATTTGTCCGAAATGGGTCAACTGAGTATCTTCAGGATGGTTAATAAGTAGGCCACCAAATTGGGTGAGATACTGCAAACTTTTTAGAAAAATATCAGGATTTTGAATGGGGTGTTCTCCATCGGAGAAAGCAATAGCCCCCGCTTCGTGAAGATCAATCATTTCAGTAAAATCTTTACCTTCGCATTTTACTGTAACAGCTGCCATCGGGTAAAATTTTACCTTTTCACCCGAACGTTTTAGATAATTTACGCTCTCCCGAGTTTGCACAACTGGGTGAGTATTAGGCAATAAAGCTATTTCCGTAAAACCACCTGCCAAAGCTGTTGCCTCCATTGATTCAAGACTTTCTTTGTATTCGTGTCCAGGTTCTTTGGCGTGTACACGCATATCAAACCAACCTACGGATACGCATAAATCTTCGCCTTCAATTATTTCATCTGAATCAAGAATTAATACGTTGCCAATTTGTCTAATAATTCCATTTTCAATAAAAATATCCTTCCTCTGACCGTGGAAATCAGAGGTTTTACAGATTATTTTAGCGGAACGAATAAGAATTTTCATGTTATAAATTGTACCTCATCCTCCTGTCCCTCTCATTTAGGAGAGAAGATAGGAGTGAGGTATGTTTATCAAAAAAAAGCCCTGATTGTCAGGGCTTTAAAAGAATGTATTTTAATATCAATGTCCTGTGTGAGCTTGGTAAGTATCAACATCCATTAAAGAATTAAAGTCTTCTATGTTTGATACTTTCATTTTAATCATCCAACCTTCTCCAAAAGGATCAGTATTTACTAATTCTGGTTGATCATTTAAGGCAGGATTTACTTCTAAAATTTCTCCAGCAATTGGTAAAAATAAATCTGAAACAGTTTTAACGGCTTCAACCGAACCAAAGATTTCGTCTTGTGCTAAGGTTTGTCCAACAGTTTCAATTTCTACATAAACAATATCGCCTAATTCACCTTGAGCAAAATCTGTGATGCCCACGGTTGCCATATCGCCCTCTAATTTAACCCATTCGTGTTCTTTTGTGTAACGTAATTCTGCTGGAAAATTCATCTTTATTGATTGTAAAATGTTAAGTTTTTGGATTTCTCTGTTATTCTGTTGATTTTGATGCAATTTAAGAGAAAAATTTTGAAAGATATTTATTCTGACAAACTAAATCTAATCTGAACCCCTGCTTGGTCGGTTGAACGATAATATTGATTTGAAACAAATGGATTATTAAACATTTTATCGTAATATAAATTCACACTCAAACGTTTATTTACACTATAACTCGCTTGGGGACGAAATTGGAATTGTGTAAAGCCATTTGAAACAACGGGAGCTTCATCTAATTTACGCTGAATAGTTCTGGTATCTCTTATGGTCAGTTTAGCATCAAATTTCAAATCATTAGGAAGTCTCACTCGTTTTCCTCCAATTTTAAAAGGAATTAACATATTTGCTCTAGTGAAGCCCATTCCGACAACTAAATCCTTGTTGCTCAATTCATTAACGTAACTGTTGGCAAGATTTAATCCAATATTTCTATCTTGATTATAGCTAAGTTGTAAGGATATTTTACTTTTAGTAGTTGCATTTATGCCAATTAATGGTGAAAATTTCTCTTGAAAAGTTATCACACTCATTGCATAAATCGGTACTAAATATTGGTCACCCATTTGGTCTTGATAACCTCTATCATCTTGCCGAACAATTTGCCCTTTACTCAATGTAGCAGTATTATACATCATATTATCGAGTGTTAATAAAGAAACGTCTTTATAACCCAATGACGATACAAAATTACCAACGCTATATGTAGATGAATAGGCGTGTTGAATAGAAATATTAGAGAATTTACGCTTAAACCATCCAATATTTGCCAAGCCATTATAATCAACTCGCCAGTTTGGAAGGGGAATATTTACAAAAGGAGAGAAGCCAACTTTTTCAGGCGAAACACCGCTGTAAGCCGCAAAAAAGGCAGGAATTAATACATCCTGTGAATTCAAATCATATTTTCCTTCAAGATTCTCTGTCCTATTTTTGGCATTTAATCTTTCTAACATAATGTTTCTGTAACTCCTAAAACGATTAAAAATTACTGAGTTATCATCGGGAGAATTACTATCAAATGCCGTCAAGAATGATAAAAATGACATACTATAATTTCCAGAACGAACAGGACTGAAATCTTTAAAACCTGTATGTAAACTATCCTGTCTGTATAGTTCTTGGTAATTATCTGTTCTACTCCATCTTCCTTCCAATTGAATCTTGAAATCTCTAAAAGGTTCAATAGCAGTACGGTACGTTAAATTTTGGGTTCTCACTTGTAAAAAAGGTGTATTCAACACACTACTTTGTGTAAGCCAACCATTTTCAGAAGCTTTATATCTAATGTTTGGGTCTTGACTACCCGTAATAAAATCCAGTCCTGGGGCTGAACTAATATTGTTCATTCCTAAAATACCTGGCGTGGGTAAAAAACCTGCCAACGAGGTGGATTCTTCAATGCTATAATTAACTTGAATCCCCCGAATTGCCATTAATAAACGGGTTACACTTCTTAAAATAGTAGGTTGTGGTTTGATAATATCTTCATCATCACCAGGATTTCGAGCCACGTTTTTGCGTTCAACTCTTGGCTGATTAGCTAATCTTAAAGCTCGAAATCTGTTATACAACGAAACAAAATCTATTTTCCCGTTTATACTTCTATTTCGGGTATTTTTGATAACATTACCGAATAAATAACCCCGTTCATCATCTTTGTTAGAAACATCACCATCCCTAATTTCAAAAGAATTGGCAAAATAAGTATAACCAAAACGATGACTGTAATCGGCTGACATCCAATCGGTTAGCGGTGATTTATTTAAAGGTAATCGCCAAACACCATTTACTTGTTGGTCAAATCCTTTGGTACGTCCAAAACGTCTTAGATTTTTAGCTACTGAATCACGGTCTGCTTGGGTTTCTAAGCCACCAAAGGGTTCGTCAATGATTGAATTAACAGTGGCTACATAGCCCACAACCACACTTTTTGTAAGATTCCAGTTTAAATTGTAAGCACGATTAAATAACCAATATTTTTCAAAAAGCGGAGGTACGCCATTGGTCGTTAATTTTGGCGTTCCCGTGCCTTGAGAGGCCGCTGGGTCAATATTTCTGAGCTGTGTTTTAATGAAATTTCTATCCATATCCGCCCTCAAAGTAACTGAATTTGGGAGAAGTGTTAAGTTAAAATCCTTTACCCAACGCAAAAGAGGGTGATTTGACTTCATTTTTTTAAAGGGTTCAATTGCTTTTGGATTACCCGTAAATGAATAAGTCAAACCGCCTTTATACTGTGTTTGTTTATATTCATCAATCAAAGTATTACTTCTTGTAAGTTCTGAATAGGCATAAGTTGCCGTAAAATTTTCAATATCCCAAGGGTGAGAAACTGTATTTTGTCCTGTTTTTATCTTCCGAACATTCGTCAAATTAATTCCTTTCCTTTCCGTATTATCTTCAACACTTTTACGATAATTATCTTTGTCGGCTTGCGTACCATTCAAATTTGCTAATGAACTATCTAAAGGCACATCGGGGTCGAGAGGATTGAATCTTGGAGCAATGTTTTTACGGTCGTAGGTAACGTACAAAGGAATTTTAACGCCCCATTTTTCTGGTAAAAGTTTGTCCACATTAATATTTGCAGCAATTCCATATTCCATCGTGGTTTCTCTGGCACGTTCTGAAATCTTAGATTGAACTCCCCCAAAACCATAATTCCTGAAAGAACCATTCATTGTAATATTAGCGAAATCAGCTAGTTTTAAATTTAACTTTCCAATAGCTGCTTGTCCAGAAGTTTGTTCAAAACCAGACGCTCTAAGTTCATCTACCCAAACACAAAAAGTTCTATCTTGTCCTCCCGAAGAAAGGGGATTTCTAACTCCAATCATGGTATTTAAAACTGTACTCAAATCTGGACGACCCACTACGGAAACCATATAAGTTCTACCATTATAAAAAATAGAATCTCTAAAAGCCTCCGTGATTTTTCCATTGTTTCTATCTCTTTTCAATTTAACGCTTTTTAAAGCATCAAAAGGAATATCTATTTCATTAGCAGCGTTCCAAACCTGTTCTGGTGTTTGAATTCCAAACTCCGTTCTCACTAATCCCTGTGTTTCAATTTCGTAATAATTCTCAGTTAAATCTGTTCCGAAACGAATAAATGCCTTCACTTTTTTATCAATACTTGCATCTGGACTATTCAAACTAATAAACATTCTCAGATTTTTATAATTAATAAAATCGGTCAAAGTATTTTTAAAAGCCGCTCTTGAATCACCAGCACGAAGATTTTCAACGCATAAACTCATTGACTGCTCGTTGAGTTGGGCGTTATTGATGGTCGTAATATCTCTGTCACGCTCAAAACCAGGTGGTACAACATAGGCAACTGATTGTCCACTTTTACTACCTCCTTGAACGGCTCCGTTTTCTTCAATATTTACTGCCGTTACCTTGAATTTAGCATCATAAGGTTCAGGAACATTTTGCAAACCTCTTGGCGTTAAATCGCCCGTGAATTTACGATATTGGAAACCGGCTAATTGAAAAGCTGCAAAACGACACACTACGGGTTGTTCCCATCCTGTTAAAAAAGTACGAATAAAACGCATACTTTTTAAACCATTGATTCCACCGACTGCTTTGGTTGGCGATTTCAATGGAATTCTAAATAAATACCACTCTACACCATTTGGCTCTACAATTTTATCAACAATAAAATTTTGTCCAACCCTCAATTTTTCCGATTTAATGTCAATTTCATATTGATAATATGCTTCGTTATCATTAACAGTATTATCTTGATTCAAATCCTCACGGTCGGGTTGTTGGGTATTGGTTTGTATATTTCCTAAGTTGTTACTATTTGCTGTGGTAGAATTGGAGGTTGGCGAGTTATTCTCTAAACCCATATAATCCTTATAGCGAAGAATCAAACTGGAAACATTATTGTATTTTTCACTCAAGTAACCGTGATAATCATCACCTGAGGGGTCATCTAAAAAAACTTGTTTTGCTTTAGCATCGGTAATTGTACCACTTATTTTATCAAGATAGGGCTTGAAGAAACGTTTTTCATCATACGTATCATTTTCTAAAGTAGTCACATTGCCCAAACCATCCAACCCCACATCTTGAGCCGTTCTATCTTGGTCACTTCCCGTAGTAAAAGCATTGGTTACAAACTGTTGCGTTGGGGCAACTCCCCAAATAGTTTGCTCAATATTTTGTCTTTTCCCTGCCACACCGTCTTTTATTTTCTCCCCCGCCGGGATTCCGTTTTCAAAGTTTGAAAACCCATCAGGCACAAAATCTTCGGAAATATCACCAATATTAAAAATTAACTTCCCCCCCGTTTCATTTCTTCGCTGACTATTTGGACGGTCAATATTTAAGTCACCTGTTGCCCTTACGATACCCGCATCCCCTGTAATCAAAGGATTCATTAACCAAAATTCTAATGTTTCAATATTGGCATTGTCAAAATCAGTATCAGAGGTAATGGCACGGGTAATTGCTCCAAAGTTTTGCGTTGGATTTTTAAGGGTACCATTAGCATTAATATCCGTATTATAATTATAAATACCTCTTTCTGAAGGGAAATACGAAACATCCATAATTCCAATCGGAATACCCGTAATATTGTTTGGTTGAGCCTTATTTGGAAATAAATCAGTAGCTGATACCGCTCTTTCATAGGCAAATTTTGTGGACTCATCAGGATTTACACCCGTACTCCCTAAATTGCCATTTCCTACTCCGTACAAACTGAAATCCGTAATGTAAGCGGAGATTTTAGCTCTTCTAAAATGCTTTTCTAAATTTTGAGGAGTGCCTTGTGGGAACATTTGTGGCGTTGCTCCAGGTCGCCAAGCAATTGCCTGACTATTCAAACTAAAAATATTTCGAGCAGCCTCAAAATCATCAATAAAAGCATTATTTTGAACATCATTATTTACCGCAGGAATTAATTGAGCGAATTCTCCACTGAAATCAAAAGCAGAAGTTTCTTTGGTTGTAATCAGCGGAAGGGCATCAATCATGCGGGTTAAAAAATTGGATTTTTGTTGAATTGCCGCATCAAAGCCAAAAATAGTATTGCTCACTGGTTCATTACCCATCTGCACACGACGCAAATATCCAGGAGGACTTTCGCTCATGTGTTGAATTGTTCCGCCTAAATGCAGATTCTGACCAACCGTATAATCTATGTGAGCTCCCAAAAGGGTACGAATTTGATTGTTAAATAAATCTGGTTTTTCGTAACACACCTTAATTTCACGACCCGAATTAGACACGCCAGAATTTAAAATACGAACTCTACCAGACTGAGGCTCCACAATATAGTCAGTTCCTGCTGATAAGGAAACCCCGCCTGCCGTTACTGTAACAGATTTTGCATCAACCCCAAAAGGTAAGGAAACATCACCCCCAACACCCGATTGAAGACTACCTTTCAAGAAAAATTTGTCTTTCCCCGTCAATTGAATTGCATCAGTTTGCGTAGAAGAATAAAGTCTGTCAAAAACATATTTGTCAATTAAACCCACTTCGTCAGGATTAAATTGTGCCTTTAATGAGCTACCAAAGGGTTCAAGAACAGGAAAAATTATTTTACCATTTCGACTGTCAACCGTAACGCCTTCTAAATAATCAAAATTACCATCCACTTGTGGGTCATTATTTTGATTTAATCTATCCAAACCCATTACTCGTAAAAGTGGTGTTTCTTTTAATCTTAAATTTCTTTCTCTATCAACAACCTTTTCACCTTCCTGCAAATTTGGATTGTCAATACCTGTTTGGTCGTCTTTATAAATTACTCTAAATTGAAAGCCTTGTCGTGTAAGTTGTTGAGCGTTAAGAGAATAGATGTTTTTCATCATTAAGTTCCACATCGGATGTTCCAGATTATTCCGAATTGTTGATGATTTTAATAATTTCAAAAACAGCACTTTATTATCTTGTAAACTCTGATAATCCTCCGTCAATTCGCCCACTTGATGACGTTGTCCGTCTTTGGTGTATTCATACGAAACCGCCAAGATTTCATCATTTCTTAAAGGTATAATTAAGGAAATATAACCTAATTCTGGCTGAAAACGATATTCTCTATCCGACAAACGCTTCGCCCCACGAATCAAGTCATAATCTGTTCCTTTCTTTAGGTTGAACTTAGATTCTAAACGGAAGGAAGTTTCATTGGCTTTCCGAAGTATTGACGAATCTGCTCTAAGATTTTGAAATAGTAAATTGTTAAGATTATCAACGGGACTAGTACTATTTTTTGCTCCTCTCGGCTGAGTATTTGGATTGGTTTTATTATAAGGATTTCCTTCACCTAAATCTGAAAAAGCTACTAGATTTCTAAGCGTTTCAGTGCTTTGGGTACGATTGGTTACATAAACTTCAAGGCGTGTAATGGTTACACCCGAAGTAATCATCGGAAGATTTCTTAACGATTTTTCATAATTATCTCTAAAATATTGAGCAAGGAAAAAGTGTCGATTTTCATCGTATAAACTTCCTTTAATTTCGAAACCTTTCCCTTGCGAACCTCCTCTGAGCGTAATGCAGTCCTGTTTTGAGCGTTGTTGGGCAGCCACGGCAGTGACATCCAAATTTCCAAAACGCATTAAAGTCTTGATACCAAACAGATTTTGAACGCCAGGAATCAATTGACTATTTAACTGCCAAGAGGTATTTCCAACCTCTACATTTTGTAAAATATCTTCTTCATTTGTTCGCCAGTTAAGTTTTAATTGGTTTTGAAAATTGAAACTTGCTTTTGTATCAAAATTGGTATTTAGGTTTAGTTTATCACCAATCTTTCCTTGAAAATTTATCTGTGCTTGTTCATTAAAGTTTAAGTTACTCACTCGTCTCAACTCAACTGGAATCGTTGGAATATCATTGAATTGAGTTATGTAACCAATATCTAACAGAATATTTCCATTGGGTTTAAAATCAATTTTTGTGCCTCCAAAAATACGGTCGATAGCGGGTGGAAGTTCAATTTTTGGCAATAAACCCCGTCCACTTGCTTCATCTTTTCCATCTTGTGAGGCCGCAAATTTCTTCCAATAATCACGCATAAAACGGTCTTCTTGGAGATTATTAAATTCTTTAATGGTCATTCTTTCCGCAGGACGGAAATTATCATTCCCCGATAAATCTTTCGTTTTTTCATAAACTGAAATCTTACCAGCCGAGTCTAATTTAAACTCCGTACTAATATTTTTGGGGTCTTTAATTACGAATGGAGAAGTAGCAGTTTTTTCAGAAAAGCGATTGGCATACCGGTCTTTGAGTTTAAACCTCGGGCGACGGCCAGATTTTTTTACGGTATCAGCTTTTGAAGGGGGAAAGAAGTTATTACGGATATTATAGCGAAACACAACGTCATGCAAGGGCGACACCCACGCAAGCGATGCAAAAACCGAAAAAACAAGAAATCCAGAGATTATGTAAAACTTTTTATGTTGCACAGTTGATTAGCGTTGTATTTTATAAAACATAATTCACGAATTGAAGAAATAAAAATGAATCTTAATGTCTTGTGATTGTGATGTGTTCTTTGGTGGTTCTTAATTATCAAAGAATAAGAGGGCTTATCTAAAAGTATTGTCTAATCTGAAACGTGTAAAACCCTGCCAATATTATAAATGGCTTAGAAAAAAAAAGGTTTAGGAATCGGGTTTTAGAATTAAGTAAGTAGGGGATAATTTATACCATTAGGTAAAAAATAGAACCTTTTATTTTTAATCAACTTATCACTGAAACCCAATTTTTATTATCTACCGAAGCGCTAACTTTATTAACTGTTCAACCGTTACATCATCTCCTTCCTTTTTCAAAATAGCCTCTAAACTCTTTTCTGCTACATTTTTAGGAATTCCTAAGGTCACTAAAGCTGCTAATGCCTCATTTTTAACTTTAGTATTTGATACTCCAAAAATAGTTGTTGCTGTTGATGAACCACTCAACATATTTTCTTTTCGAAGTTTGTCTTTCAAATCAATGATAGCTCTTTGAGCAGTTTTTGCCCCAATTCCTTTAATACTCTGAATTGTTTTTACATCCTCATTCATCAAAGCATGACGAATTTCACCCGATGAAAGGGAGGAAAGCATGACCAAAGCCGTACTCGGTCCAATGCCAGAAACGCTCAATAAATCCAAGAAAAGCATTTTTTCATCTAATTCTTTAAAGCCAAAAAGGGTATGTGAATCTTCTTTGATGCTGAGATAAGTAAAGAGTTTACAACGTTCATTTCCTTCTTGGAGGGCAGAATAAGTTTGTAAAGAAATTTTCATTTCGTAACCTACGCCATTTACGTCAATAACTACGTAAGCATGGTCTTTATAAGTCAGTTTTCCGTCAATGTATGCAATCATAAATATTTATTTAATCAGTAGTAATTTTTCAAAAATACATAAAAAATCCGCATAACTGAAATGCTATGCGGATTTTGAATACTTTACATCGCTAAGAAACTCTAATTTTCATTCCAGCTTTTACTAAATTTCCTTTAATACCATTCAATTTCTTCAATTTATCAATCGAAATTCCTCCGTAACGTTGTGAAATATTCCATAATGTATCACCGTTTTGAACATTGTAAAATTTCGTTTTACCTTTCTTAATAGCTTCTTTTTCACGACTATTATTTCGAGCATATTTCACTTGACTCGTTACTGCTTTTTCTTTAAAAATAACTAGTTTTTGACCAGGTTGAATCATAGATTTTTGTAAATGATTCCATACTTTAATGTCATAAATCTCTACATCAAATTTATCCGCAATTTCCGTTAAATTATCTTTTTTACGAACTACATAATACTGTTTTTTAGGTTTTTTATTAATAACCACATCTTCAATATCATCTTCAATAACTTCTTGTTCAACCACTATCTTAGGTTCGGAACTTGCACTTCCCATTATTGGTGTTGTGATAACAATAGTCCTTTCATCATTACTATTACTAGCCAAAACTTCGGTTTGTTGAACTGGCATTTCAACAAAAATAGGTTGAATTTTTGTTGCAGAATCAATAATTGATTGACGATTAGCCCTGAAAAAAGCAATGTCATTTTTAGGTAAACGTAAAGTGAAATTACGAGTATGTCCTGGCAAAATATGCGTAAGAATATGAGGATTTAATTTCTGAATATCTTCTAAATTAATTGAACTTAAACTAGCTAATTTGTCTAGATCTAAAAAGGAATTTACGTGAATTGTATCGCTTGCAATAGCTGTTTCAATATTTTCTGGAAAAATATCATGCGAATCAGCATGATTAATCATGTATACCATACCAATATATTGAGGTACATATCCACGAGTTTCACGGGGTAAACAGTTATAAATTGCCCAAAAAGTTTGTCCACCATTACATTTCCTAATGGCTCTACGAACATTCCCAGGTCCAGTATTGTAAGCTGCCAATACCAAATGCCAATCTCCAAAGATTCTGTATAACTGTTTCATATACTTGCAAGCAGCCTCGGTAGCCGCTTCTGGGTCGAAACGTTCATCCACGAATTGATCAATTCTCAATCCAAAATCTACACGAGCTGTTTTTGGCATGAATTGCCAAAGTCCACCCGCACCCGCCCGAGAAATTACTTTTGGATTCAATCCTGATTCAATCAATGACAAATATTTTAATTCGTCAGGTAAGCCATATTTTTTCAAATATTTTTCATAAATCGGGAAATAAACGCCTTTACGTTCCAACATTGTTTTAGTAAATGACGGTTTGCGATAAGCAAAATATTCCACAAATTGATGTATAGTAGCATTATACGTCAAAGGAATTTCATTTTGTAAAGCTAACAAACGTGGCTGAACAATAGCAGGGTCAATCAACCAAGTTTGTTCCAAAACAATAGGTGCTGGAGTTGTAACAACGGTTGAATCTATTGAAACAGGCGGATCAGTACTGCCAGTAACTTGGGCATTGATAGCGAAACTTGTCAAAAACAAGGCACTAACAACGTAACACGTGATGGTGGCGAATTTCATAAAGTAAGGAGTTAATTAACTGTGAATTAAGTGGTTAATCGTTTTATTATGACTACACAAAATTATGAAAATATAACTAAAAAATCTAACCTTTATTATATTGAACCATATATTTTGATTTGTATTGTGATAAAAGACTAAGCTTACGTGTGAGTTTATAATAATCAGGTTCAACGCATTTAAAAGTACAATAAAACTGCTTGGAAAAATACAAATTGAGCTTATTTTGGATAATGAAAAAAGATTCAATTTAAGATAAAACCTAAAAATGAAGTATTTATGTTAACATAAACCTAAA
>JANXRS010000368.1 GCA_025356745.1 Arcicella sp.
GGTTTTAGGTTTATGTTAACATAAATACTTCATTTTTAGGTTTTATCTTAAATTGAATCTTTTTTCATTATCCAAAATAAGCTCAATTTGTATTTTTCCAAGCAGTTTTATTGTACTTTTAAATGCGTTGAACCTGAAAATGTATTTCAAATTAGTAATTCTAAATTCTCTTCCCGAACTTTGCCAAAATTTTAACATAAACAAACAATGGTACAAGTAAAATCAGGCGATATAATTAATGTTCACTACACAGGAAGATTAACTGACGGAACGCTTTTTGATTCTTCAGAAGGACGTGAACCTTTGGAATTTGAAGTAGGTTCTGGAATGGTTATTAAAGGTTTCGATGAGGGCGTTACGGGTATGAGTGTAGGTGAGAAAAAGACTGTTCATATTTCTGTTGCGGATGCTTACGGAGAGGTAGATTCAACTTATTTAGCAGTTTTCAACAAAGCAGAAATTCCTTCAGATATTCCTTACGAAATTGGAATGCAGTTAAATATGCACCAAGATGCTTCTGGTCAGGTGATGCCAGTAGCAGTGGTGGAGGTAACTGAACTGACAATCACGTTAGATGCCAATCATCCTTTAGCTGGAAAAGATTTGATTTTTGACATGGAATTAGTTTCGATAAGTTAGTTTATTTCTGTAAAAGACGAGATACAAAAAAGCATCAGCCGAATTTCGACTGATGCTTTTTTTATACTTAAAATTGATAATTTAAAATCATCAATTCTTAGTTTTCCTAAAATATTAAGCTGGCTTTGCTATCTCAACATTCACTTTTTTGCCTTTGATAGAAGCTCCGTCCATACTATTCAATACTGTTGTTGCGTATTCTTTTGGAACGTCAACGAAAGTATATTTATCAAAAATATTGATTTGTCCTAAAGTATTTCCTGGAATTCCAGATTCTCCAGCAAATGCTCCTACAATATTGGCAGGTGAGATTTTTTCATCAAATCCAATATTTACAAACATTCTTACCATGTTATCATCCTGACGGTATGGTTTTCCAGCTTTGTCCGTTCTTGGACCTCTGTCTTCACCAGTACGAGGACGGTCACTGCCTGTACGTGGAGGACGAGAATCATTACGGTCAAAAGTTCTTGCTGGTGGGCGAGAATCATTACGGTCAAAACGTCCGCCACCATCACGGCTTGCACCATCACGACTTCCAAAACGACTAGTCCCTGAATCTCTACCATCACGACTTCCGAAACGGTCGCCATTACTTCCATTTCCACGACCACCATCACGACTTCCGAAACGGTCATTGCGGCCACTATCACGACTTCCGTAACGATCACCACCACGAGCATCTCCTTCTAAATTCTCATCAGCGAATTCATTTTTTGCAACGCCCATTGTCATTTTCACAAGAGCTGCAACAATTTGCTCATTAGAGAATCCTGCGTGTGTTAATGAACCATAAACATCTCCAAAAAGAGCTAAATCATCTTCTTGAATAGCATTTTGAACTCTTTCAATAAACATTCCTTTCTTTACACCAACCACATCAGAGAACGATGGAATCACACCTTTATCAATTTTTACTTTCGTAAAATTCATAATATCTCTCAAACGATTACGCTCCGCACCAACTACGAAAGTATAGGCTTTACCAGATTTACCAGCACGACCTGTACGACCAATACGGTGTACGTAATATTCTTCGTCTAAAGGAATGTCATAATTGAAAACGGCATCAATATCATTCACGTCAATTCCACGAGCAGCTACGTCTGTTGCAACCAAAATAGTGGTTACTCCTGAACGGAACTTAGCCATTACATTTGTACGTTGTGTTTGACGTAAATCTCCGTGTAAACCTTCAGCAGCATATCCTCTCAATATCAATTCTTCCACAACTTCATCCACTCTTTTCTTCTGGTTACAGAAAATTAAAGCCAATTTCACGTTGTAAAAATCCATTAAACGAGTCATTACTTCCATTTTCGCTTTGCCTTTAACATCAAAATATAACTGTTCGATGTTGGCATTGGTAATTTCGTTTTTAACAACTTTTACCAATTTAGGATCATTCTGGTAACGAGACGTTAAAGCCATAATTTGCTTTGACATCGTTGCCGAGAAAAGCACGGTTTGACGGTCTTCGTTGGTTTCCTGCAAAATGCTTTCGATGTCATCACGGAAGCCCATATCGAGCATTTCGTCAGCCTCATCAAGCACTGCCATTTGTACTTTTTCTAATTTCAAAGCACGTCTTTCAATCAAGTCAATAACACGTCCAGGCGTACCTACAACAATATTTGCTCCTGATTTTAACGACTTGATTTGACGGTCGATTGAATCACCACCATAAACCGTAGTAACCCAAACGCCTTTTTTATACTTGGCTAATTTTTTGATTTCTTCGGTAACTTGAACTGCTAATTCACGAGTTGGGCAAAGCACCAAACCTTGAACATACTTATCGAAAGCGATAACTTTCTCAATCATCGGAATACCGAAAGCGGCTGTTTTACCAGTTCCCGTTTGGGCTTGTCCGATTACGTCACGACCTTCTAGTAAGAAAGGAATGGCTTCTGATTGGATTGGAGAGGCAGTTTCAAAGCCCATATCCAATACTGCTTTTTTAATATCTTCCGACACGGGAAGTTCGTCAAATCTTAATCTTGCGATTTCACTCATAATTTTTCTGCGTCACATCTAACGACATGAAGAATAAGTAGGGCATCGGCATGATGCTCCATTCGTTTCCTGCGACTAATTTTTAATTGATTTGTAATAA
>JANXRS010000393.1 GCA_025356745.1 Arcicella sp.
AATAACGCTTTAAATAAAAAATTAAACACTGACTTACTAAATTTCATTTCTGCAGCAGATTGAGTTTATCAATCTACGGTGGTAGAAAAATTAAACACTTTTAGTTTACGTAATTAAATGATTTATATATGAAAGCAGTAGTTTATCATGGTGCATACGATGTAAGAGTTACAGAAGTGCCCGATGCAAAAATTGAAATGCCAACTGATGTGTTGGTGAAAGTAACTTCAACAAATATTTGTGGCTCCGACTTGCACATGTACGAAGGTCGCACTAATATGGAAGAAGGAAACATACTTGGTCATGAAAATATGGGCAAGGTTGTAGAAGTAGGAAAAGCCGTTACACAAATTAAAGTAGGCGACATTGTATGTATGCCATTTAATATTGGATGCGGACACTGCCAAAATTGTGAAAGTGGCCTTACAGGTTATTGTCTCACAATGAATCCCGGATTTGCTGGTGCAGCGTATGGCTTTGCAGGAATGGGTCCTTACAGTGGTGGACAAGCAGAATATTTAAGGGTGCCTCATGGTGATTTTAATTGCTTAAAGCTTCCTGAAGATGCCTTAGAAAAAGAAAACGATTACGTAATGCTATCAGATATTTTTCCTACTGGTTACCATGCAACGGAATTGGCCAGAGTCATGCCTGGAGATTCCGTAGTTATTTATGGTGCAGGTCCAGTTGGTCTAATGGCGGCACTTTCTGCCAGTATTAAAGGGGCATCAAAAATTATGGTGGTTGACAATAATGAAGAAAGATTAGCACTGGCAGAAAAAATGGGAGCCATTCCTATTAATTTTTCTAAAGCTCCCGCAGTAGAACAAGTGCTTGAATTAACAAAAGGCTTGGGTGCCGATAAAGGCTGTGAGTGTGTGGGCTATCAATGTTGCGATAAGCATGGAACAGAACACTCTAACACTACTATGAATGAACTAGTTATGTCAGTAAAAGCTACAGGTTGCATTGGTGTGGTTGGTGTATTTGTTCCTAAAGATCCTAAATCAAAAGAACCATTACAACAAGAAGGTCTTATGGCTTTTGATTTTGGAAATTTTTGGATGAAAGGGCAATGTATTGCAACTGGACAAGCCAATGTAAAAACATACAATCGCCAACTATCCACACTTATTTCGGCAGGTAAAGCCATTCCTTCACAAATTGTTTCACATGAACTTTCCTTAGCTGACGCTCCAGATGCCTATAAACATTTTAACGAGCGTGATAACGGATGGACAAAAATTATTTTAAAACCAGAAATGCAGTCATCTAATAAAAGTGCTACAGAAAAGTAATTTAATAAGCACAATTTAGAAAATAGGATTACTAATTGATAAAACAAATAAACTAAATTATCAATTAATGCACGACCTAAAATTTCGTGAAACGTCTGATGAGTCTGTATGGTCGTAGGAACGCTTTCGCTAAACCTACGACCTATAACTTCGTAAAGCCCCCGCTCGTTGTTGGAATGCTGAAAGGGTGTTAGAAAGCCTTTGCCTGCGAGCTCTATCATTCCAGAAAAAGTGAAGCAATTTCCACCAAAGCCCTCGCAAATCGCCCCTCTCCTTTCTCTGAAACCTCCTCAAAATTCAACCATTGGATATCTTTAATAATCTGGTACTCCATTTCGGGATCAAAGCCAATTTTTATTTCGCCAGATAATATTTTCACTTCATAATATAACTCAATGGCATGAAGCGGAGGTTTCAAAAATTCCCTGACTGTCAGGAATTTGCCAACTGAAATTATCGTATTTGTTTCTTCTAAAAATTCACGTTTTAAACAGTCTTCAATGCTTTCTCCAAATGCTAATCCTCCTCCGGGTGGTGACCAAAATTCTCCGCTTTCATTCATTCCCGAATGATTTATTAGAAGAACTCTACCAGATTGTACGCATATTCCACATACACGTAGCCGTAGCTGATTTCCGTATTGATTAATAAGTTCTTTATTCATTTGTGATTTTTGTACGGACATTTAAAACTCATAAATACACAAATCACAATTAAACAAACTGCATACTATGTAAATCAGCGTACCAACCATCTTTTGCTAAAAGTTCTTCGTGCGTACCTGATTCTTTGATTTCGCCTTTATCCAAAACCAAAATTTTACTCGCATTTTGAATCGTTGAAAGTCGATGGGCAATCACGATGGCGGTCCGTCCTTTCATCAATTTGCTAATGGCATTTTGAATCATTTCTTCGGTTTCAGTATCCACCGATGAAGTGGCTTCGTCCAACACAATCACCTTCGGATTATGCACCAACGCCCGCACGAAGGAAATCAATTGGCGTTGTCCAACTGAAAGCGTTGCTCCACGTTCCATCACGTTATAATCGTAACTATTCGGTAATCTTTCAATAAATTCATGAGCTCCAACTAATTTTGCCGCCTCCACAACTTGTTCTCTTGTAATACGTTTATCGCCCAATGTTATATTATTTTCAATGGTATCCGAAAACAAGAAAACGTCCTGCAAAACCACCCCAATTTGTCGGCGAAGACTATCCAATTCGTATTCTTGAAGGTCAATATTATCAATCAAAATTTTCCCCTTATTAATGTCATAAAAACGACTCAATAAATTCACCGTTGAAGATTTCCCAGCTCCTGTTGCTCCTACTAAAGCAATGGTTTCGCCATGTTTAACGTGAAAAGAAATATCTTTCAGTACATATTCTTCATCATTATAGGCAAACCAAACATTTTCAAATTTCACATCTCCTTGCAAATCTGCTTTAATATTTCCATCATTCACGGAATAATCTTCCGAGTCTAACAATTTTAATATCCTTTCAGTTGAAACAATTCCCATTTGGAGCGTATTAAAGCGGTCAGCAAGAAAACGGATTGGGCGAAAAAATAAATTCATGAACATAATAAATGCCGTAAGTGTCCCTAAAGTCATATCATGATGCAAAATTTGCTTTGAGCCAAACCAAACAATTAAGCCCGTTCCACCAGCTAAAATTACATCCGCCACAGGATAATAAACCGAATACGCCCAGATGGAACGAATGTTAGCATCACGGTGAACTTCATTAATTTTTAAGAATTTAGTGTATTCTATTTTCTCAGCATTAAAGATTTGGACAATGCTCATTCCAGTTATATGTTCCTGTACAAATGAATTGAGATTCGCCACCGCTGAACGTACTTCATTAAAAGATTTTTTGATATATTCCTTAAAAATATACGTGGAAACCACCATAAAAGGAACGGTTGAAAGGGTTATTAAAGTCAGTCGCCAATCGGTATAAAACATTACGGCGAAGATGATAATTAGTTGTAAAATATCGCCTGCAATTGCTGCCAGACCGTCTGAGAATACGTCATTTAATGTTTCAATATCCGAAACGGTACGAGTAACTAAACGACCAATGGGCGTATCGTCAAAGAATTTTAAACGTAACTTTAGAATTTTTGCGTAGAGTTTTACCCGAATATCTCGAATAACAGTTTGCCCTAACCAACCCGCCGTAAAAGCACTGACAAACTGTAAAAAGCCTTGTAAAACCAATACGCCTATCATGATTAAAAGCATTAGGGCGAGCTTCGGATAATTGCCTTGTGCGATATAATTATCAATGGTATAACGTATCAGTAACGGATTCAACGGCACTACGCAGGCAGAAACCATAATGAGTGTAACCAACGACCAAAACCTCAGGCGGTAAGGCATTAGGAAATCGTAAATTCTTTTAAGTATCTGTACGTCAAATATTTGACCGCTTTTTTCTTCTTTTTTCAATTTTCTGTTATTAATTCTTTCCTCGCAAATTTAACACTCAATTTCTAGAAATGGTTTTTAAACAACTATTTTGATTGTATTTACACCGAAAATACCATCGAAAATATTAGATTAGGCGTTAAGACCTTTTAGCATTTTTGGGTAATTTGTGTAAATTTGTACATGAAAATTCATCCACAGGCTATTATTTTTATTGTCTTCCAAATACTTTTTAGTTTTGTAACTGAGGCACAATTCACTCGTCAGGATTCACTTAGAGGTACACTTTCACCGATTCGTTCCTGTTATGATGTTACTTTTTATGACCTCAAATTAAAAGTAATTCCCACTTCACAAAGCATTGAAGGCTCAAATACTATTCACTACAAATCCACGACTGACTTCAAAAAGATGCAAGTTGATTTATTTGCTAATATGCAAATTGTCAATATTTCTCAGCACAATAAACCCTTAAAATTTAATCGAGAAGGAAATGCTGTTTTTATCAGTTTTTCGGATATTCAGAAAAAAGGCAAGGCTTATGCTATCAAAATAGATTATCGTGGCAACCCTCAAATTGCCAAAAATCCCCCTTGGGATGGGGGTTTTTCTTGGAAAAAAGATGCCAACGGAATGGATTGGATTGCGGTTTCATGCGAAGGAACGGGAGCAAGTTTGTGGTTTCCCAACAAAGACCATTTATCTGATGAACCTGATTCTGTGAGAATTTCATGTGCAGTACCCAAGGGTTTGACTTGTGTATCAAACGGTAATTTACGAAGTAGAAAAGAAACAGAAACACAAGTATCTGATAACAAACAACTTAGTAATGTTATTCCATTAATATCCTACACAGAATTTGAATGGTTTGTAAGTTATCCAATTAATAACTATAATATAACTTTAAACATTGCCGATTATGCTAACTTTAAAGATACTTACACAGCCCAAGATGGGGAAAAATTAGATTTAGATTATTATGTACTGAAACCAAATTTAGAGAAAGCCAAAGCTCATTTCATGCAAGTAAAACCAATGTTAGCTTGTTATGAAAAGTATTTTGGAAAATATCCTTTTTGGAAGGATGGTTATGCGTTAGTTGAAACGCCCTATTGGGGCATGGAACACCAAAGTGCGGTTGCGTATGGCAACAATTATAAAACTAATGAATATGGCTTCGACTTCATCATTATTCACGAATCTGGACATGAATATTTTGGCAATTCATTAAGTTGCAATGACCACGCCGAGATGTGGATTCATGAGTCTTTTACGACCTACATGGAAGCCTTGTACGTGGAATGTACGCAAGGTTACGAAAAGTCAATCAAATATTTAGAAAAGCAGAAAACTGGAATCCATAACAGAGAGCCATTAATTGGATCAATGGGCGTAAATTATTCACAACCCGATACTGATATTTATTACAAAGGAACATGGATGTTACATACCCTTCGTAATGTGGTAAATGATGATAAAATTTGGTTTGAAGCCTTGAAGGGTTTAGCCACAAAATTTAAAATTAGTAATGTTACTACGGAGCAAATTGTTGCTTATTTTAACGAAAAAACAGAAAAAAATCTTACACCTTATTTTGATATGTATTTGAAAACAAAGCATATACCAACGTTGCAATATCAATTAATCCCTAAAAATAATAATATCGTTGAACTACACTACCGTTATAAAGATGCCACTGATTCAATGCCTATTAAAGCAGGATTTGGTTTACAGATGTACGAAGTAATTACCCCAAATAACGAATGGCAAACCAAAATTTTTCAGAAAGTGGAAGGGCAAGAATTCAAGATTGCTACGGAATTATTTTATGTTAAGGCGGAAAAGATTTAATAATTTAGTGTTTATGAACTGTGTAATTATTAGTCCTTAAAATTGCAAAATAGCTTTTGAGGGCGATAAAAATTTAATTACCAATGTCAGGTTTTAAAAGTAGTTATAGGGTAATCCCAAATTACTAATTCCAATATATCAGTAGCTTTTAAAATAGTTAGTCTTTTCAGATTATTAGTTTAACTCTTCAAAATATTTATAAAATGTCCGAAATATCACGTCGTAATTTCTTATTTCAAGCGGGTTTAATTACTACCGCTTCCATGGTTTCTTGGGAAAGTTTTGCCAAAACGCCAAACCTAAAATTAGCCTATTCTGCCATCACTTGGGGAGGTAAAGATTTGGATGCGATGAAAGACATTGCCGCTTTGGGCTTCAAAGGTGTACAATTACGTGCAAATTCTTATGATAATTACAAAACTAAAGTTAGCGAATTGAAAGAACAAATTTTGGCAAGTGGCTTGGCTTTACCCATGTTTTCGAGTGGGAATGTTGAGATTGACCCCGCCAAAGAACAAAGCACGATTGATATTCACGTAGCACACGCCAGTTTTGTAAAAGCCTTGGGCGGAACAACTATGCAATTGACAAATTCACTCCGTAAAAAAGACTCACCACCAACTACCGAAGAATTGAAAAGATTAACTTTTGTAATGAACGAAATTGGTAAACAAACTGCTGATTTAGGAGTCCAAACAACCTATCATAACCACATGGGACAGTTTGGCGAAACACCCGAAGAAGTGGATGTTATCGTTCAAGCAATGAATCCAAAATATTTAAAATTGCTATTAGATGTTGCTCATTATCATCAAGGTGGAGGAAATCCTGCCAAGGCAGTTTTGCAATATAAAGACATCATTCACGCTTTGCATATCAAAGATGTACAGTCTCCTTTACCTGAAAAACCAGACGATAAAAAAGCTTATAAATTCGTGGAATTAGGACAAGGAAATGTAGACTTAAAGGCCGTTTTCAATAATTTACAGAAAATTAATTTTACGAAATGGGCAATTGTAGAATTAGATGGTGTACCCGTTCAAAACCGCACACCTAAACAATCAGGTGAGATTAGTAAGGCATTTTTGAAAGATAAAATTGGTTTCAAATTTGAAGTTTAAGGGTTTGGATTACGTATAAATAGGGCAAATATATTTAAAATGACTAACTTGCGAAACATTTTATCACTCGTTTCTCATGTCAAATAAGCGTAATCCCGCCATTATTTTTATCTTTATCACTATTGTTATTGACGTTCTTGGAATCGGAATTATTATTCCAGTGCTTCCAAAAATATTACTCGAACTTACAGGAAAAGGACTCAGCGAAGCTTCTCAATACTCTGGCTATTTGATGGCTTCGTATGCTATTATGCAATTCGTTTTTTCACCAATAATTGGGGGATTGAGTGATAAATTTGGTCGTCGTCCAGTAATTTTAGTAGCTCTTTTTGGCTTTTTCTTAGACTATATGATTTTGGTTTATGCTCCTACAATTGGGTGGCTTTTCGTTGGCAGAATTTTAGCAGGAATAACAGGAGCAAGTTTCACCACGGCAACTGCCTACATTGCTGATATTTCAAATGATGAGAATCGTTCAAAAAATTTCGGAATGGTTGGTGCTGCTTTTGGTCTTGGTTTTATTCTTGGACCGCCAATCGGTGGACTTTTAGGAGATATAGGAACTCGGGTTCCTTTCATGTTTGCTGCTGGATTATCATTAATAAATGCTCTTTATGGATACTTTATTTTACCAGAATCTTTATCTAAAGAGAATAGAAGAGAATTTGATTGGAAAAGGGCAAATCCAGTGGGTTCACTCAAGAATTTGGGACGCTATCCAGCACTTTTGGGTTTAGTAGGAGCCTTATTTTGCCTTCAAATTGCGGGACAAACGCACCCAAGTACATGGTCATATTTCACAATGAAAGAGTTTGGCTGGAACTTAAAACAAGTTGGCTGGTCATTGGCTTTTGTTGGTTTAATTGTTGCCATCGTGCAAGGCGGTTTGAATCGAATAATTAACCCTAAAATTGGCGATAAAAACTCTGTCATTATTGGTTTATTGTTTTATGGAATGGGTTTTATGTTATTTTCAATTGCCACAACTGGCTGGATGATGTATATTTATATGATTCCATTTGGTCTGGGAGGTATTGCTGGTCCTTCGCTTCAAAGTTTAATTACGAAACAGGTTGCCCCCAATGAACAAGGAGAATTGCAAGGCGGAATCACAAGTTTACAAAGCGTAACAACCATTATTGGTCCTTTGATTGCCTCTAATTTATTTTCATATTATTCTGACGGGAAAGAGCATTTTCAATTTCCAGGAGCGGCCTTTTTCATGGCAGGATTATTAACATTCTTAGCTTTAGGAATTGCTCTTCGTTCCTTTCCAAAGAAAAAAGAAATTATTGGTTAAGTATTGAATTCCGATAATAAGATAATTAACAAAAACTCCTCAAAAGACTTAAACTTTTGAGGAGTTTTTTGTTGTAAATTCATACCATACTACCACTATATTTTCCAAGAAATTATGGTTGATTATTCCTATCCGAAGTTCTATTTTTAAAAAATTTTACAGCCAAACATACTCTTTATTATTTACCTTTTATCATTAGTTTTTACTGATTATCCTGATATATTTTGTCTTAAATAAAATCATGCTTACATTTCCAACATTATTATAAATAAAGCGTTTATTTAAACAAAACTTAAACTGTACATAAGGAAATGAAAATTACAAAAATTATCGCTTCAGCATTTATTTTTTTGGTAACTTCAGTTGCATCTTTTGCACAAACCGCTGATGAAATTGTGGCAAAACATGTAGAAGCAATGGGTGGGTCTGATAAATGGAAGGCAGTAAAGGCGATGGAAATGAATAATAAATTTACTGTTCAAGGAATGGATATTGAAAGTAAAACGGTGATTGTATCTGGAAAAAGCCTTAGAACAGATATTTCAGTAATGGGTCAAGAAATAATTTCTGCCATTGATGGAGAAACAGGTTGGGCTCAACAACCAGCCATGATGGGAGGAACTGGTGAACCAGAAGATATGCCAGGTGCAATGATTAAAGAATCTAGAAAACAAGTTTATTTGGGTGGTTCGTTAATGAACTATAAAGAGAATGGCTCGACGATAGAATTAGTAGGAAAAGAAAAATTAGAGGGTATTGATGTATACCATTTGAAATTGACTGAAAAAGCTGGAGACGTTACTAACCTTTTTATATCGACTTCTAATTATTACGTCTTAAAATCAGCGGGAAAAAGAAACATTCAAGGTAAAGAAATTGATGCAGAAGTTAATTTTTCAAATTTTAAACAAGTTGAAGGCTTAACTTTTCCATATACAATGGAAACTGCTAGTCCAATGGGTGGAATGATGACAATTGAGACAGATTCTATCAAATTGAATCCAAAAATTGATGAATCAATTTTCAAGAAACCAGCGAAGAAATAACACAAGACGAATTTTTAATTTGTAAAAGAAAACCCTGCAAAAGTTTAAATTTTGCAGGGTTTTCTTTTTGAGTTTTGTAATTTTGTAAAAATAACGTTAGAAACGTAAGAATTAAACTATCGAAAAATTCGTTGGCAAAACTCATAACTTATAGTGTATAACTCATAATTAACAAAAATGTATAAACACATCCTTCAACCACTTCTGTTTAAATTTGATGCTGAAAAAGCACATTATATTACTTTCAATTTGATAAAATTTCTTTTCAAAATCCCCTTTGTTCCTCAAATCTTCAAGGCAACTTATCACTACGAAAATCCTCTTTTAGAACGTGAAGTATTTGGCTTAAAATTCAAAAATCCAGTCGGTTTAGCGGCAGGTTTTGATAAAAATGCGGTTATGATTGATGAGTTTTCGAACTTAGGATTTGGCTTTATTGAAATTGGCACGCTTACTCCAAAGGCACAAGCGGGGAACGACAAACCTAGACTTTTTAGATTGAAAGAAGACCAAGCCTTAATCAACCGAATGGGTTTTAATAATGAAGGTGTAAAAGAGGCAGTAGAGCAACTAAGAAAACGGAAAAGTGATATTTTAATTGGTGGAAATATTGGCAAAAATAAGCTAACACCTAATGAAAATGCAGTGGATGATTACCTAATATGTTTCCACGAATTATTTGAAGTTGTAGATTATTTCGTAGTCAATGTAAGTTCTCCAAATACGCCTAATTTAAGAGCATTGCAGGAAAAAGAGCCTTTGAAGCAATTATTACAGACACTTCAAAATGAGAACGACAAGAAAGCAAAGCAAAAACCAATTCTCTTGAAAATCGCACCAGATTTGACTGATTCTCAATTAGATGACATTGTTGAAATAGTACAAGAAACTAAAATTGCAGGAGTAATTGCCACAAATACGACAATATCAAGAGAAGGACTCAAATCAGATGAAAATTTGGTAAAAGAAATGGGAGGATTAAGTGGAAAACCAGTAACAAAACGTTCCACTGAAGTGATTAGGTATTTATCAGAAAAATCAAACAAATCATTTCCAATCATTGGTGTTGGGGGAATTCATTCGCCCGAAGATGCGATTGAAAAATTGAATGCAGGTGCTTCCTTAATTCAAATTTATACAGGATTCATTTATGCAGGACCTTCGCTGGCAAGTGAGATTAATAAAGCATTAATTAATGATGTAGGTTAATTTTAAAGTCAAAACTGCCCGAAATTTTTAAAACTTTCGGGCAGTTGATTTATATAGTTGTGTCAAAAAAACAGTTTTCGACATCATCACATCAGTAATTCTCAATAAAATTAATCGCTTTCCAAGCTGATTTTTCAATCAATTTTACTACAAAATTATTCTCTTTTTTAGGAGGAGTGAACGTCCCATAAGCAGGAATTATTTGCTTGAAAAATTGAAAATGGTTTCTTAGTAAAGCTTTGTTGTATTCTTTAAAAAGTGGCTTCAAAACAGGATAATTATCTACTTTTGAAGACTTTATGTGTTTTGAAAGCAAATTTGGTTTATCGGGAGTATAACCACTAAAATGGAAAAATAATAAATTTTCTTTTCCATTAATTATCACCTTTCCATTTATAAATTCAACTTTTCTTTCGTGTAAATTCCAATAAGCAAGATTATAAGCTGGGTTATACTCAATTAATACTTTATCATAAAAAATGGGCACAAAATTGACGCATAATTGGTCTATTCCCATGCCGTTACAAAAATCATAATATCCGTAATCCTTCAAATGATTTTTCCACCACTTCAAGAATTTGAAAGTGTTTTCTGAACGTTTCATTGCCACAAATCCCGTATTGTACAATCCTGCATTCAAGAACTGTTTTTCATTCCATTCTTCCTGCAAATCAATGGGTTGCGTAATGTGCGGGGTGATGATTATATCGTAAGTATCAAGGTTTTTTTCGATGGATTCCACGCTATCTGTTATCCATAAATCAGTATCAAAATAAATAAGTTTCTCTAAATCTGCATACTTTTCAAAAAGATATAATCCAAATATTGGTTTGCAAGCCGTGGCGGTTTCCATAACCGTATATTCACCTTTAAAACCAGCTAAATTTACTGGCTGAACCTCCGAAACAGGAATAATTTGATAAGGAATTTCAAAATCCGTTACAGGCAATTCATCCACTAAACCAATGATTAATTCATACGCTGGATTAGTATTTTTTAAAGATTCGCCCATCGTGAGGGCTTGATATAGATAATTAGCCGTACAGACTGTATATATTAATTTCATAGTTTATTCTAACAAATCGCCCAAAGCCGCCACAAAAGGGGCTTTCCAAGACGCTTCTTGGTCTTTATACCGATGATAATCTCCTTGGAATAATAGTTTGAAAACTGGAAATAGTCTCGCTAAATGAAATGGAGAAAGTGTACCCCTAGTTTCGAAGTAATTAATAGTTTTATCTAAATGCTTGAAATTCTGACTATTAGCCTCAATTCGTTCAGACAAAGCATTTTTCAAAACACAAAAATAATCTCTTTTTTCCAAGAAAGGGGCAATTTTTTCATTGCGAGGACGTAAAAATCTCTCTTTAAAAGTAATGACTTTCCCTTCCTCTTTAGGTCGAATTCCAATTTGTTGAAAACCATGTTGGCGATAAGAATTCAGTTGCTCTTCAATCAAACCAATTTCACCCAACATCGCAGCTACAATTGTAATCCAATTATCATGAATCATTAAAGGAATATGCGTTGGAAAAGGAATAATACTATTAATTAGTTCTTTTCGAAATGCCATCATACAGCCAGCAGAGCGATTACCAGCCAAGAGTATCTCCACGGCATTTCCATCCTTAAATTGTTGAATTTCAGAATCATGGAAACGAACTATTGACCAGAAGTTTTTACCTAAACTTAACCCCGACTCATCTACCAAATCAGCATCACAAAAGACTGCCAATTTAGAAGGGTTTTCTTGAAAATAGGTTTGAATTTTTGCTAATTTATCAGGATGCCAACTATCATCTTGATCACACATGAGGATGATATCACCGCTACAAAGAGAAATAGCTTTTTCAAAATTCTTAGTAACTTTTAAGGCAAAATCGTTAACAAAAATCTTAATATTCAGTACATCAGAGAATTCTTGGATAATAGAAACCGTGTTATCCGATGAGCAATCGTCACAGATAACAACCTCAAAAGGTTTTAAAGTCTGGTCTGCTAAACTCTGGAGTTGTTCCCGCAAAAATTTGGAACCGTTGTATGTACACAGGGCAATAGATAAGGTTTGCAAAAGAGGTAATAATTTGTGGCTTCAGCGAGAATCGAACTCGCATCTAACGTTTAGGAAACGTCTATTCTATCCGTTGAACTATGATGCCGATATTTAAAAGAATTCTCCTCTAGTAACGGTTAGGAATTGTTCCGTTGTGAAACAATATCTTATCCGTTGAACTATGATGCTTTTCTCAATTAATAATTAATCAAATGGCAAATCGATAATAATTATAGCCAAATGAAATATGTACAAATTTCCACAAAAACGTTCAAATATCAAACTATTTTTGCTTTGAAAAAAGTTTAATTGGACCTTCTTACTAAAAATTGTTAACTGTTAATTGGATTCTCTAACCAATTTGGAAAAATCAAAATATGTTTTTCTTTAACTATATTTATGATTGCATCTCTCAATTCTTCTATATTTTCCTTTTGTACTGCCGAGACAAAGACTGTTGTTGGCTGAGGTAAATTCATATATGAATTTTTCAAAAATTCCGTAACCTTCTCAATTTCACTCTTTTGGTTGACAGGTTCATTACCCGAGCCAATTTCCCAATCTTTAATTTCAATATCTTCGGATGAAAACAAATCTATCTTATTAAAAACCAAAATAGTAGCCTTATCTCCCGCTCCAATTTCAGCCAAAGTTGAATTTACTACATCAATTTGTTCCTGATAATTTGGGTGAGAAATATCCACTACATGAAGCAAAATATCCGCCTCACGAACTTCATCTAAGGTTGATTTAAACGCTTCAATCAATTTTGTAGGCAATTTACGAATAAATCCAACGGTATCTGAAAGTAAGAATGGAACGTTATCAAACGTAACTTTTCTAACTGTTGCATCAACCGTTGCAAAAAGTTTATTTTCGGCAAAAACATCCGCTTTTGAAAGTCGTTGCATCAGTGTAGATTTCCCAACGTTGGTATAACCCACCAAAGAAACTCGCACCATTTTATCCCGATTTTTTCGTTGCGTCATCGACTGTTTGTCAATTAGCATCAATTTTTCTTTTAAAAATACAATACGGTCTTTGGCAATTCTTCGGTCAGTTTCTAATTCTTTTTCACCAGGACCACGCATACCCATACCTCCCCGTTGCTTGGAAAGGTGAGACCACATTCGGGTCAATCTTGGCAACACATATTGTTGTTGAGCCAATTCCACTTGAGTACGTGCTTGAACGGTTTGAGCTCTCATGGCAAAAATGCCCAAAATCAACGAACTACGGTCAAGAATTTTTACTTCTTTCAGAAATTTCTCAAACTCATTTTCAATATTTCGAACTTGAATAGGCGATAAATCGTCATCAAAAATGACCATATCTACATCTTTGTCAATCACATAGGCGATAATATCTTGCATTTTCCCCTTCCCGACATAGGTTTTGTTATCGGGTTTTTCTAATTTTTGGGTAAAAGTCTCCAGTGTATTAATATTTGAGGTATCGGCAAGAAATGCCAATTCATCTAAATATTCTTTAGTTTGTTCTGCGGTTTGTTTCTGTGTTTGAACAGCCACTAAAACAGCAGTTTCATTTTTTTCTTCTGTATTGTGCATAATTTAATTTTATTGTTCGTTCAAAAGTTCTTCATACTCCGCCAAATGCAAATAACTCTCCTCTCTAACCTCAAAAATATGTCCAAATTGTAGGGCAATTGGCACAACTTCCATCGGTTTTAGACTTCCTTTTTTGGCTAATTCTTTGGATAAAAAGACTAAGAATTCTTTGTTTTTTTCTAAAATTTCTTGGGTTTCTTTCGTCAAATCTCTAATCATTCTTTCAATTGCCCAATCCGTTACACTCAAATCCATACTGTATGGTCCTGAATGGGCATAATATGCTTGAAAATTCTTATCGAAACCATATTTACGGATATATTCCATAATTATTGAAGTGGCTTCTTCACAGTCGAATGAACGAGAAATGGTTGCTTTTTCTTCTCCAAAAACTATTTCCTCTGCAATTCCTCCTGCCAAGAAAACCTTAATTTTATTGATAATGTTTTCTTTCGATAAATGTATCAAATGCGGAAACGAAAAACCTTGTGCATAACGGGAAGCAACCCTTGATTTTAATTGTAACGGTGCAAGCCCTAATAAAATTCCGTAAACAATAGCGTGCCCCGACTCATGAACGGCAATATTTGCGACCATATCAGGAGAATTATCTTGACGAATTTGGTCAATTTTACCTACATAATCTAATTCAATTGTTCGTTTTCCAGCCAATTGAGCCATAATTTTCTTTTTATCAAAATCATAATCCATCGCAATGTGCATGAGATTTCCCATGAATGCTTCAAATAATAATTTTGATAAATTAGCTTCAACAATATCCGTAATACTTGAAAAAACTGGACGAACGCCTTGTACAGGAAAAACGCCATTTTGATAAATTAGCTGGTTAAAATTTTGCGAAATTTCAATATCAACGCCAAAATGTTCTTTATTTTTCTTAATGATTTTTAGGAGTTCTTCTTGAATTAAATGCTCAAAATCAATCTTTCTTAACGACTTATAAATCAAGTGAATATTACCAAAACGAGCTACTTGTTCAGGCTTAAACTTACGTGAAAGAGCCTTTTTTATATCAACAATCGTAATCTTTTCAGTATATGCTCGAAAAATATCTGCTTCAATATCTGTCTCCCCCGTTTCATTTGCCATCGAATAAGCTTCATCCAAGTTTCCCGAAATAATAATTAACGTTTTCGAGTGATTAATGGGTTCATAAACCTTCTTTTTCTCACGAGTTTGTTGCATCATCATCAACACATCCTCCTCCCGCATTTCGGCAATTTCATTAACAGTTTCCTTTAAATCAAAAATCTTTTTTAGACTTTGTGCTTCCCAAACGCCAACGGTTGCTTCTTCATCTTCCGAAAAACCGTTTGAATTCATTGAATCTGGTGGCATTGGAGGAGCATCTTTTAGCTTTTGTCTCCGTTTTTGGCGTTGCATTGCGGCGTAAAGATAACGTTGCAAATAATCATCAATGGATTCTTTAGCATCCCTTTTTGCTAATTTTCCATCCGACAATAATTCCCAAAAATCTTGAAATCGAGTATTTAGAAGAGGTTTTCCTTCTGAATCTATCGTATAAAACCGTTGAATTTCATCAAATAAAACAATAGCTGGTTTAGCATTATTGATACCATTTGTTTCTAGAATTGAAGAAACATTACTATTCCATGTACTTTCACCGTTAGATAGTTCAACCTCTACAAAACGGTCTTGATAATCTAATTTTGATACCAATTTCCTAATTAAATCAGTCTTACCAACGCCCGTCATTCCCCATAAATTCACAATAATTGGGCGGGTCAAAATTTCTGGCATCAAATACCAAATTTGTATATAATCTACTAATTCTTCAATGATATAATCGATACCAATAAATTCACGCTTTAACTCAACCTTAATAATTTCAAGGCGTTGTTTCTTGGTATTTATCTCTTCGAGATTTATGTTTATTTTAGGTTGACTTGACATTTAATACTTGATGATTAGTCTTTAGGAATCCGTGAAGATTTATTACTAAAAATTGCTAAAAGGGATAAATAAACCACTTTTAAAGCGATAATAAATAATGAGTACACAAATGTATCAACTAAAAATACAAATAATGTTTTACATTAAAGAATTAACGGATAAAATGAATTTGAAAATTGTAATGTCCTTCGGAGGACAATACCCGTGAATAGGATTTTAAGGAAACCGATAGGAAAATTTAGCAGAAAATCTGTCTTAACTTCATGAAATTTAGCACTTTATGAAATTTGTTTATGTTGAGATGCAAAATTGAGATTATTTTTTACAAAAAGCAAATTTGAATTTAATTACTCGTAAATAGTTATTGATTATCAGAAAAATGGATTAAACGATGAATTTCTCGTAGTCCACTAACTAATAACCAATAACTATGAATTAAAGGACTACTTCATTGAAATAATCAATTTTTCATTTAAAGCTACATAATCATCGTTTTTAGCCTCTTTTGCTGATTCGATTGATTTTAGTGCGGTTGCTTTTGCAGATGCTTTATCACCCAATTTTGCTTGAATTTTTGCTTTCAAGTGCATAATCCAAAATGCTTTCGGATTGTTCTCAATCGCTTTATCTGCCCAAGTTAAAGCTTTTGTCAAATCTTTACCCGTCTCAAAATAATAAGATGCCGCTTGAAAATATGGACGACTATCAACGTTCATAGCAGTCTCAATTGACTTTGAAATTTTTGGGTCAATATCAGCCGTTACTGGAATGGCAACCGCTGTTTTTTCCCACATAATTTGAATATTAGCACTAGCAGGCATTACGTCAGCAATTTGCATGGTAAAAGTCTCAACGTTCATGGGTAATGTCATTGGTTTCACTTTGAATTTTGCTACATCTTCTTCAGCTTTATATCCATCAACGCCCCAATTATTCAATCCTTTATTCAAAATAACTTCCCATTCATCTTTGTTTGGAATGGTATAAAGAACATAAGAACCTGCCTTTACAGCTACTCCACCTACTTTTACATCTTCTCCAAAGGTTACTTTGGTAGCAGCATTTGCCCCAGTTCTCCATAATTTCCCCATTGGAGCTAAATCTCCAAAAACTACACGACCCTTCATATTTGGACGTGAATAAGCAATCTCAATTGACGACAAAGCAAAATCTTGCTTAATTATCTGCGTTGTACTTGGAGCGGGAGTTTTGATTGCTTGAGCATCCACTCCAAAATTTACTAATACTGTTGCTACAATAGCGTAAAATATTTTTTTCATTATATTATGTTTATGACAACTGCATAGTTCAAGTAGGTTACACAGAAAAAAAAACTTTTGAAATCGTTAAACCTATATTCTACAATCTTCATGCAGTCTCTGTTTGAATAATACACAAAGTTAATAAATCTTTCATGAACGAGAATACCGTTTATATAATGATAACCTCAATTTTATTATAGAAAAATTATTGATTTTAATTTTTATTTTCTTCCTCATCTTCTTCACCAGCTATTACGAAATCATAATCATCTTCGTCAATGGCATATTCAGCACAAAGTTCTTCAAGTGCTTCGATGAAACCTTCCGCATCGGTTGTATCCAAGTAAAAATCATTCATGGTTACTTCAAAATTACCATCTTCATCTTCTTCTGTAATTTCATAATCTAAATAAAAATCATTTTCTGTTTCAGTGTATTCAATCATTAATGCCTCTAAATCTTCAATAAAGCTTTCTCCGTCATTGGTTAGCAAATAAAAATCTTTAATCACAGTTGTGTCTTCATCGGTGAAAGAAGATGATTCGTCTTCGTCCCATACTTCATCACTATAATTTGATTCATCAATAGCTTTGATAATCCAAGAATCGTTGCCATTATAATTCTCATTAATAACATAATCGTAGGGAATATAGCAATAGCCTTTCTCGCCCCATTCTTTGCCCCACGAATTTCGAACGATAAAAACTTTGTCGGGATCAGAATATCCAACCGCCAACATAGCGTGCCAACCATCTGTTTCTCGAACACTTTCCTTTTTTTTTGGCATCGACACACGACCTTTATTGTTGCAAGCATCATCA
>JANXRS010000468.1 GCA_025356745.1 Arcicella sp.
GAAGTATTTATGTTAACATAAACCTAAAACCAGATTCAAATTTTCATCAATTTATTATTTCTGGCAAAATTACAGTTATAAAATTGTACTATTCATTGATTTTAAACTCAAAATTGCATTTTTAAATGCGTTCAACCTGAACTAATTACATTCATAGTATTTTTAGGTCTTTGGATGTTTGCTTAACTCTTGCCATTCCAGTTCTTTTAGAGTTATTTTCTTTCTTAACAATACGGAGGTTTGCTTTAAGTTTATGATAATTAATAAATTCGTATAATAGATTTTCATCTTTAAAAAATAGTTGATTTTTCATATTTGTAACATATTCAATACAGTTTATATCAATACTTTTCACCTCTTTAAATCGCTCAATTATCATAGATAAAGTATTAGGTTGTCGATGGTCAACAACTAAATCATCCCAACTACATTTTTCAGAGGTTTCCTGACATTTTACATATCCATCAACAGCATTATTTTTAAAATACGATTGTTTCAATTTAATTAAATCATCTTGTATTGCATTTCTACAGGCTTTGCTAAATATTATATCAGCACTATATTTAGGTCTATTTATTATTGATATGTAAGATATATATTCGCTGAAATTATCGCTCCAAATTACTTCAAAACATTTAGTATCAAATTGAACTTTAGTAACTTTAATTTCTACAATAATTGGGATTATCTGTTTATCTTCAATCGCTGTTGCTTCAGTATTATTACTTTCATTTTTGTTATCAATTTGATGGTGAGAATAGTCGAATACAAGTAAATAAAATAAATCATCAAAATCATTGGCGTTAAGTATTTCACCAAATTGGTACGAATTAAGGATTTGCTTATAATGATTTAAAGCATTCTTTTTAGATTCATATTCTTTGTTACCAATTTTTATTTTTTGTTTCATAACATCAATTTAAAATTTAGTAAAATATATATGTAAATTAGCTAACAATACCTCCTTTAAAGAATTTTTGCACTTAAAGCTTCTTCATTGATGGATTAATAAAAGACTCAATCCATTGAATATTAAATATTTGCATTCCCCTTAACTCCTTCAAAATCAATCTCCTCCAAAATAACTCCATTCTCAAAAACCGTCCTTAAAATATCCTCTCCATCTTCGTGGAGGGCTTTTGTACTATATTTTCCATTTTCTTTCACCAATTTCAAACGCCCTCTTTTGCTCTTTTTATCATGGTCGGTGATTGGGTCTTTATACACATCTCGGTCTTCGCCATTAATGGTGGCACAACTACATTTGAAGGCAAATTTTTGGGTATCTCGATGTACTTTTTGCAATAATGCCCCACCCATCCCAAAAGCAACATTATCAGCACTCCAACCATGTTTTCTCAAGTGTTCCAAAATCTCCCCGATACTCTCATAATTTACACCATCGCCTTGTATAATTCTAATTTTGGGATTTAATACTTTGTAACCTTTTTTATTGACAGTATAGCCAATTTTCTCGCCCAAAATCTCTGTACATTTCAAGACAACTTCCTTCGGTTCACCACTGTCTGGACGAACAACCAAAGTGCCATTTCTTCCCAAAATCTCCGCCTTCAAAACTTCTCCCCAAAGGTGTTCACAGGCATTATAAATATCGTAACTATCACTCACCACCGCCACTAATCCTTCGGGATATTGCGTTAGCATATTTCGGTACGCATCCACCTCATTTTCTTTACCCCAACTCGTAATCGTACTGTGTTCGGCGGCAGGAATACTGAACCCAAACATTTGGTCAGTATTGTAATATTCTTGAATGAAAGTGAGTGCAGCCACGGTATCTGTCCCCATAAAATTAACCAAATGAGCCGCTCCACCAATTCCAGCACTCTCAACGCTACTAACACCTCTAAAACCAAAATCGTGGAGTTTAAAATCTATCGTTGTCGGGTCACCAGTTTCTATTAAATATCTGTTAATCAAAACTTTAACTTCTCTACTAATCGTTGCTACGGTGCAAGGATACCACAATTGAAGCAATAAAGTTTCTAAGAAATTAGTCAACCAAAAGCAATTGGGATCGGTGTTTTCAATGGTTAGCATGACGTTATGAGTTGGAATAACCGTTCCCTCTGGCACTGCCTTTATGCGGATGGGAAGGTGTCCATTGTGGGTATGCAAAATGTATTCCCAACCTTCTTTGTTAAATAATGTTGAATTGCCAAAATGAGCTGCATATAATTTGGCGGCACGGTCAATTTTGACTTGACTGACCACTTGCCCTTGTAAATATTCTTTCAATAAGTACTGTAATCCAAAGAAAGTTACGTCTTCAAATTCACCTCCACGACTCTCGAAATAACTATAAATTTGGGATGTTGCCGCAGGATATTGTTTGTAATGACTGAGTTTATAGCTATCGGTCAAAAGCATGAGGTTAGGTTGCATTTTTATATTTTTAAATTTTATTCCTCTTCAACAATCCCCACAAAACTTGATGCTCAACAACGAAATCTTCCGTTGTTAAATTATTGATTTTAAACCACTTAATTTCTGCAATATCATCTTGAGCCTTTGCATTTCCAGAAATATAATCAGCTGTAAATAAGGTGGTTATAATTTTATCTGTTTCGTGTCTATACCGCCAATCATCAATTTTTGCCGTACCAACATATTGCAAATTTCCGACTTCAACACCCGTTTCCTCTTGAGCTTCACGTTGGGCGGCTTGTTCAAAATTATCATCGGTTGGATCCACGAAACCGCCAATAAATCTGAATAACGCTTGATGGGATTTCCGACCCAAAAGCATTTCATCATCTCGCATAATTGCCACATCAACTGTTGGAAAAACTTTTGGATATTGATTATGTACTGCAAAAATTACTCCTGCCCGAAAATTAGGATTTGCTTTGGTCTCAATACTAAAATCTTTTAGCATTTCTACATCCGAAAAATCAGCAATTTGCTCAATTTCAGTCGTTTCGAAAATTCCTGTGTAAGCACTTCTAAAACTATCTCGACCACTGTATAAAAGAGCGTTGCCAATCGAAAAAACCTCTCTGATTCGTTTATCCAATTCCCTACTCCAATCATTATCATCAGGTTCATTGGGCAAAGATAAAATAGTAATATTGGGAAATACTTTCAGAATCATTTCCTTGCGAGTAATGAAATCAAGCGGATTTTTCTTGGTAACTAGTACGGGTGCAACGTTTAAGAAAATAACTATTTGTTTATGATTATGAATTACTTTTTGTATTAATTCAATGTGTCCAGCGTATAATTCAGCCACTTGAAAACGTCCAATGATGACGCCTATTTCTTGGGTATTTTTCATATTTTTTAGCTTCGAGTGATGAGATTTTATAGAGACATTTAACGTTTTTGAGCTTACAGTTCAAAGTTTATTACTTCTCAAACCAATTCCAACATAATAATTATTGCAAAAAATCACTTGCTCTTATGGGTTACAAGAAGGCAAACCAAATGTGAAAAGTTGTTTCAAATGTACTCTTAAAATATTACCTTCTTCCCGTAACACTCGCTCAATATAACTTTCTGAAGATTCAGTTTCATCAACAGATGCCCAAGCAAAGTCCACATCTTGGCAGGCTTTATATCTTTGTGTGATTATAACACAAAGCTTGAAACTCAATATTTCACTTCCAACTACTAATGTGTAAATTTTACACAATTAATTTTAAAACGAAAAAAACTGCTATTGTAAAATGGCAGTTTTTAATAGGACAAATTTTTAATTTATCACCCTGTATGAAGTACTGACCTGTTTTAAATTTACTGTAAAAGTTTATCGCCATTCTTCGCAAAAATAATCTTCAAGCCTGGGTCTTTTGCGGTACTTACATTTTGAAGCATTAATTCATCATTTGTGCCTGCCAATTTCCAAACCGTCATTTTAGAAATGCCTTTTCCTTGACCATATTTTTTATCGAAATAACCCTTAAACTCATTCATTAGACTATCTACAGCTACTTGTTTCTCAATAAAAATATCCACTGAAATAGCACCAATCTTATTTTCTGAATCATTTACATAAAGAATATCGGCAAAATTAAGGTCAGTATCGTCAAAATATTCAGTATAACTTTTTCCATTATCAGGCTGTGTTTCTGAAAGCGGAGCAGATTCTACGATTGAGTTCATTTCATCGCCAATACTTAAACCACGAACCATTCCTGCATCCGTTTTAAGGATAGCTTGTAGAGTGCTACTATGATTTTCTAATGAAGCAACCTTTAAAGTTGAATCCACTGCAACGGATGTTGTTTCAAAGGATTGTTTTTTATCCTGACAAGACATTTGAGATATTACAAGAAGCAACAAAGCAAAGTAAGCGTAAGAGTTTTTCACGGATTAAGGAGTTTTAAAATTTGGAACAGGTTCAACGCATTTAAAAGTACAATAAAACTGCTTGGAAAAATACAAATTGAGCTTATTTTGGATAATGAAAAAAGATTCAATTTAAGATAAAACCTAAAAATGAAGTATTTATGTTAACATAAACCTAAAACCAG
>JANXRS010000469.1 GCA_025356745.1 Arcicella sp.
GAAGTATTTATGTTAACATAAACCTAAAACCAGATTCAAATTTTCATCAATTTATTATTTCTGGCAAAATTACAGTTATAAAATTGTACTATTCATTGATTTTAAACTCAAAATTGCATTTTTAAATGCGTTCAACCTGAATTTGGAACTCAAAGTTACGAAAAAATAAGTAACTGGTTTAAACGTCTACGCTTGAACTTTCAGCGTTTCCCAATGCTCATTTTATGTAAGAACTCTCACATATCACCCAATCATGTGATACCTTTGCATGGATAATTATTGTAATATTGTTATATAAATCTCAAAGAAACTTTGCTCAAAAGATGAACCCTACCGCAATTAGAATAATAGTTTATGAAGATAATCCCGATTTAAGAGAAAGCCTTTCAGTATTATTGCGTGGTTCCATAGGATTTGAGTTAATAGGGGCCTTTGTAAATTGTGAAGGAATTGCTCAGCAAATGGAAGATTTACATCCAGATGTTGTTTTGATGGATATTGATATGCCAGTTGTAAATGGTTTGAAAGGTTTGAAAACCATTAAGCAAGTAGCTCCGCAAGTTAATGTATTAATGTTTACGGTTTTTGAAGACAACGAAAACATTTTTGAGGCAATCTGTTCAGGAGCAGTGGGTTACTTATTAAAAAGAACTCCTCCTGTAAGGCTTTTAGAAGCAATCAATGATGCCTACAATGGGGGAGCTCCTATGACTTCAAGTGTTGCTAGAAAAGTTTTGCAGATGTTGCCACCCCAACCAAGAGTTGCTGATAATGTTTCGTATAAATTGACTGAACGAGAAACAGAAATTTTGAATTTGTTAGTAAAAGGGAATAGTTATAAAATGATTGCCGATATTTGCGGTATAAGCATGGATACTGTGCGATCACATATTAAGAAAATCTACGATAAGTTGCACGTTCATTCACAGACAGAAGCAGTAGCAAAGGCAATTCATGAGAATATAGTTTAAAAATATCACCTTATCATGTGATTGTGTATCAAAAATAAATCTTACAATTTTGCATTATTATTAAATTGACCACTACGATAGATAATATTTATGGAACTAAACTGAAAACTATCATGGTATCATCGTCATCTAATGTGAATTCCTTTGGGGTTTCAAATTTTAAAAGAGACTTTAATTTATTTAATACAGAAAATTCATCTCTAAAAGAACCTAGTATCTCATTACCCATCTCTTGTAAAAAATCAATTTTGGTAGCTTGGAAAGACATCAGCCATCTTGAAGCAATCAGCAATTACACAATGTTTTATTTTAATAACGGGAAAAAACTGCTTGTTTCCCGTACTATGAAAAATTTTTTAGCTAAGTTGGATGCGGAGTTATTTGTGCGAATTCACAAATCTTTTGCTATCAATTTAAATTACTTAATCCAGTTTGACGTTAAAGAAGAGATGTTTGTTCAACTGAAAGATGGCAAAAAAATTTCCGTATCAAGAAGAAAGAAAAAAGATTTTTTAGAAAAAACTAAGAGTTATTTAGGGAATTTAGAATTTTGTTAAGTAATATTGTGACTTGAAAGCACAATAGTCAAAAAGAAATTAGTGGTTAGGTATTTAGGAAACAGGGGCAACCTTTGTTGCCCCATGTTTTTAAACCCTGACCAATAAAGATATTTAAGATAATAGGTGTAGAACTATTAATTTGCACAGGGAGACGTTTTTAACGTCTCCTTTTGTCTTTTATAGCAGTCAAGTTAAGGGTTCTAACCCCGAAGATGGAACTTCTGAATCAGATTTAATATCTACTTTAATTTCCCATTTGGGTAGGCTGCGGGGTTAAAACTCCCTTCCAATACTAAACACAAAATTCTTTTCCTTACGGTCGTTGAATGCATAATTGAAACGCACTACCATGTTATAGTACGTTACAAAATCAAGCCCGAAACCTCCGCCATAGATTGAACGGTTTGATAAGTTACTTTTATTTTCTGTTGCATTAAAACTTTGTACGTATCCATAATCCAAGAAAGCATTTGGATAAATCCCAATAGGAACGGTATTGAATTGCTTTATTTTCAGAAATTTGAAATGAATTTTGCTGTTTACTAATTGATATTTAAAATTATTTCTTGCTAAGAAAAAAGAATTCCCATCCACTACGTATAATTCATACCCTCTTACCAATTCTTGAAAATAGCCTAATCCATGAGTATTATAAAAAGGTTGACGTATTGGAAAAGAAATTTTTGCTTTCAGATTCACTCCGTAGAAGAGTTTTTTTGTAATAGGTTTATACCAAGAATAGCCTCCTGTAACTTCCAATTGATTAATATCATCATAAGGTAAAATACCTAACTTGCTGATTAACAATTCATAACGCCTTCCATGTAAGGGATATGCTACGTTATCTCGAAAATCATAGTTGAAATAATAACTAAGTTGAAAGTATTTTTGAGATGTACGACTATCCAAAAAATAATTGGGATTTAATTTTGCAATAGTGTCGGCAATCAAATTATGATTGTAACGTAATTCTAAAGTATGATTATCGTAAAAACCATATCGCTTTTTCAGATAAATTGCTCCTAAAAATCGCCTCCGCATGATGTCAGAAGGACTTTTGAAGTAAAACAAGGTATCATACAAACTCTTGAAAGCGAGATTTCTATTGCTAATGTACGATAAACTGAATCCTACACCAGTTTTTTGCGCTTTGTCGATATAAGGAACTCGATAACCAACATCAATTCTTTGGGTAAATCCTGTTTCAAGGCGAAGATTTATTCGCTCGGCTCGTCCTCTGAAATTGCTATGAATTAAGTCAATCCCGTAAGTAGTTCTACTAAAATCTGCTCCTCGTTGCCACCATTCAGCGTAATTTCTATCAATAATTTGAAAGATAGGATAACCCAAGAGAAACCATTGTTCTTGCAATTTTATATCAATAACTACCTGATTTTTAATATCTCGAATTAATTTTATTTCAACAGTTACGAAAAGATTGGCATTGATTAATTTCCTTCTATTGAGGTCTAATCGTTTGTCTAAATCTTGTTTCTTAATAGAATCGCCGACAACTAAATCCAATTCTCGAAGAATAATACTTTCCTTCGTTTTTTTATTTCCAACAATATTAATTTTCTTGATAACAAGCACACTGTCAGTACTTTGAGATGGCTGACAGTGAGAAAAAAGTGTAAATAGAAAAGTAAAAAGTAGCATAGTTCAAAGATAAGAAATTCAGAATTATTGAAGTAGTTAACGCTGATTTTAATTCAGTATTAGCGATTTTTCATTTTAAATGCACGACTATTCCAAATGACAATTCTTCGGAGTTATAAATCAGGTTAAGCCATAACAAAAGAAAACTTTAACTTAAATCTTTATAAAAGTCAATTATTTATTAATATTGTGAAACAGAAAAATCCATTTTTATCAAACAAAATTTATGAAGAAACCACTTCTAACCTTTTCCCAAATAATTAATATGAATGTCGGTTTTTTTGGCATTCAGTACAGTTTTGGGCTTCAACAAAGTGCGGTTAATCCAATTTATGATTTTCTGGGGGCAAATCCTGATGAAATTCCTTTTTTAAATCTGGCAGGACCTTTAACTGGACTTTTAGTTCAGCCTATCATTGGGGCAATGTCAGACAGAACATGGTCTCCACGCTTCGGTCGTAGGAAACCATTCTTTTTAATTGGAGCTATTATGTGTAGTTTGGCTCTGTTAATGTATCCTTTCAGTAGTTCATTATGGATGGCAGCAGGTTTGTTATGGATTCTGGATGTGGGCAATAATACTGCCATGGAACCATACAGAGCTTTTATTGCCGATAAATTAGATGCTACTCAACAACCAACTGGCTTTCAAGCACAGAGTTTTTTTACGGGTTTAGGTCAAACACTTTCAAATCTTTCACTATTTATTTTCCCCTTAATTTTTATTGGAAAAACGGGTTCATTACCTACGTGGGTCTATGCGTCATTTTTCTTAGGTTCTATTTGTTCGATTGGTTCAATTTGGTGGAGTACGAAAACAACGCCCGAAATTCCACCTACGCATGAGGAATTGGAAGAAATGAGAGCAAATCCATTAAGTATCTTTTCTCCCTTTACCGATATTTTAGGTGCTATTTTAGATATGCCAAAAGTGATGTGGCAGTTGGCTTTAGTATATTTATTTCAATGGTATGCCCTGTTTTGTTACTGGCAAAATTCCTCAAAAAGTATTGCATTGACCGTTTTTCACACCACTCCAAAAGACAATCCACAATTATACGGTGAAGCAGTTGGCTGGACGGGTTTAGTCAATGGTTGGTATAATATCGTAATGTTTTTAGTGGCGTTCAGCTTGGTCTATTTTGCTAAAAAATATTCCCCCAAATTAGTACATGCTTTTTGTTTGGTTTTAGCAGGTTTAGGCTTCTTAGCTTTCTCGCAAATTGAGAATAAATATTTGTTATTTCCGGCTATTACTGGTTTTGGGATTGGATGGGCAAGTATGATGGGAATTCCTTATTTAATGGTTGTATCGGCTATTCCAAAAGAACGTTATGGCGTTTACATGGGCATTATCAATATGATGATTGTAATTCCGATGTTGATTCAGACGTTAACTTTTGGGTATATTTTAAGAACATTTTTAAATAATGACCCAAGTAAAGCAATCGCTTTTGGGGGAGTACTTTTATTGATTGCAGCAGGAGCAACCATGTTAATAAAATCAGAAAAAAATTCGGATTCAACGGAGATTAAAATGTCGGAAGGTCATTAACTGATGTTACGCAGACATAGCCTGCCCTTTAATATTTGTTAATTCTGCGTAAGCTGCTTTTAGGGCTTTGATATAAATTTTAGCCTTTAATTCAAAGTGATTAAGTTTTGTTTTTAGTTTGAGCTTTTCAAGTTTG
>JANXRS010000035.1 GCA_025356745.1 Arcicella sp.
CGCCACCGATTGGTTAGTTTTTATTGTAAATGTCTTACTTATCCACATCTCAACAAAAGAAAAAGAAGCAAAAAGAAAAGACAACTGTAGTAACAGTTTTTATTATAAATAATTAAAGTATAAATCTAAAGGGCGGACCGCACGTATAATTACTTGTATTTTCTGCCATTAAAATTGGTTAATTATTATATCAATGTAAACTATTTAACCAATTTTTAAAAATCAATCCGTGTCTAATCTGTTCAATCCGTGTTCCATTTTAACCGTTTCATCGAATCCGATAAATATAAAACGTCTCATTATGATTATGAGAAGGATTCATTAAATACGCCAAATTATCTACAATACTTGGTTCAATATCCACTTCATGTTCCATTGTTGGAAAGACCAATTTCATTGCTGCTTTACGTTTCTCCAAATCCGTATTTCCTATTAAAATCACGTAGTTAGGCCTTATTTTTGTGCCTAATTTCAACTGATTGGGCAAATCTGCCATTTTTTCATGGGTATCAACTGAATAATAATCATAGCGTTTTTGAAGATAGAATGGAGCTTCTGGTTGTGAAGATTCATAATTTTGAACCACAAAATTAGTCATATCTCCTTTCTCACGAAGATAATTCATACTTTCCACCCTCGAACGTTTTGTGTAAGTTACAGACAATAAACAGAGCAAAATAGTATTCAAAATCAAGAACCAAACAATAGCAAATTTTGTAAATCTACGAAGCCACTTTTTGTCTTGATATTGTTCATAAATATCTCTGAAACCAATAATTCCTAAAATAATAAAAAACGGCAAAAACGGCATAATAAAACGCTCTTGTTTGTTGGCATAATAAGAATGGAAGACAAAAAATAAGAGTGAAGCAAAAAACAAAACCTTTCGATTATGCGATTGAGTGGCCGTTTTTAAGTATCCAACTAACAATAAAATAAAGGGGAAAGCCAAAAATAAACCTGCCATCGTGCCGATGTAGCGATGCCAAGGGCCATTTGGATAACTGGCAATATTGGCAGCAACACTATTATAATCAACATAAGCCTGTATAGATGCAAAAGGATTTCCCCAATACGAATAATCTAAAATGCCTTGGGTAAGCATGAAAAATACGCCTATTGCCAAACCAAAAACGAGTGCTTTTTGCCAATTTGCTTTACTGAAAAGCCAAGCCACGCCAATTACAAAAGGAATGAAAATAATTTGATAACGGAACACAAAAGCAATCGTAAACCACCAAGCCGACCATAAAATATATTTAGTGGTAAGGTTTTTTTCAAGAGCATAATAACACCCAATTATCAGTGGAGGTACACAAGCGAGTTCACGTAAATTACGCACAGAAAGAAAGGGGAATACCCAAAAAACTGCTAATAATAAAGCCACAATTTTAGCATCATTCGGGCGATTGCTGAGGCGTTCAGTGATTCTATATCCGTAATAAATAGTTAATAACGAGAACAATCCATGGACTAAACGAGCCATAAACATTTTTCCCTCTGGATTGTACATTCCAAAGAATTCACAAATGGCAAAAATGACGTAATGAACTCCTGGATAAACGAGACTAAAAAGGTAGATTGTACCTTTAGGAAAGTTGGGAAAAGGCGTATCTAATTTATCTAATAGGTTTTGTGTGATTTCAATCACTTCAAAATGGTCGTCAGAAAAGGCGTATCCCTTAGAAAATATTACGGCGATTATTCTAAAAAATAATCCAATTAATATAATTTTTTTAAGGTCTAACGAATCTAAATATTTATTCATTCTGTAATATTTTCTCAATTTATTTTTTACAAAGATAAGATTTTATGAACAATTATTCCTGCCCGCCCAACAAAATCCTAAACGTTGTTCCTTTATTAACTTCCGAGCTTTTAACGGTTAATTTACCATTATGATAATTTTCAATAATTCTTTTAGCGAGGGTTAAGCCCAATCCCCAACCACGCTTTTTTGTACTGAATCCAGGGTTAAAAACCTTACTTAAATTTTTCTTGGCTATGCCTTTACCTGTGTCAGAAATATCAATTACAATTTGATTATTTTTTGTTTCTTTCATTACCACTTTCAAGGCTCCAATTCCCTGCATTGCATCTACGGCATTTTTGCAAATATTTTCGATTACCCACTCAAATAAATATTTATTCAATTTTATCATTGTATTTGGCGGTAATTCATTGATTAAACTAAAAGAAACTTTGGTCGAAATTCGCTTTTGAAGATACGACATAAAAGTCTCAATCGTCTCCACAATATCTTCTTCTTTCAAAACAGGAACTGAGCCAATATTCGAGAAACGAGTTGTAATTACGTCCAATCTTTGCACGTCTTTTTCTAATTCCTTCACAATTTCTTGATCATAAGATGGGTCAGTTTTGAAGAATTCAACCCATGCCGTAAGCGATGAAAGTGGCGTGCCTAATTGATGGGCAGTTTCTTTGGCTAAACCTACCCAAACCCGATTTTGCTCTGACTTTCGGGACGAGTCAAAAAGTAAATAAGCCGCTAATCCAAAAATTAAAATTATTAATAATTGAAAGATAGGATAATAGCGTAAAATATTTAAAAGCTGAGAGTTACCGTAAAAAATGTACTCCTTATGAAAGTCCATGTCTAATTCAATTGGAGCATTCTCATCCTTAATAATTTCATCTAATTTGATTTTCAGAAATGATTGGGTTTCCAATGTATTGAGTCCTTTTGGAACATCAATATTCTTAGAATCTAGGTATCCAAAACCATTATCATGAATGGTTGGGATTGTATTATTTTCGTTAGATTTTTGAATCTTTTCAAAGAAGAAATTGATGTCTTTATTAACATCACTGGTCATGGCGTACTTAAAAGATTCAGCGTACAACTCAATTTGTTGTTTTTCACGTTCCTCTAATTTTGTTACCAACTTATCGGTAATATACAAGGATGCAGCTCCTACCAATACGCAAAAAACCAAAAAGGCTATTTTCCACCAAGTATTACGACTATAAATATCAACGCTAAGAATCATATTGTTTTGTAAAACGGACAGCCTTATCCGTTGCTATTATTTTTACTACGAATAAGGCTATTCGTACCACAATTACAATTTAACTATTTTTCCACTTTCTAACGACAAATCAACGCCTTTATTTCTTAAAATTAACCGATAATAATAGATTGCAGTCGGTAATTTATTTCCCAAAAAATCGGTTCCATCCCAAATATATTCATTCAATCCAACCCTTAAATTTTGTTTTAAAGTGTCAATAATTTTTACCGTTTTTCCATGAAAATCAAACAGTTCAATTTTGAATTCATCAGGAACTTCTGAGCCTGTAATTATGAACGAAAATTTAGTAAATAATTCTAATGGATTAGGATAAATAATGAATGATTTTACCTCCTGTTTTTGAATAATTCTGAATGAAATTGTATAAGGTTGGGAGCCTGCTAAATTGCCTGCAACATCACGTCCTTGTACTTGTAAAGTCAGTGTATCATTCGTTGAAATTTTTGGTAAGTAATTGATAATGAAATTATTATCTGTTAAATTAGCTTTCCAAGAAATAACTGGGTCTTGGAAATATATTCGTTTAAAATTGCAATTTCTGCAAGATTTTAAAGCCATTTCAATGCCTAAAGTGTCGGTTTTTATCCTAAATAAATTTTCGTCTTTCAAGCTAATCTGAATCAAAGGTTTTGCTGAAATAATCTCGTTATTTTGAATCTGTTTTCCATCAAAAGTTACTGATAGAATCGGGTTAATTTTATCAGCAATTACATTGAAATTATAGTCGATCGAATTATTATTATAAGTCTGTTCTGGTTGAGTTTGAGGATTGAAAAATATGCTTAAAGTATTATCGCCAATTTGTCCAGCCGTTTGAATTGGAATATTAATTTTAGTGGAATCATTAGCTGATAAGGCCTTGATTTTGAATAATTTAATTAATGTTTTATTCAAATAACGATTTGATAAAATTTGCCTAACGGTGATAGAATCCTTAAAACTCTTGTTAGAAATATTTTTGAACCAAACACTTGCCGTAAAGTTTTCATATTCTTGTTTATCTGTAATTTTTGAAGATTTTGCAACATCCACAATTCCTTCAGGTACGCCTTTATACGTGACTATCCATGATTTTAATTGCGGTGCTTTTCCAAAGAAATCACTGGTTTTTAAAGTAAGTTTTAATTTAATAAATGGATATTTTTTAGCATCTATTTCATTGATTTTCAGTTGATTAATTATTGTATTTTTCTGTAAAATGCTTTCTTCTCCCTTAAAATTTATCCCAATAATATCAAAGGTAAACGACTGATTTTGAAGGTCATTTTGTTGTATTTTTAAAGAAATATTACCCCATTCTGAACTAGGACCAATCAAAGGTGAAGTAATTATTCCTTCATTAAATTGGTCTTTTATTTCAAAATTTTCAATGCTTAAAATTTCCGTGTCTGAATTTTTCTCAAAGTTTGGAAATAAAGCTAAACTTGCTTTTTTTGCCCCTTTTCTACCAATAACAAAAAAAGGAGAGCCAGCCGTAAGTCGTTGAATTTTATTGCTATCCACGCCAATTTCTGCAAATCGTTGAAGGTTTTTTGCAGTTAATTTCGAGTAATCTATCAATCCAGAATTCCAAATCATTACATAATTTCCAGCGGGCGTGGCGGTGAAATAATCCTCCATATCGCTTGTATTTGGTTCAGTGGAAAGGTAATTAACCGAGTAAGGCGTATAGCCACAAACCAATCTTGGCAAGACAGAATACGGTCGCAAAGCACGATTGAAAGCTACTGCATTGAAGTTGTGCCATGGATAACAAACGCCATCGCTCAATAATAATTTATCATTTAAAATCACATAATTTGAACGATGCGGTCGAGTTACGCCACTATTCCAACCATAGATTTTTGCGGAAATTTTTATGGTTGATTCTGGAAATTTCCATTGATTATTCTCTAAAATAATCTGATGGTTGGTGGTCGTTTTTTCTAACTGAGCAAAGCTATTTTGAGCAAATCCTTCGGTGCCATTTTTGATATAAACAAATGAACTTTCTATCCAAGTTGTGTCATTTAAAAATTTTGTTCTGAAGTAATAAATGGTACTATCTTTTTCCAATAGATTTACCTTCCAATTTAATAGGAGAGGAGGAGTTCCAGAAAATGTTTTTTTGGAATTTGAATTGTAATCTTTGGAAGAATCTACTTCTATAATTATTGAAGATTTACCATTAATAGAAGGTATTTGTAAGATAAAATTTACCTCTTTTTGGTTAATAATCGAAAACTCTTGAGGCGATAGAATACTGATATTTGGATTAGGAAAATTATATTCAAACACTACTGAATTATTAGTTTTTTTTGTTTCAAGTATTTGATTATCAGGGTCTAATTTTATTTCAAAACGATTATTTCCAACGCTCAAATTTTTATCATTTCTGATGATAAAATATAAAGTATCTTGATAATTAATTGGACTGAAACTTATTTTTTCAAAATTATCCACCGTTCCATCGGCATACACACGTTTGAGACTTATAATTAATTTTTTAGAAGAAATTCTACCTAAATTACTAACAATTATTCCCACTTTCAAGGAATCTGAATTGACATTTAATTCAGTATTTTTATCAATGTTTTTTAAGAAAATTGATGTATTATTTACTTCATAATCAGGTTTTTGGGTTGGGAAAAGTGCAACCGCTGGGTCGCCTTGCAAGGTAAATTGTTGGGTATTTCCGAGGGCATAAAAGTTGTTTTGAAATTTCTTTAAATGTCGATTTATACTTTCCTGCATAATTATTCCAAAAGGTTTATCGGACAATAAAGAATCTGTAAATTGTGAATAATAAATTTCATCGGAGTAACTTTTCAAGGCAGAAGGATAACCCAAATTTGAGTGAGCCAGAAACAAAATTGC
>JANXRS010000094.1 GCA_025356745.1 Arcicella sp.
CCGATGGTCGGGGCGTATATTCTCCCCAAGCACGTCCCATTTGTCTGTCTGCCCCCATCGGATATGACTAAGCAATTGATTGAAGTAGTTCAAAAATTGGCAGATGGCGAAAAATTGGATGTTATCTTTATTGGTGCCGCCACAAATATTGCCTCTGCGATAGCCATTGAACCAAATATTGCCAAAAAAATGAGACTCTTTTGTATGGGTGGAAAATATAATGCCAAAGAAAAAATCTGGAATAAAGACGAATTTAATGTCCGTGGAGATTTGAATGCGGTTAATTATTTATTCAATAATCAGGACGTGGAATGGTACATTATGCCCGTTGAAACTTGCGTAGTTTTAACATTTGACCGTGAAGATACTTATTCCAGATTAGATGCTAAATATCCGATTGAAAAGTTAATAAAACAGCGGTGGATAGAATCAAATCCAAACGATAAAACACGAGTTATCTGGGATTTAGCCGCTGTTGAAGCCTATTTATCGCCTGATATGGCAAAAGTGAAATCAGTGAAAACCCCTCCTGAAAACCATCAACATAAGGTGAATGTTTATGTGAAAATTGATAAAGATGCCATGTTTAACCGTTTTTGGGAAACGCTTCGGGCGTATCGTGGAAAGAAGTAATTGGAAGAAAATGGTTAAGTTTACGTAGATAAATCACAGAAAATGTTACAAAAAGTTAGCATCCAAAATTTTAAGAGCCTTAAAGACGTAACGCTCGAACTCCAAAAAGTAAATCTTCTTATCGGTCCGAATAATTCGGGGAAGAGTAATTTTTTGAAGGCGTTGGAGTTTTTGAAACTTTTAAGTTTAAACGAACCTACTACTAATTATTTTCAAACAATAACAAAAAGGAATGATTTTTTTTGTAAGAGTAAAACAAGCAAAATGTCATTTGGCTGTACTTTGACCGAAGAAGAAGAAGAATATAATATGTTAATTAGCATTGAAGATGGAAAATATGAAACATATAATGTTGATAGATATGGATATGAGACTTTATTGGGAATTCACCATTCTGATGTTAATAAGCATGCATTCTGGTCGGAAGATAAGGTAATTAATAATCCTCCAAGATTGATAACTATGGATGGATTTCCAATTCAATATTTTTTTAAAGGCTTTTTTAATAATTTAAGCATTTATAAACCAGACCCAAATAAACTACAAAAACCATTTCCAATATTACCCAATCAATCTATTGTAAACAGTGATGCTTCAAATCTGGTAGCTTTTCTTGATATTTTACAAGGTAGATATAGAGATAATTTTGTTGCGATTGAGAATGATTTGAATAAATGTATTCCAGAGTTTTCAAGAATAGAACTTGACCCTGTAGAAATTAAAAAAGATGATGATTTATTTAAAATTTACGGAGATAAAACCTTTAAAAGATTAGGTCTTTTTGATAATGTTAATAAAATAACTTACTGGGCAGATGAACTTTCAGAGGGAACCTTATACTTCCTTGCTCTCCTTTGCATAGTTCACCAACCTAATCCACCAAAATTATTACTATTAGAAGAACCAGAAAAAGGGATTCATCCAAGACGAATAAAAGAAGTAATAGATTTTATTTTTCAGTTAACTGAGGATAAAGACATTCAAGTAATTATGACAACGCACAGCGAGCGGGTTTTGGACGAATTTGAAGACATTCCAGAGGCGATTTTTATTTTTGATAAAGATGAAGAAGGTGCTACACAAGTAAAAAACCTTCTCAAAGACGTAATTGAGCCTTCTAATAAACTTATGGAAGAAAATAATGCTCCAAAAATAAAGTTTGTTGAATCCTTGGGTTCTCATTGGGTAACTGGATTTATAGGAGGTGTACCGAAATGAAAATATTGAAATACGGTTATTTTGGTGAAGACGAATCTCATCGAATTTTCTTAGCAAACTACCTTAAACAATTAATAATCTACATTGGCAAATTAAACGACCTCATTTTTGATTTTGATGAAGTTTTTACCTATAAATTTAAAGGAAGGAATAAAACGGATGTAGATAAACTTTTTACCGAAGCTGTCCAAGAAGGTTTTATTGATTATCAACAAGATGTATTCTTCGTAGGTAGAGATTTAGATACCTTTCATAGCAACGAATTTAAAGATAAAATCACCTTTATGCAAAGCCAATTGAGGGATGATTTTAAAGATAAAACCTTCTTGATGATACCTGTTCAATGCATTGAACATTGGCTTTGGTATATGAAAATTAAGATAGAAAATCCAACGCTAACAAAAAATGAATCTCTGGAATCGAAACCAAATAGAGAAGCGAAAATTGCTCTTTATAGAAGTGCTAAAGTATCAAATAAAATTTCTATTCCGATAGTTGAGGAATATTCAAAGTTATTAGATTTTGATCATTTGTTAAGTCGTTCTGATAGTTTTAGGGTTTTTCATAATCGGGTGAAAGATTTTGTTATGAAGTTAGAATAAAATAAAAATGTAGCTCAAAAATAATTTTGAGCTATATTTTTAATATTTTGGAAAATCGCTTTACAAACTCTTCTCCTCCCAAACCATACATAAATTCACAATTGTCTCAACGGCTTTTTCCATATCCTGTACCGATACCCATTCGTGTTTTCCATGAAAAGCGTGTTCACCCGCAAAGATATTTGGGCAAGGTAAACCCATGAATGACAATCTCGAACCGTCTGTTCCACCTCGAATACTTCTGCGGTTGGGTTCAATGCCGCTCCTTCGGATTGCCTCCATTGCGTACTCGCTTACATGAGGAAATTTATCTAAAATCTCCTTCATATTTCGATATTGCTCGTGGACTTCAAAAGTGGCTTTTGAATTATGATAATTTCGCAAAACATTATTCATAATTTCACTTAAAACCAATTCGTGAGCGTGAAGTTTTTCAACGGTAAAATCTCTGATAATAAACTCAACCGTAGCCATTTCAACCATGCCATTAATATTGGTAGGATGAATAAATCCTTCCATTCCTTCGGTTGTTTCGGGGGAAAGAGTATTTTTAGGTAATTTTGCCACAATCTCAGCCGCAATTTTCAAGGCACTTTCCATACGTCCTTTCGCAAATCCTGGGTGCTGACTTACACCCGTAATAGTAATTTTTACTGAATCTGCGGAAAATGTTTCATCTTCCAAAGAACCCAGCGTTTCACCATCAATGGTATAGGCGAAATCTGCTCCTAATTTCTTTAAATCGACGGCTTGTGTCCCTCGACCAATTTCTTCGTCGGGCGTAAAAAGTATCTTGATTTTACCGTGTTTAATAGCTGGATTATTGACCAAATAATAAGCAGCATCCATAATTTCCGCAACTCCCGCTTTGTTATCAGCTCCTAAAAGCGTAGTTCCACTGGCAGTAATGATGTCGTTTCCGATTTGATGAGCCAAGTCTTCGTGTTCTAATAATCTGATAATCTGTGTATTATCATCTGGTAAAACCAAGTTCTGTCCTTGATAATTCTTGTGAATAATTGGTTTTACGTTCGCACCCGTACAATCAGGCGAAGTATCTACGTGCGAACAGAAACAAATCGTTGGGATATTTTTCGTTGAATTATTTTGAATGGTGGCATAAACGTAGCCAAATTCATCTACATGAGCATCTTCAATACCCATATCAATTAATTCTGCAACCAAAATTCTACTCAAGTTTATCTGTTTTTCAGTAGAAGGTTGCGAATCAGAATAAGGGTCTGATTGAGTGTCAATCTGAACGTATTTCAAAAAGCGTTCAGTAGCAGTATTTTTGTAGTTTTTGAGCATTGAATTACCTATTTAATCTTCCTATTAAGAAATCATTTACATTTATTGACAAAGGTAACAATCCTTTAAAGTTTCATGTTTATCTTGCATCAAGATTTATAAAAAAGGGTTTTGATTCTTTAAAAATAGAACGATACCAATATCTAAATTAAATTTGCTAAGAAAAAACTATTCAATAAACCACAATATCTTTTTTCTTCTATCTTCGTACAACAAAATAAAACCATATTTTTTAAAGAATAAAGCCAAATAATATATAGGTTATGTCAGAATTTGCAGAATTATCCTTAGGTGATAAAAAATATCAATTTCCAGTAATTATAGGAAGTGAAGATGAAAAGGCAATTGATATTGCTAAACTTCGTGATGAAACGGGTCATATCACCATTGACTCAGGTTATAAAAATACGGGAGCTACCAAAAGTGCTATTACATTTTTGGACGGTGAGTTAGGAATTCTTCGTTATAGAGGATATTCAATCGAAGAATTAGCCGAAAAAGCCTCTTTCTTGGAAGTTGCTTATCTTTTAATTTACGGTGAATTACCAACTGCTCAACAATACACCGAGTTTGAGAATGAAATCAAAATGCACACCATTGTTAATGAGGATATGCGTAAGATTTTTGAAGGCTTTCCCGTTAATGCTCATCCAATGGGTGTTTTATCTGCCATGGTTTGTGCGATGTCTGCTTTTTATACTGGTGAAAAATCTGGCTCTGACGAATTGAATATCATTCGTTTAATGGCAAAAATGCCTTCAATGGCAACTTGGTCGTATAAAAAATCACAAGGACATCCCGTTAATTATCCTAATAATTCATTGGACTACTGTTCAAATTTTTTGAACATGATGTTTGCTTTGCCAGTAGAATCCTATCAAGTTAATCCAGTAGTTTCTGCGGCATTGAATAAATTATTAATCCTCCACGCTGACCATGAACAAAATTGTTCAACTTCAACGGTTCGTTTGGTAGGTTCTTCGCAAGCAAGCCTTTACGCTTCTATTTCTGCGGGTATCAATGCTCTTTCTGGTCCACTGCACGGTGGTGCAAACCAAGAAGTAATAGAAATGTTGGAAGAAATCAAAGCTGATGGTGGCGATACTTCAAAATATATTGCTATGGCAAAAGACAAAACATCTGGTTTCAGATTGATGGGCTTTGGTCATAGAGTTTATAAGAATTTTGACCCAAGAGCAAGAATTATCAAAAAAGCGGCTGACGATGTTTTAGCAGCTTTGGGAATCAACGACCCAATCTTGAAAATTGCAGCAGAATTAGAAGCAGCAGCTTTAAGTGATGAATATTTTGTGGCTCGTAAATTATATCCAAATGTAGATTTCTACTCTGGAATTATCTACCGTGCTTTGGGAATTCCAACGGATATGTTTACAGTAATGTTCGCTATTGGTCGTTTGCCAGGTTGGATTGCTCAGTGGAAAGAAATGAAAGCTAATAAAGAGCCAATTGGCCGTCCACGTCAAGTATATGTAGGAGCAACCGAACGTTCTTATGTAACCATTTTGGAAAGAGCGTAAGTAGCTTTAAGCTATAAGAAAATAACAAAAAGGCACTTCGTTTAAACGTGAAGTGTCTTTTTTTGTGAGGTTTTTTGAGGCAGATACTTTTTTGAGAATTCGGATACTTTCGGAGTCCAACCCGAAATTCCGCTGTTTGAGCGCAGCGAGTTTCGGAATTTCTTGATTTTTTTGTTTCTTTTTGTATCAAGACAAAAAGAAAAAGATGCTAAAATTGCAATAAATCTATCACAAATAAATTTGTCTTCAAATACAAATGAAACGAATTTGCCGTAATATTTTGTTAAAAAAATACAATAAATACAACATAAACAATGCAAGTAGAATTAATTAGAGTTGATGATGCCTTTCATTTTGAGGCACAAGGAATGTCGGGCGTTCCCGTGCAAATAGATGCTGCCGAAAACGTTGGTGGGCATAATGCAGGTTCTCGCCCAATGGAACTATTGTTGATGGGTTTAGGCGGATGCTCAGCAATTGACGTATTATTGATTATGAAAAAACAACGCCAAGTTGTAGAAGATTTGAAGATTTCGGTATCGGGTGAACGGGTCAAAATAGAAGGTACAGAAATGAGTCCATTTCGTAAAATCAACGTTCACTTCAAATTTAAAGGAAACATTCAAGAAGATAAAGCCCAAAAAGCTATTGTTATGTCAATGGAGAAATACTGTTCGGCAACGGCTCAGTTTTTGGGTTCGGCAGAGATTACCCACAGTTTTGAAATTGAGTGATTTGGCAATGAAGGCACAACTTTAGCAATAAAATTCTTATAATTAACGTTATTTTAAAAAATTAAAATTACAGAATCATGAAAAAAGTAATCTTAAGTTTATCATTATTGGCTTTTGTAGCAAATACCTCATTTGCAGGTGATAAAGACAAAGGGAAAAGTTGTTCAGATAAAAATAAATCTGCTTTGAAATGCGATAAGTCAAAAGCAAAATGCTGTGCTGACATGGAGAAAGAAGCAAAAGCTGAGAAAAAATCAGATAAGAAAGTTGCCAAAAAAGCGGCTTAATTTCAAGAATAAGTGTTTCAGAATTGAGAATCCTGTTAGATTTAAACAAATCTTGCAGGATTCTTTTTTTTGATTGTAATTTTGTTTTATGCAACGGACAAGGCGGTTCGTGCTACAAAATCCATAAAATGCAACAATATCAAACGCTCTTAAAACACATTCTCGAAACGGGTACTCAAAAAACCGACCGTACAGGCACAGGTACAACTTCCATATTCGGTTACCAAATGCGATTTAATCTGAATGATGGTTTTCCAATGGTTACTACCAAAAAAATCCATTTAAAATCTATTATTCATGAATTGTTGTGGTTTATTAATGGCGATACTAACGTCAAATATTTGAATGAAAATGGGGTGAAAATTTGGGATGAATGGGCGAACGAAAACGGAGATTTAGGGCCTGTTTATGGAAAACAGTGGAGAAGTTGGGGAACGCATGATGGAAAAGTCATTGACCAATTGAAACAGGTAATTGAAACCCTTAAAAAAAGTCCTGATTCAAGGAGAATTTTGGTGAGTGCTTGGAACGTTGGCGAACTCTCAGAAATGGCTTTGTTACCTTGCCACGCCCTTTTTCAGTTTTATGTAGCAGATAATAAATTGTCGTGTCAGTTATATCAACGGTCGGCGGATGTGTTTCTGGGTGTGCCTTTCAACATTGCTTCTTATGCTCTTCTGACGATGATGATTGCCCAAGTTTGTGATTTACAATTAGGCGATTTTATTTGGACAGGTGGCGATACGCATATATATTCGAATCACTTTGAACAAGTTCAAACGCAGTTGGCACGTGAGCCAAAAGCGTTGCCAGTTATGAAAATTAATCCTAATGTGAAAGATATTTTCAACTTTAACTATGAAGATTTTGAATTACTAAATTATGAGCCATATCCAGGAATTAAAGCTCCTGTAGCAGTTTAGGAATTTTCTTACTGAATAATCTCAAAATAATCGGCATCCAAATAGGCTGGAAATTTTGCTCTGAAATCATCTAATTCTTCTTTATTAAGTATTTGACTCTTTATTATTTCTGAGTCTTTCTGATAAAAGATAAGATTCCCTTTAAAATCAATCACAGCAGAATTTCCAGTATAATTTAATCCCATTCCATCACTTCCAACTCGATTTACACCGATACAAAAACTTTGATTTTCAATTGCACGAGCCTGCAAAAGCGTATCCCAAACCTGCGAACGTATAGCAGGCCAATTGGCAACGTAGATTAATAAATCGTATTGTTTCTCTGGTTTTTGATTTTCAGTTTTGGAGAAAATATTTCTTGACCAGACAGGAAACCTTAAATCGTAACAAATCAGGGGACAAATTCGCCAACCTTTCAATTCAACAATAAGGCGTTCTGAACCTGATGCAAAACTATGATGCTCGCCACCCATTCTAAATAAATGCCTTTTGTCGTAACTTTCATAACTTCCATCGGGTCGCATCCAAATTAATCGGTTAAAATATTGCTCTCCTTTTTTCACAATAAAACTGCCAGTGATGACTGCTTGCGTACGTTTTGCCTGTTGTTTCATCCATTTGAATGTCGTGAAATTCATGGGTTCAGCTACTGCTTTTACATTCATCGTAAAACCAGTATTGAACATTTCGGGCATAATAATGAGGTCAGTTGGCAAAGAAATTTGAGCCATTTTTTCTTCTAAATTTGCCAAATTTGCCGTAGGATTTTCCCAAAATAAATTAGTTTGAATCAAGGTAACAGAAAGGTTTTGCATAGTACAGGATATTTTTATGAGGTAAATTTACTAATTTTAATAAGGCTCATTAAATTTACCAAAAACTAAATATCAATATCCATGAAAAAAATGCTTAACATCCTGATTATCATTGCCTTATTTTCTTTTAAATCGGACGACCATCCAACGCTTGCCATTGGTTCTGCGGCACCAGATTTTAATTTAAAGGGTGTTGATGGCAAAATGTATTCGTTAAAATCATTTGCCAAATCTAAAATTTTAATGATAGTTTTTACTTGCAATCATTGTCCAACTGCTCAAGCGTATGAGGCAAGATTAAAAAAAATAACGGCTGATTATAAAGCAAAAGGCGTGCAAGTAGTGGCTATTTCTCCTAACGATGCGAAGTCGGTGAGATTAGACGAAATGGGTTATACTGATTTGGGAGATTCATACCAAGATATGCAAAATAGAGCCAAAATTGCGGGTTATAATTTCCCTTATTTGTATGACGGAGATACTGAAATTGCTTCCAAAAAATACGGACCAATTGCTACGCCACACGTATTTATTTTTGACGAAAAACGCATTCTCCGCTATTCTGGAAGGGTTGATGATGTTGAAAAACCAACGGGAACCCCAAAAAATTTGGACACTCGTAATGCTCTTGACAATCTTTTGGCTGGGCAAAAAGTAGCCGTTGAGAAAACAAAAGTATTTGGTTGTTCAGTTAAATGGGCAGAAAAAGAAGAGTTGACGAATAAGGAAAAACAAAGTTGGGCAACCGAAGAAGTAAGCCTTGAAAGCATTGATGATGCAGGTTTGAAGCAACTTTTAAAGAATGATACTAAGAAATTAAGACTAATTAATGTGTGGGCAACATGGTGTGGACCTTGTGTAGCAGAAATTCCTGATTTTTTGAATATCAATAGAATGTATCGTCACCGTGATTTTGAATTAGTGACCATAAGTGCTGACAAACCCGACAAAAAAGATAAAACTTTAGCAACGTTAAAAAGATTACAAGCATCAAGCAAAAACTATATTTATAACTCAGATGATATCTATAAATTAATCGAATTAATTGACCCAAAATGGCAAGGAGCGTTGCCTTATACGATTTTAGTTGAACCCAATGGAAAGATTGTTTATCAGAAGCAAGGAGCAATTAATCCTTTGAAAATGAAAACATTGATTGTCGAAAATCCTTTAATTGGACGATATTTCTAATAGAGAAAATATTAGTCACCAAGATTTTTAACGTTAAAATTTAACTTCTTGGTGGCTAATAATTGTTTAAAATTTTCTGTTCTACTACGGTTTATAAAGATTATAATTAACTTTTCTAAATCATTTCCGCCACTTTTCGCCCCGTTGCCATAGCCGCATTTGAAGAAGGATATGCGACGGTATCTCCGCATTGATACAATATATCGCTTAATTTCAAGGAGTTATTCGTTTTTGATGTATCAAAATTTGGTAATGCTTGGGGAATGTGATAGGTTTTTAAATATTGCCACTCTTCCACTTCTTTACCATACCAAGTGGTCAATTCACGCTTTATATTTTTAGCTAATTCATGTTCATCATATAAGTTAAAACCT
>JANXRS010000116.1 GCA_025356745.1 Arcicella sp.
TGACTCTTCAATAGAAGAGAATTATTTATACCAACATCTGATAATATTACAGTTATTGGGCGAGTTATTTGACAATTTTGACTTTTTTTGCATCGTAGTAATTTTTCCAATGCAAAGATGCACCTTTTGCAAGCTACAATCGCCCTAATGGGTTGTTTATCAATTCATTGGGGCAATTTTACTTTTACCAACTTAAAAGACTTTGCAGTTTCAAGTCATCACTTATTTTGAACATTAAAAAGTCTTCTCATTAATTCTGAGAAGACTTTTTAATGACCAGTGTATTTTCTAAAATACCTTTCGTATGGGCATAAATGTTCATAAAACTATTAGGAATTACATACTTTTGAAGTACGTTTTTGAGATGTTCATTTGAATTCGGACTTGACAATTGTAAAGATTTCAAAGCAAAATAACGACTCTTAAAAAAGGTATTTCCATATTGAATTGAATTAGCCAGCATCAAATAATATCGAGCAATATTTTTGTTGATAGTCTTATGAAATTTATAAGCTAATTCTTGGTCAATTCCTTGATACATTCCAATTCTATTGAACAAAAATTCTGCGTCTTGCTTTCCATCTGTAAAACTCATTCCTCCTCCATTTTTTCTATAAACAGACATTAATTCATTAATGTAGAAGAATTTACCGTATTTTCCCAAAAGAATATACCTTGGAATATCCCCACTCTTTGAGTCATGAAACCATTGTGGATATTTTTTAATAATGCCATTTCTGAACATTACAGCAGAGGTTGCCATGTACCAAATTTCATCTTCACCCACCAAATCTTCAATAGTTGTAACGACTCTTTGCGAGTCATCATTTACGTACATATCAGGATGTGAACCATCCTCAAAATGAATAACTGCATTATGAAAACAGGAAACAAAATCAGGATTATTATCCAAAAAATCGACTTGTTTTTGCAGTTTAAGAGGATTTGTCCAATAATCATCACCATCCATGGCAGCAATGTACAGTCCTTGGCAAACTGCTAAAGTTGCTAAAGTATTACCTTTTCCATAACCACCCAAATTTTTTGGGTGGAGGAGTGGTTTAATAATATTTGGAAATTTTTGTTGATATTCTTGAATGATTTTTGGCGTAGAATCGGGTGAAGCATCATCACCCACAATTACTTCAAACTCAAAATTTACTTGTTGATTAAGAATACTGTCAAGGGTTTGACGGATGTATTTTTCATGGTTGTACGTATGTACAATTACGCTAACTTTTATCATAAGGATATACTGAAACTATAGATTTTTTTCTGCAAAAGTAATAATTTTATTGATAGTTTCATCCCAAGCACTCCAATTATGGGTTTGATTTGGATAAAAAACGTATTCATTTTTCATCTGACTAAGTAAGAACATTTTTTTGCAAATTTCCGATTGGTCTAATAGTACAATTTCATCTTTCCCACCGAAAAAAACAATCATTGGAGGACTGCCATAATTAAATTGAAAAACTGGACTCGCTCTAAAATACTCCTGTAAAGTAGTTGGTGAAAAAGGCTTTCCTATTAATTTTTGTACGTCACTTTTAATTAGACCATTATACATGAATGGCGAAGTAAGATCCACAGGTGGCACTATTCCAGCAACTCCTTTAGCTAACCTATCTCCATCTGGACTGTTGGCATAAAGCATCGCTAAATGTCCGCCCGCACTAACACCAACCAGTAAAAAATTACTTGAAATTTTTAAACTATCAGACTGTCTTTTTAATTTTTTCAGAAGCGTATTGATATCATCAACTTGTTCCTTGTAAGTAATGCCAACTGAGGACGTAAGCCGATAATTTGCATTTATAATAGCACAATTCACTCTTTTGTCAATAAAGCTTCTTACCACAAAATTGATGGTGGATTTATCCCCAATTCGCCAAGCTCCTTGATGTAATAAAACAATCACTGGATTTCTGGTATTTCGGGTTGCAGGAAGATATAAATCATAACTTTGAAATATATTTTTTCCATAAGATAAATTTAAATTTTCAGAATAAGTTAGCGGAATTTCACTATTAATTCCTGGTGCATATTCGGGAACAATAAGTTCTAAATCACCTTTACATGATGATAAAAGAAGAATTAAAGTAATAAAAGATACATATTTCATTCTTAACGGATGGTATTAATGTAAATAGCAAAAAAAATCAATTGTACAATCAATATAAATATACGTAATTATTTGTTTTATAGTTTACAAGTTATGCTTAAATCTTGTTCAAATACAATAGACTTGTTGTTGTTTGATAATTAGATAGTTATATAAATTGCTGGTTATTTTGGGTAACTTTACTTTTAAAAACGGGATGCTAAATCATAAAATTGTCAAGAGTGAACGTCAATGGAAATCAGTTGTGGGTGTTTCATC
>JANXRS010000120.1 GCA_025356745.1 Arcicella sp.
CTATCCTAAAAACATTAGAAATTAATAACCAATGGAATAAATACTGGCAAAAAACTGCATAAATCTAAATCACAGCTTTTTGCACAGTAGGATATTTTTGGGATTGAGGTTTAGGTTTTAGTACAAAGTACTTTTCCTTAAGTATATTTACGAATATTTTAAGCTCACAAAGAGAAAATGAATCTAAATTTAAAAAATAAAAATGCTATTGTATGTGGTAGTACCCAAGGACTTGGACGTGCCTCTGCCATTGAATTAGCATTACTTGGAGCAAATATAACGCTTGTGGCTCGCAATGAGGATACGCTTAATGAAACCCTCCACCGTTTGGATAGTTCACAAGGACAGAAACATTCTTATTTTGTAGCAGATTTCACAAAGCCAGAAGAAGTAAAATCAGGCATTGAAAATTATTTGAAAGAGAACCCCATTGTTCACATTTTGGTAAATAATACGGGAGGACCAGCGGGCGGGTCTATCCTTAACGCAAATGTAGAGGAATTTACGCAAGCATTTTCTAATCATTTGATTTGCAACCATATTCTTGTGCAAGCCTGCGTTCCAAGCATGAAATCGGAGCAATTTGGAAGAATTATTAACATCATTTCAACCTCTGTAAAACAGCCAATTAACGGTTTAGGGGTTTCAAATACTACTCGTGGAGCGGTGGCTTCATGGTCAAAAACTTTGGCAAATGAGTTAGGAGAATTTGGCATTACGGTCAATAATGTTTTGCCAGGTTATACCAAAACGGCTCGTTTAGATTTTGTCATTAATTCAAGAGCAAAAATGTCAAATACTACCCTTGAGGAAATGGAAGATATTTTTCAGTCAGATATTCCCGCAGGACGTTTTGGAGAAGCTCACGAATTTGGGGCAGCCGTTGCTTTTTTGTGTAGTCCAGCGGCAGCATATATCAATGGGGTAAATTTGCCCGTGGATGGTGGGCGATTAAGTTGTCTTTAACCCCATACATTTAGTAATGAAGGAGTTTTCGGTTCAATTTATTGACTCACCAATTCTATAGGAGTCTTGGTGAAAACCCATTTTTCTTTACTTACAACCCTCGTTACATCAAAATTTCAGAAATATACTAAGCTGAGTATAAAAAATTGAGGTCAAATTCTTTTCTGAATAAGGAGTACTGTCTTTATTGGAAATAACTTGAGTAGTTCCATTGGCTAACAATCTAATTGTTTGAGTATTCGTGTGAATAGGATTTTGAGGAAAAGCAAGTGTGGGTTGGAGTAAAATACCCCATTTCTTATTCTCATAAGTTAAAGGTAAACTTAATTCATAGTCTAATAGCTTCATTCCCATATCTGTTACTGATGTTATGCGTTCAACCGTAGCAGAGTTCGAGTTGTTAAATTTAGGATTAGTTACTCTTCTGGAAGCAGTTCGAGTTGAAAACCCATTGTAAAAATTTAAAGTACTGAAATTTACATAAAAACTTGGAAGTAATTTCCATTCCTGCTTTGCTCCAAAGAAAATTGTTCGCTCAATACCAGGGCTAAAGTTTATGTCTGTATGATTATTTGTAAACAAAAAATACGTACCTATATTTAATTCAAATAAATCAAAATCATAAGCAAAGTTTGCTCCTAATGTAGCATTGATATTTCCTGTAATTGCATTTGAGCTACCATTATAAAAATATTTTGTTCCATAAATTCCAGCAGATAACTTCTTTGTAATATCAAATTCGTAGGAAGCATTCAACTCTACAAAGTCGAGACCTGCATCTTCTCCTGGCGTTAAATAGTAAAAATTGCCATTAATTGTGAGGGATGAATCATACATAACGGTCAAAGATGGAATAAAATAGGGTGTTTTTAATGAATCGCTTCGACCATTATATACGTAATTATCTAAATAACTCACTCCAACTTTAAAAACGTAGGGTCTTTGATTTTGTGCATTTTGACCAAACAGCTTACCAAATACGACTAACAAAACGGATAACAGAATATATTTTTTCATTATTTTTTATTTATAAATTATTGAATTTTAATTGGGATACCAGACCAATTTGTTTTTTCGGGTATTTTTTCGCCTTTCATTACGAGTGAAAGTGCTTCAATTTGGCAATTTTTCTCAATTTTTGAGCCGTACAAAACTACACTTTTGGCTCCGATTGAAGTTTGATCACCTATTTCAATTTTACCTATTTTCATTACTCGGTCTTCAAACAAATGCGTCTGAGGACCTGAATCTGTATTTAAGGCACAATCATCTCCAATTGTCACCATGTCAAATTCTGTCAAATCACTGGTGTCCAAGAACACTCTTTTCCCAATTTTAATGCCCATCAGCCGTAACATGATTGGCAAAAAAGGTGTTCCTTTCAAATAAATCAAAAAGAACGGAATGGCTAATGCTTCATAAATTGACGTTACAGCTTCAGTTAACCATACTGATAAAGTCCACATGGGATATTCCGCAGTTTTATATTTTCCAATTAATATCCATTTAAGTATGAGGGATATTAAAAAACATGGTATCGCCACA
>JANXRS010000144.1 GCA_025356745.1 Arcicella sp.
TAAAATGGGAGCAGATTATTTCTTGGATTCAAAAAATACGATTGGGTTTTTATTTAATGGAATGAGTGGGAATTATACTGAAATTCTTGATAATCGGGCTATTATAAAAAATTCGTTAGGGCAACAAGATTCAACATCCATCACAAAAGGTGATATTAATAATCAATGGTCAAACTATTCTACTAATATTAATTTCAAGCACGTTATTGATTCAACAGGGAAAGAATGGACGGCTGATGCAGATTATGCACGATATAATGCCAATAATAATATGATGTATCGTACTTCTAAATATGATTTGTCAAATATCTTACGTCAAACCAGAAATGAAGATGGTATAACGGAATCAAAAATTGACATTTATTCTATCAAAGCAGATTTAGTGTATCCAATCAACAAAACCTCAAAATTTGAAGCGGGTTTGAAGTCAAGTTATGTTAATTCAAATATACCGTAACCAAGCCGTATTGATTACTTGTACCAAAGTTTGAAGTCAAGTTATATTAATTCAAATAACGATATGAGGTTTGAATTTCTGGTTGGAGATTTCAATAATCGGGTGCTTGACCCAACTCGTACTCGTGATTTTTTGTATAAAGAAAATATCAATGCGGGATACCTAAATTATTCGACAACCATCAAAAAATTGAGTATCCAATTAGGACTTCGTGCTGAAAATACCATTGGACAAGGAACGTTGAAAGGCAAAGAATTATTGAATAGAAACTATACCAATTTGTTCCCAAGTGTCTTTTTACGTGAAAAACTTAACGCAAAGCATCAGTTAGGATTGTCGTACAGCCGAAGAGTTGACCGACCAAGTTACGAGGATTTGAACCCATTTTTATACTTCCTCGACCCATATACTTTTCAGAAAGGAAATGAATTATTGCAACCGCAATATACCGATGCTTTGGAATTATCGCACACATTTATGGATGGTATCACAACCACAATTAATTATAGCCGAACCAACAACGTTATGACGGAAATTTTACAGCAAAATAATGCCTTGAAATTGACAAACGTAACTAAATATAACATTGGATACGTTGATAATTTTGGAATTGCTTTTTCTGTACCCGTACCCATTACAAAGTGGTGGTTTAGCAATACTTATTTCAATTTATATAATAATCATTTTGTTGGAGAGATTCCGAAAGTTATGATTGAAGCGGATGGAACTGAGCGTACAATTTTTCAATCTTTAGATGCTCGTGCCACTACCTATAATGCTAATACAACGCATCAGTTTACATTACCTAAAAAATTCTCCTTAGAAGTAAGCGGTTGGTATCAGTCAGGATTTATTGAAGGACAATTGGCAGGAAAACCAATGGGAGCGGTTTCGTTTGGAATTCAGAAGAAGATGATGAAAGATAAAGCAACGTTGAAACTGAATGTAAATGATGTGTTTTGGAGTCAGAAATTTAGAGGAAATTTTGTCTTTAATGACATTGATGTTCAAATAGTTAATCGTTGGGAAAGCCGTGTGGCTCGTGTTATTTTTACGTATCGTTTTGGGAATAATAAAATAAAAGCCGCCCGTTAACGTCAAACAGGTTTAGATGATGAAAAAGGGCGAGTGAAGAATGGTGGAAATTAAAAGGTCTTTGTGAGTTTAATTAAAATAGATAAAAAAAATAAGTCAGAATTTTAAATTCTGACTTATTTTTTTTATCTATTCAACACCTTTTTCTTCTCTCGGTCCTCTCATGTGAATTACTAATCCATTCAAGAAATTACGCAAAATTTGGTCGCCACATTTCTTGAAATTTGGATGGTCTTCTGCTCTGAAAATATCGCCCAATTCACCTTTTGTAACGGTAAAACCTACTAATTTTGTAATCTCAATAATATCATCATTTCGAAGACTTAAAGCTACTCTGAGTTTTTTGAAAATATCGTTATTTGACATATTTGTTTGATAAATTTTTAATTTTCACTTATTGAGTTTCCAAATTGGAAAGAATAATTCTCCAAAATTAACTAAATTTGAACTCAAATAAGCAGAATTTATAAAAAACTGCCTTACAAAAACTTCACTTCAATCCTGCGATTTAATTTACGATTTTCGTCTGAACTATTTGGTAAATATGGGCGAGTTTTACCATATCCTTCCGCTTTGGTTTTTAATATATTAACTCCTTTTTGAGCTAAGTAATCAACAACAGATTTAGCCCTTTTTTGGGATAATAATAAGTTATCCGCATCTTTTCCTACGTCATCGGTATGTCCCGAAATTTCAATGGGTAAATCTGGATTTGCTTTTAAAAGAGCCACTAATTTGTCCAGTTCCACGGTAGATTCTGATTTTAAATCCCATTTTGCGGTATCGAAAAAGATATTATTCAAAATTTCTTTCGCTTCTCTTTTAATAGGTTCAAGCGGAATATCCAAGATTTTATCAAGTCCAATTTTATCCGAAAAATCAAAATTTAAACTCTTAAAAAAATAACCTTTCTTACTGACAAAAACGGCATAATCTCCGCCATTTGTAAGTACGGAAGTGTACGTTCCCGTTTGGGCATCCGAACTTATCTTACCCACTAATTCATTATTTTTTAAGGAAATTAACTCAATATCTGCTTGTAATTTTTGCTTAGTTTGGGCATCATACACGATTCCTTTCAAAAAAGAAGTTGCTTTAAACTTCGCTTGTAAAGATTCTGGAACTTCGATTTCTACAATTTTTGCTCTGCGGTATTTATCCTCTTGGTCACGTTCCAAGGAATAATATGCCTTCTTTGCATCCGCTGTAATGAAGAGGGCAACTTGGTCTTCAAACGTATTTAAAGGATACCCCAAATTTTCAGGATTCTTCCACTTATTTTGTTTATTCTCAGTAAAATACAAATCTAATCCACCCATTCCTATGTGACCCTCCGAAGCAAAAAATAATGTTTTCCCGTTGGCATGAATGAAAGGTGAAAGGTCATCTTCGGTAGTATTCACGGGATTTCCTAAATTTATTGCCTTTGTCCATATACTAGTAGAATCTAATTTACTCACCCAAATATCTCGTTTACCCAAACTCCCTTTTCTATCTGAAACAAAATATAAAGTTCTTCCATCGGCAGAAAGTGACGGCTGAGATTCCCACTCGCCCGAATTGATGTTTGACCCTAAATTTTGGGGTGAAATCCAATTATCTCCTTGTTTATAGGAAATAAATAAATCACAACTACCGAAGCCTTTCCGTCCTCCGCATGAAGTGAAAACTAAGGTTCTCCCATCAGCAGAAATCGAAGCTGTTCCTTCGTTTTCTTTCGTATTAATTTTCTCAGAAATAGAAATTGGTTCAGTCCAAACGTTACCTTTTATGGAAGCCACATATAAATTTTCATCACTATCTTGATTACCCGTATAAATCAACGTTTCACGGTCGGCGGTTAGCACAGGGAAATATTGAGATTGAAATTTATTGACCGATTTTGGCAATTCTAAGGGATTAATAGTAAGGGGTTTATTTATAGATTCTAAGGCAAATTTGCAGTTTTCAATTCGAGTTTTATAGCGTTTTTGATTGGAAGCAGAAACTGCCCCAATCCCTTTTTCCAAGAAAACTAACGCTTTTTGATAATCTCCTTTCCTCAAATAAAGTTGTCCGACTTGTTGAGCGGCAATTTCAGTAACTGAAGTTTTTTGTTGGGCATTTACTGCCTTTTCGTAGTTCAAAATTGCATTTCCAAACTGACGATTTTGTTCATAAAGTCGTCCCAACTGAAAATAGGGTTCAGCAAATAATTTATCTCGTTCAATTGCCTCCTCAAATTCTCCGAAAGCTTTTTCAATATTCCGTTCCTTAAGGAATTGATTACCCTTTTCATAAGCATCAAGGGCTTTTTTATTGGTCGAAGATAAGGGAATTTGTCCTTGTATTGGCAACAAAAAAATACAGCCCAAAAGTGCCGTAAAAAATGTGCGGTATAAATATGTTGAAATAGATTTCATGAGTAGATAAACGCTAAAATTGAGTTAGTATTGTAAGTTAATTTTGAAAATTTTGAGTGGAATAAACTAAAAAAACTCAATCATGCATGACAAACATAGTGAATGTAAATTCAATAGTTATTGGAAGTATTTTAAAACAGTTTCACCAACATGATTTTAAATAAATAAGGACAACAAAATGTTATTTTTTTTATAAATTTAGTGAATTATATAAATACAGTGATTTACTGACAATCCAATGAATATCAATAAGTTAGCAATTTTGAGTTCAGCTATTTTAGTAGGTAGTTTTTCAATCTACTTATTACTGGGACACGGTGACGAAGTAGATTATAGTACTCAAGTGAAACCTATTTTGAATCGAAGTTGCATTAAGTGTCACGGGGGCGTAAAAAAGCAAGGTGGATTTAGTGTTTTGTTTCGTGAGGATGCCTTAGGAAAAACGAAATCTGGTAAGCCCGCTATCATTCCAGGCGAACCAGAACATTCTGAATTTATTATAAGATTAACCCACAAAGACCTCGAAGAAAGAATGCCTTATCAGGCTGAATCCTTATCAAAAGACGAGATTGAACTATTGACAAAATGGGTAAAACAGGGAGCAAAATGGGGAGAACATTGGGCTTTTACTATGCCTGAAATGCCAAATATTCCTAACAAAAACTTCTTTGCGGGCTTCACAGATTGGTTTTCGCCAAAATGGGAGAAAAATGATATTGATTATTTTGTAGCTGATAAATTAGCAAAAGAAAACCTAACACATTCTCAACAAGCTGAAA
>JANXRS010000170.1 GCA_025356745.1 Arcicella sp.
GCCATTATTCGTAAATTATCTTTGCAACTTCTTAATAAAATAACCGATAAAGAAAGCATTAAAAGTAGAAGAAAATTAGCAGGTTGGAATGACCAGTATCTAATCAAAATGCTCTCTAATATTTAAATGCGTTTAACCTGAATAGTTTGCTTACTAATATTAGGTATGAATACTATTTTGATTTTGTGTAAAACAAAAAATAAGCGGGTCATTTCTGACTCGCTTATTTTTTGTTTTACAATTTTGTACTTCTATTGATATCCTTCGTTTTGCGTTAAGTTTTTATTAACATCCGTTTCTCTTAACGGAATTGGGAATATTAATTTTGGTGAATTAAATGCCCAAGATAGAGATGTACTACCAGACTTTTTGATTATTGTTTGTTTATTACGTTTAATATCATGGATCCTGTGTCCTTCAAAGGCTAATTCAAATCTTCTTTCTTTGAGGATAGTTGGCAAATCTACAGACGTATAAAGTTTAGCACCTGCTCGGTTTCTTAAGCGGTTGATATCCGCTAGTGCCGTTGTTCCAACGGGTGTACCACCTAGACGGAAATTACCTTCGGCACGAGTTAAGTACATTTCTGCTAAACGGATTAATGGGATATTAGCTACTAATCTCATCCATTTAGCTGTGTAAATATCACCTGATTGATAAAAGAAATTACTACGTTCATCCGAAACATCGTAAGAGTTTAAATGCTGATCGTTAATGATAATATCTCCACGACCTGAATAAGCAGTTGATCCAAAAAATGTATTTAAGCTATTTACATAATCTTGATCTGTTCCTTGAGCTGCAAAAATATCCTCCGTCGAATTAGTTGGATTATTAAATGCTAAATCAAACGTTTCAGTTAAGGTATAATTACCCGTAGTAATTACTCTGTTTGCTGCTTGACGAGCGGCATCGTAATTTGCTTGCATCAAATAAACCCTCGATAACAAAGCTGCTGCCGTTGATTTATTCGCAAAAAAACTGTTTTTCGCTGGTAATAAAGTTTCTGCACTTGTTAAATCAGCAATGACCGCTTGATAAACTTCCGCAACTGTATTTCGTGAAACAAAGTTTGCATCTGTAATTTTTGCCGTTGGAACGGTCACAATTGGTACACCAGGGTTTGAAGCAGGTGTTCCATCTTGGTAAGTTTTAGCAAATACTCTCACCAATTCAAAGTGCATCCAAGCACGAATTAATTTTGCTTCGCCTTCAAATCTCGCCTTCTTAGCTGCGTCAACCACAGTTAAATTGGCAAGTACATTATTAACAATATTGATAGTACGGTACGAGTCTAACCAAGTAGCTTGGGCTTGTCCATTGGTTTTAAGCAATGTTTTTTCAAAGATTTCGCCTGGAGCAACAAATGTCCCTTGCCATTCGATATCGCCATTATCACCAATCAATTCTGCATCACGTTGGAGGTTTCCACCCAAAACATCGGCATCAGTCATTGAATCATAGGCACCCGTTAAAAGGGCTTCTACGTCGGATGATGTTTTTACTGCCGAGATAGCATCTACGTCGTCAACGGGTTTTACATCTAATTTATCGGCACAACTTGTCAGTATTAAACTGAAAGCTACTGCGAATATGAGTTTGTTATTTATCTTCATTTTATTAATGTCTTTTTAATTAATTGAACCTTTTCCCTATATCCAAATCTAGAATCCAAGATTTAAACCTACAGTAATTGTTTTGGGTTGTGGTGCTGAATAGAAATCATTACCAGCGGCAACTCCTGTTAAATAATCAGTATTAACTTCTGGATCCCAACCCGTGTATTTTGTGAAAGTCAATAAGTTATTTGCCGTAGCATAAATTCTTACTTTTGTCAATTTCAATCTATCTGTGATTGATTTTGGAAGTAAATATCCAATTGATACCGTTTTCAAACGTGTATAGCTTGCTTTTTCTAAATAACGAGAAGATTCAGCCGTTCCGTTTCCACCTACATAACGAGCTTGTGGTACATTTGTGATGTCTCCAGCTTTTTTCCAACGATTTAATTGATCAAGCGTTTGGTTGTCATAGAAGTCACCGTTTGCCGACATAAATTTACCCGCTCCGTTGTAAACATCATTACCATAAACGCCTTGGAAAGTGAAACTGAAGTCAATTCCTTTGTAATTAAAATCGTTGGTAATACCACCAATCCATTTTGGATTAGGATTTCCAATCGGTGTATTTTCTGCAAGATTTACGTCATTGGTTGTGGTTTTATCCATTGAACCATCTGCTTTTGTTGTGTTTTTATAATATAAAGCGTCTCCATTTGCTGGGTCAACTCCTGCATATTCGGGTCCAACAAAAACGCCTAATGGCTGTCCTTCTACCGCACGATTTAAGAAACCACCCGTGATAACTTGTCCTTGAAGATTCAAAATTTTGTTAGCATTAGTAGCCGCATTAAAGGATGTTCTCCATTTCAAGTCACCAAAACTATTGTCAGTTCTCAAGACAAATTCCCAACCTCTGTTCTCTAATTCACCAACGTTTTTCAATAATTGACCAAAACCACTTGTACCTGGAATGTTTACGTTCAACAATAAATCGGTTGTATGTTTAGTATAATAATCAACTTCAGCCGAAATTCTATTATTAAAGAAACCAACTTCAAGACCAATATCGGTTTGAGCCGTTTTTTCCCATTTCAAATCTGGATTTTCTAATTGAGATGGACGTTGTCCTGGAATACCTGCATAGCCTGCTGAATTTCCATCTGCATTTTGGGCAGAGTAAAGACCCAAACTTCCAAAGTTATTAATTTCTGCATTACCCGTGAAACCATAACTTGCCCGAACTTTCAAGAAGCTAACTTGACGAACATTTTTCAAGAAACTCTCTTCCGAAAGAATCCAACCCACTGATGCCGCAGGGAAAAATCCGTAACGATTGTTTGCTCCAAAACGAGAAGAACCATCCACACGTCCGCTTAAACCTAACAAATATTTATTATCAAATTTGTAGTTAAGTCTTGAAAAATACGAAAGGAAAGTGAATGTTCTTTCAAATGAATTAGCTTCTGCTTTTGTTGCTCCCGATGCAATGGTTTTATAGGCATCACTTGGAAGGTTACGTCCAGTAGCATCAACAGAAGTTCTCTTTGATTGTTGGTAACTCATACCCGCAATCACATTCAAATCATGCTTTTGGTCAAAGATTTTATTGAATGTTAAAAAATTGTTGGTGTTGTAATTGAAAATATTAGCATTGTTTTTATACACTTCACCATTTGGCTGTGTTGAGTTTCTTACCGTTTTCTTACCAAAATATTGGTCATCATTTCTGAATGACATATCAAAACCATATTCAGTACGGAATGACAGTGCAGGAATAATATTCCATTGTCCATAAACATTACCGAGTGTACGATACGTTTCTGTCGTATTACTTGAATTGTCAATGTTTACTAAAGGATTGTAATATTGCGTAACGTCTGCACCATTATAAGTATTACTGTAATCACCAGAACGAGGGTCAATTACAGGTGCCATTGGCGCTAATGCGATGATTTGCAGAGGTGTTGAGAAAGCATTATCATTAGACAAACGAGTGTTAAATGTTCTGGCAACACTGGCATTGATACCGATTGTGACTTTGTCACTTACCTTATGGTCGAGGTTCAAACGGCTACTGATACGCTCGAAACTATTTTTGATAAGAATACCATCTTGTTTGCTATAAGAACCCGATGCATAGAATTTAGTTTTGTCTGTACCACCACTAATATTCAAATCAAGTTGGTTGATGCTTCCTTTTCTAAAAACTTGGTCTTCCCAATTTGTATTTGTATATTTTGCAGAGGTAGGATCCGACCATCTTGCTTTTTCACCTACGGCATAACGAGTAAAACGATTTTCACCACCTGCTACTGAGAATCCTGAATTTACACGAGCTTCTGTAAAAAGTTCGGTGTATTGAGCAGTATTTAAAAATTGACGATGTCCAGTTGCTTCACTGATACCAGAGAAATAGTTTAAATTAATGCTTGTTTTACCTGATTTACCCCGTTTGGTAGTCAATAAAACAACACCATTTGAACCTCTTGCACCGTAAATAGCCGCCGCAGAAGCATCTTTCAAAATTTCAATCGACTCAACATCGTTGAAATTAATATCTGCCATTGGGTTAGGCGTATTTGGTGCCGAACCTGCCGCTGACGTTGTCATCGGAATACCATCAATTACATAAAGTGGTTCGTTACCTGCCGAAACAGATGAGGCACCACGAATACGCATTTTGATTCCTTGTCCTACTTTTCCGTTACCTGATTCAACAAAAACACCCGCTGCTCTACCTTGAATAGCTTGTTCAGTTGATAATACGGGTAAGTTTTCAATTGATTTTGAGCTAATTTGTGCAACGTTACCCGTTAAATTACTTTTTTTCTGAGTACCGTAACCAACTACTACCACTTCATCCAAAGAATTTTCGCTTTCAACTAAAGTAATGTTGATTATGCTTTGGCTCCCAATTTGAAGAGATTGTGGGTTAAAACCAACCGAACGAATTTCTAAAATGCTTTTTCCAGCGGGCACACTAACCGCATAATTACCCGTTGCATCCGTAGATGTTCCTTTAATCGTTCCTTTTATTTGTACACTTACGCCTGGAAGAGGCGAGCCGTCTCCTGCTGAGACAACTTTTCCTGTAATTCGGCGGTCTTGAGCAATTATGCTCAACGAACAGCTAAAAAACAATAATAAACTGAATAATAAATGTTTGTTCATAAAAATTGGGGATTAATTTAAGCTTTAACGCTATACTCATTTCACTTCAAAACAACAAAGAGGGAATTTTAAAGAGTTTAAGTAAAAACACTTATTTTAGTGTTTTGCTGACTAATAATAATTTCAAAGATAATTATTATTAGTTGAAAGCAAAGAAGTCTTATAGCTAAAAAAATAATTTTAGCTATAAATTAATGAATATTCAAATTGATTTTAGATTTTAAACTACATAATATTGATGATTTTAGGTTGTTATCAATCAGTGTACAAAAATCATTTCTGGAAGTACCAGTTGCCTAGTATATTCGTAGCCTTCTTTAAAAATGCTGGAGGCTTTTCTAATGTCGAAGGGGTCGAACAATTTTAGGGCTGGAGGTTCAATTAAAAAATCACATTGGGCTAAACGGCTTTTGGAATTATTGTTAATTGCCAAAAATAAGGCCTTCATAATAATGGTAGTCATTGACTTTGTTTGATTGATTCCGAAGGCATTGCAGTGACTTCCGATTATGAAATCATATTTTCCCGATAACGGTTCTATGGGCATATTGTTCAAAACGCCACCATCAATGTAAGTAGTTTCATTAAAAACAATTGGCTCAAAAAGTCCGGGAATACAACATGATGCCATTACAGGTTTCAGTAATTCGCCCGAAGAAAAATAAACCGTCTTACCCGCATACAAATCCGTGGCATTTATGGTGAGTGGAATTTTTAAATGCTCGAAAGAATTATGCGGAATATATTTTAAATATACTTCCTCCGCCTTTTTCATTTGTAATAATCCTGCTCGACTCCAAGCTGGTCGCATGGCTCGTAAATTTATCGTTGAAACGACAATTTCAAAAATATGGTCGGGTGAATATCCTGCGGCAAATAATGCTCCTACAATTGACCCTGCACTGCAACCTGAAATACCAGAAATTTCAATATTTTTTTCTAGTAATGCCTTTATAACGCCTAAATGAGCAATTCCTCTCGCTCCACCACCCGAAAGAACTAATCCTATTTTCATAATTTGTTATTCGTTTTTGTTAATCATTTTCTATTGACAGTGTATTGTAATTGAGAGAATGTTGGGTAATTTACACAAAAAAATAATAAAAAATTACGGATAATAAATTATTAAATTATGATTTTACATTCAATTGATTCGGGATATTTTAAATTAGACGGTGGTGCTATGTTTGGAGTTGTTCCCAAGACGTTTTGGAACAAATTAAATCCTGCTGACGAAAATAATCTCTGTTCATGGGCAATGCGTTGTTTATTAATTGAAGATGGTAAAAAATTAATTTTGGTAGATACGGGCATGGGTAATAAGCAAGATGCGAAGTGGCAAGGATATTATTATCGTCATGGAGAGGGAGATTTAGTGAAGTCTATTAGAGCAAAAGGATATACTGAAAATGATGTTACTGACGTGATTCTGAGTCATTTACACTTCGACCATTGTGGAGGAGCAGTAAAATGGAATACGGATAAAACCAAATTTGAAATGACTTTTCCAAATGCCAATTACTGGTCACATTCTGAGCATTTTGCCTCTGCCATGAACCCAAATCCACGAGAGAAAGCTACGTTTTTTAAGGATAATATTCTACCGATTCAAGAAGCAAATCAATTGTTTTTTGTGGATAAAGTGATTGAAAAACCCTTTCGAAACATTGAATTTCTGATAGCGAATGGACATACTGAAAAAATGTTAATGCCTAAAATTTCATACCAAAATAAAGAAATTTTATTCATTGCCGATACAATTCCCTCACACGCTCATATTGCTGTGCCTTATGTAATGGGTTATGACATCAATCCTCTGATAACAATGCAAGAAAAAGAGAAATTGTTGAGTCAATCATCTGAAAATGAATGGATTATATTTTTTGACCACGACCCAATTTATGATTGTGCTACCATTCAACAAACTGAAAAAGGGTTTGTATTGAAGGATAAAGGAAATTTTGGAGCGTTTTTTTAGGAATAATTTAAAAATTTTGATTAAGAATACCACCATCTTTTTTTCCAAAATTTCCAACCTTTCTTAATATCTTTTTCATAAAAACAAGCATTCGGCAACGTGGGAGGTTTGTTAAAAATGGGTATAGATAATCCAAAATACAAATCGGTACCTTTGGGATGATTAATGTTCAAAAAACTTCCCAAATTATCAGTTCCAAAAAATAAGGGCCCCAATCTTGTTGCCAGTCCGAAAGTAAAAGTATTGTAATTATTTATAAGAGCAAAAGGCATAGCAACTTCAATCCATTTGCCTTCCCAACGAGGTGTAATTGACAAAGATGAAGGCACTTTCATACTAATTGACTGATTACTCCTCAGACCTTGAACCCATAAACTATTAACATAAAATTTATCCTTCAAATGATAATCTAAATTTATCTGGAAAGCTGTTGGAAGTCCTGTTGTGAAGTTATTGAGGCTTTTATCTTCACTCAATCCCACTGTTTTATTGATACGTTTAAAAGTATCATCTAAACCTTCAACCATGCTCACGTCAGTAGAATTGAATTGCTTATTATTCAGATCAACCTCCCAATTTCTCACGTAATAAGGATTATTGTAATTAATTCCCCCAATATCCAAAATTGAAATTCCGAGTTTAAACTCATACTTATTTTTGCTTGGGTCTAATTTCTGTTTTCCTTTTTCACGGTAAGTAAATTTGCGAACATTAGGACGATACTCATAAACAAAACCTAAATCCATACCCCAACCATTGCCAGCCGACTGATTACCCAAAATCCAAGGAATAGAAGGTTTGGAGTTTTTATATGAATCTTCGATAGTATATCCATATTCCGCTTTCAAATAATTAACTTTCAGAATTTGTTTTTTTTGTTCAGCAGGGTCATCTATAACATTATAATTAGCCTCTTGAATATTGATATGAGCATTATAAACACCTACAACTCTTTTCAACGTAATGCCTACTTTTATAAAATCTTCATCTTCATCTTTCAAAATTTGACCGTAAGAAATTCCAAATTCTGCATAACTATTAACATTTACTGTTGTACCCGATAAGGCAAAATCTTGATTTTTAAGCAATAAAGTGTCTGTCCCCAAACGGATTAGGTTGGCAAGGGGTAAAGAAGCACCCGTGAAGTTAACGATTGTTCTCACACGAGTTAACAGTCCAAATGAACGTTTTGGATTTATTGTATATAAAAAGGAAGAACCTCTCAAATCATCCGACATATTCAAATGATAAGGTTCGCCGTCAGTATTAATATCATAATAAGAATTTTTGAAAATAATTATATTTTTTGAATTTCGATATTCTTGGGCAGCAGAATTAGTCAGAAGTCTCAGCATGGAATAAGGGGCGTTGTATCCTGTATAATTATTAGAAACAAAAATATCGTTTGCTACTAAATTTAGATACAATTTATACCGTGAATCAGTAATATTAGCAGGGTTATTGTACACTGAATTAGTACCAGCATAATTACTACCAGAAATCCCAAGCCATTGTTGGGCGTGCGTTTTAAGGGTAATGAAAACAAAAAAAAAAGTGGCAGCGGAAAAATGTAATATTAATTTTGAATTATGCACGATAGCTGTTTTTAAAGAAAGAAATTTTTAATAAAGTGTTAAAAATGAAAATTTATTTATTTAACGTTGAATTTTCAATTTTTAAGATGTAATCACACTTTAATATTAATACGAACTATTGATAGCTGTTATTACTTAATCACTTCAAAATTTATATTACGATTGTTTATAACAATTATATTTTTTATTGAAATAATCACATTAAAAGATTAGTGCAATAATTTAACGGTATTTTTTTAAGAAAAATCATTATAAACTTCAATTAAAACAATAAATTTGCAGACTACTATTAATAAATACCGAAGTTACGGTAAACCAAAATATAATTGGTTAATAGTTGAAATAGGCTTTAAAAATTTCATGAAATTGCCTTATAAAAGAATTTAATTTGGCACTAAAAAATTTTAAAATATACTTTTTGATAAAAATTTGACCATTTATCAAAAAGGGAATTAAATCATATGAAAAGAATTGCAGTATTTACCTCTGGTGGAGATGCCCCAGGCATGAACGCTTGTATCAGAGCCGTTGTGAGAGGAGGACTCCATCATGGAGTTGAGATTTTTGGAATTATTAGAGGGTATAATGGCATGATTAAGGGTGATATTATACCGCTAAATTCTCAATCAGTTAGTAATATTATTCAACGGGGTGGCACAATTTTGAAATCAGCCCGTAGCAAAGAATTTATGACTCCAGAGGGGCGTAAAAAAGGGTACGAACAACTAAAGTCGCACGGAATTGAGGGCTTAGTGGCCATCGGTGGAAACGGTACTTTCACAGGAGCGGAAATCTTTTTTAATGAATTCCAGATTCCAACGGTTGGAGCTCCAGGAACAATTGATAATGACCTTTTTGGAACGGATTATACGATTGGATACGATACCGCTGTGAACACTGCTTTGGATGCCATCGACAAAATTAGAGATACTGCCGATTCGCACGATAGAATCTTCTTTATTGAAGTAATGGGGCGTGATTCGGGTTATATTGCCGTTCAATCTGGAATTTCGGGAGGAGCAGAATCTATTTTAATCCCAGAAGAAAGACAAACAATTGATGATATTGTGGCAACATTAAAAGCTGGTTTTGCCAAGAAAAAATCTTCATCTATTGTAGTGGTTGCTGAAGGTGATGAAGAAGGTCATGCTGCTAATATTGCCGAAAAAATTAAAAATACGATTGATGTTCCCGTTGATATTCGAGTAACCAATTTAGGACATATTCAAAGAGGCGGCAGTCCAAGTGCGTTTGATAGAATTTTGGCAAGTAGATTGGGTCTTGGAGCTTTGGAAGGACTTTTAGCTGGGCATAATAACGAAATGGCGGGCATTGTAAACGACCAATTGGTTTATACAGCTTTCCATGATACTATCACAAAAAAGAAAGCAATTAACCCCGATCTATTGAGAATTTCTGGAATTTTGAGTAAATAGTCGGAGGAGAAAGGAACAAAAGGAGAAGCAGAGGAAAAAATCTTTTTGCTTTTCTCCTTTTGTTCTTTTCTTAGCAATAACCCAAAACCTTATAAACTACAAATCCCACCCATTCATGCACAAGGTCATAAGTATCAAGCATATTTAATTCTCTGGGAATTAGTAAATTATCAAGCGTGAAACTTCTTACCTTTGATTTGAAAGCCGTTGAAAAAGGTGTAACTTTTATTCCCGCTTTCAAAAAACATCCCTCCGCACGTCTCATGTGGAAAGCAGAGGTAAAAAGGATAAATCTATTTCCATATTGTGGATTATTCTTTAAAATTTCTGCTGAATTTAGGGCATTTTCACGAGTATTCTTTGCCTTTCTCTCCAAAATGATATCGTCTTTTCTAACGCCCAACTCTTCCATTAGTTGAGCTACTTTCATTGTTTCATCCGCAGCATCTTGTCGGATGAGTTTTATGTCTGTACTTCCCCCTGAAATCAGAATTTTCTTTAACTTGCCCATTTTGTATAGTCGTAAAGGTTGGATAAAACGGTCGGCTGTTTTGTCAGCAAATATTTGATTTTCAGTTGATAGTTTATTAGTAATCATGCCACCTGTCAGAATAATTCCCACATCAAAAGGCTGAGAAATTGTATCAAGAGAAATAGGCGAGACTTCCCACCATAATAGGGCTTCGTTTAGTAAAAAACCGTTTCCAAAGAGAAAAATTAAACTAATTGAGGTGATAAGACTGCGTCTTTTTACTTTTTGATTTTTGCTAAAAAGGGTAAAAAGTAAGCCTATTAAAATAATTGACAAGGGCATTAAAACATAGAAAAGCACTTTAGAGAGAAAATAAAACATGATGAAAGGTTTAGGTTGGATTTTCAGATATGAGATATGTAGCGTAAATTGCTATACATTTAATTAACTTAAATAATACACAAAAGTATAACAAATTCGTTTAAAGATAATCATAAAATAAAATTCGAAATTTTCAATAGAATTATGAAACTACCCATGAAGTTTTTACCATTTTTATTACTATTAATTTCTGCAACGAATCTTTTTTCTCAAACAAAAGAAGGCTTTTCTATTCATGGAAAAGTTCGAGGAATTAAAGATACTACGGTTTTCTTAGCTCACTACTTTGGTTATAATCAGCAAGTTATAAAAGATACTGCTAAGGTGGATACCCAAGGAAACTTTCATTTTGTGGGTGATAAAATCCTTCCAGAAGGTTTATATTTGGTGTCTTTGCCAAAAAGTAAATTCATGGATATTATTATCGGAAATCAAGAATTTTCTTTTGAAACGGATACTATAAATCTCATTACGAAGATGAAAATTACTGGCTCTAAAGAAAATGAAGCTTTCTTTAAATTTCAGCAAGATATGGCAGCCAAATTTGAGGAAATGAAAGTGTTGGAAATGGAGAAAAAAATGGGTAATTCGATGTTGACGGCAGGTAAAATTAAAAAATTACAAACCGACATCTCACAGTATCAAAAAGAATGGTTAAAAACAACGGATGGAATGTTTGTTAATAAATTAATTAAGGCTTCGCAGGAACCTGAAATTCCCCCTTTTGGAAGACCATTAATTACGAAAGCTGATACAACGGCTTATTATCAATATCAATTTAGTTATTATAAAAATCACTTTTGGGATAATGTTGATTTGACCGATGACCGTTTGATGAGAACGCCATTTTTACAGAAAAAAATCGAAAGATACTTTGATGATTTAACGGTGCAAGTGTCAGATTCAATATCAAAAGCTGTGGATTTATTGTTGGCTCGTGCTAAAGGTCGTGATGTACGTAGATATGTAATTTACAAGATTGCGAGTACGTATGAAAACCCTAAAATTTTGGGTACTGATGGTGCTTTTGTTCACATTGCCGAGAAATATTATATCGGAGAACCAACTTTGTGGGATACCTCAACGGTCAGAAAAATGAAAGAAAGGGTGGCCGTTTTAAAACCTCTTTTGATTGGGAAAATATTGCCAAATATGTATTTAACGGATACTTTGGGTAAGGAAATTCTTATTCCCAAAATTGATGCAGATTATACTGTTCTATTTATTTATGACCCTGAATGTGGTCATTGCCGAGAATCAGCACCTAAATTGGCAAAAATGTATCAGGGGTTAAAATCTAAAAATGTTAAAGTTATCGCTGCATCAATTGACAGAACGCCCGTAAAATGGAAGAAATTTATCAAAGAATTTAAACTTGAAGAATTAATACATGGCATTGATATTCATAAAAATCCACAGACGGGTAAAGAAGAATATTATACCGATTTTAAAAACAATTTTGATGTTTATGCAACGCCCGTTGTGTATGTGTTAGATAAGGATAAAAAAATTATTGCCAAGCGACTTCCCGTTGAGCAAATTGAAGATTTTATTGATTTCCACCGCAAGCAATCTGCTCGTGAAAAAGAAAAAGTTAAGACGCAAAAATAGGAATTTTAAATTTTTATTGTCGTTAAGGAAGGCTTTGCTTATGGTGAAGCCTTCTTTGAAATCACCTATTTAATGAACAAAACTTGACTCATAGAATGCTCAAAACATTACTAACTACTTTTTTATTTTGCCTTTTATCATCCATTGCTTATACGCAAGGTTACAAAATCAATGGAAGAATTAGCGGCTTAAAAGACTCAATTTGCTATTTAACCTACTATTACGAAAATCAAAATTTTGTTCAAGATTCCACTTTTGCCAGTTCGGATGGAACTATTGTATTTGAAGGTAAAAATCCACTTAAGGGCGGGATGTATAATATAATGATTGGTGGTTGGCAAAGTTTTGATGTGTTAATAACTGACCAAAAGTTTTCTTTCGAAGCTAATATTAAGGACATTTTTACTACTTTAAAATTCTTTGGTTCAAGAGAAAATGATTTATTTTATAGTTACCAACAGAAAAGTGTAAAAGATGCCTTGAAAATTTTGGAGTTATCAAAAAAAACTGATTCTGTTTCGGTTAATCAACTGTATGGTTTGCAGTATGAATCGGCACGCTATAAAAAGAAATTTCTTAAAGCATTTGAAGAAACTTTTGCTTCAAAAATTATTAAATCAACCTTAGCGACAGATATTCCACCAGCTCCAAAATTAGCAAATGGAGAAGAAGACCCGCTTTGGGAAAATAAGTTTTTTGTCGAACATTATTTTGATAATATTGATCTCACAGATGATAGGCTAATCAATACACCATTCTTATATCAATCTGTTAAGTATTATTGTGACCAATTGGAGTTTTTATCGAATGATTCTTTGATAATTTTGATGGATTCATTTTTAAATAGATCCCGCAAAACGTCACCTATGAGAAAATATCTTGTGAGTAAAGTAGCTAATCAGGCTGAAACGAGTAAAGTTATGGGCAGAGATGCCGTTTACGCTCATTTATTGAATAAATACTATATTAATGACCCTTTGCTTTGGGATTCTTTAACAGTACGATTGGTGAAAGAAAGATACAAGTTTTTAAAGAATTTGTTGATAGGAAGTACAATCCCAAACTTGAAGGCTACCGATGTCAATGGTAAAAATCGAGCCTTATATGAGATGAAATCTGCTTACACGATTCTTTATATATATGCGACTGATTGCCATCATTGTAAGAATTTTACGCCACAATTAGTAAAGTTTGTTCAAACCAATAAAGCAAAAGGAATAGAAGTTTTTGCCCCAGTTTTCGGAAATAACCTTGAAACTTGGAAAGCATTTATCAAAGAATTTGGCTCTGAGTCTTTTGTAAATGTGATTGATAATAAAGGTAAAATCAACCTCTACCAAGAATTTGACGCACAATTTACTCCAACGATTTACATTTTGGATAAAGACAAGAAGATAATTGGGAAAGGAAATATGAATATTGAGACAATTCAGGACATTATTTTCAGTAACCGAAAGTTATGACGTACAGATTAAACACGGATTTTAATTTTTGAAAATATCATTTTATCCGTGCGGTTCGCCGCTGCGGTCTAATCCATTCAATCCGTGGACCACCAAAATCACTTCATTTTGCCTCTTTTTACCAAATATGCCGACATGATTGGCTCGAAACCTTCGGCAATATCCGCCTCAATAAAATCAATTTTATATTGTCCACAACGCAATTTTAATTCGTAGTAAAACTGTTGTAAAGTCTTCTGATAATCTACTTTTACTTGCGAGGGGTTTAATTTAATCCTTTCGTTGGTTTCCAAATCAATGAATTCATAAGGTCTATCTTCAAACTCAAAATCTGATTCCGTTTTTTTGTCAGTCACATGAAAAATCAATACTTCGTGAAGGTTGTGTTTGAGATGTTGAAGGGCAGAAAACATCTTTTCTGATTCATTGATATTATCGAACATATCACTGAAAATAACAACCAATGAGCGTTTATGAATACGTTCCGCAATTTTATGAATAACGTCTGCAACTGCTGTTTTTTTATTCGTTGCAGGTTTTTGAAGAATCGTTTCTAAATCCAAAAAAATCTTGTGAATGTGTGTAGGCGTGGATTTAACAGGTGTTTGAATCTCAATTTCTGATGAGAAAGTAGTTAAACTAATAGCATCTTTTTGCTTTTGAAGCATGTAAGCCAACGCCGCTGCTGCCATTGCCGAGAATGTTATTTTTCCATTCGTTTTTTCAGGATAATACATTGAAGACGATGTATCAATCAATAAATGACAACGCAAATTGGTTTCTTCTTCGTATCTTTTGGTATAAAGTCGGTCGGTTTTAGCAAAAACTTTCCAGTCTATGTGGCGTGTACTTTCACCTATGTTATACAAACGATGTTCCGCAAATTCAACTGAAAAACCGTGAAAAGGTGATTTATGCAGACCCGTAATAAACCCCTCAACCATTTGTTTGGCAAGGAATTCTACATTACCATATTCTCTAATTTTAGCTAAGTCCATTTTAAGTTGGTAGTAGGCAATTTTCTAATCCTCCAATGATTGTTTTATTTTAAAACGAAAGTACGAAGATTGTGCTATAATTGTTGTGTGATTATTAAAAACCGTTAACTGCTATTTACCCATTAAAACCTGCTACTTCTTTTTCTTACGATTTTCTAAATATTGTTTCCGACGTTGTTTTGACAATTTTCTCAAATAGGAACTTACTCTTAAACGGCGATATTTAAACTGAGGATATTTTCGTTTTCTCCAATTCTTTTTAAGGCGATAATATCGCTTATATTTAAGTTTTGTTTTCTGATAAAATTTTTGTTCAAATTTTGGAGAAGCTGTTAAACTTAATGAATCAAAAGGTTCAAGCATGATGTCTCCGTCGAATCCTACTACTTTTAATTTTACTCTTGTTAGTCCTATACTTCTGATTTTTAGCCATTTAGATGGATTCTCTGTAAGATCAATAATTCGACTAGGCTTATAAGGGCCTCGGTCATTTACTCGCACAATCACGAAACGTTTATTGTCAAGATTGGTAACTTCAACCATTGTTCCGAAGGGCAAAGTCATGTGAGCAGCAGTGTATTGATTTTTTTGAAGAATCTCACCCGTTGAAGTTGGGCGGTCGTAAAAAAAGTTTGCATAAAAAGAGCCAATCCCGTAAGATTCATCTCCTAATTTTTGTGCGAAGGAAGTTGTGGACACAACCGCTAAGGTACAAATGATTCCCAGAAGTTGTTTTTTCATAAGTTTTGAGTGGAATAATTGTTTTATCGTTTTTCACAATTTCTTCCATAGTGGATTACAAAAATACCTTTTTTCAAGTCGAAATAAAAATTTATATTGGTTACGTTCTATATTTTATTCAAATCTTTAAATATTGGATACTTGGATAAATCTCAAATTTTGAACTTATTATTTTACAAATTTTCAGATAGAGTAAAATCCATTTTTCGATTGTATTTTTGTGATAAATTACTATTTGAAGGAGAGAAATTGCAATAATACTTTTCTACTTAACAAATCAAAAAATAAAAAAATGCAAAAAAACACTAACCTCATTCGTATCGTTTTTATCGTTTTTGCCTTATTTACCACGATGTTTTCGTATTACATTTGGCAAATAACAAAAACCCCCAATTATCAAGTAGACGAAAAGAAAGGTTTTGCTTTATTAATTCCTAAAGGGGCAAATTTTGATACTGTTTGGGATTCTTTACGAGTAAATAAAATTGTAAGAGATGAGTTGTCTTTTAAATTTTTAGCGAAATTATTGAAGTATAAGGATAATGTTAAGGAAGGACGTTACGTAATAAAAGCTAATATGGGTAATTATGAAGTTATAAAAAAACTCCGTTCGGGAGATCAAGATCCTATTCGTCTGACTTTCAATAATATCCGCCTTAAAAAAGACTTAATTCATAAAATTGGCAATAAATTTTCCTTTGATTCAACGGCTTTGTCAAAAATATTGGAAGATTCTGCAACAGCTCATAAATATGGTTTCACTAACGAAACTTTTATGTGTATGTTTTTGCCAAATACTTACGAAGTTTTTTGGACAACAACGCCCGATGAGCTACTGGGTACAATGAAGACTTGGTATGATAAATTTTGGACGGAAGAACGTAAGCAAAAAGCAAAAGAAATAGGTTTAGACCCAATTAAGGCACAAATTATGGCTTCAATCGTGGAAGCTGAAACCAAAAAAGCCGATGAAAAACCCCGAGTAGCGGGTGTGTATATGAACCGTCTGCGAGACAATATGCCCTTGGGAGCTGACCCAACTGTGGTTTTTGCACATCAAGATTTTTCGATTAAGAGAGTTACAAAAGCATTGTTGCAAATAAATTCTCCTTATAATACTTATAAATTTACTGGCTTACCACCTGGGCCGATAAATTTGCCCGATTTGGCTTCCATTGATGCTGTTTTGAACTATGAAAAGCACGATTATCTGTATTTTTGTGCCAAAGAAGATTTTTCAGGTTATCATAACTTTGCCATTACATTCTCTGACCATTTAAACAATGCAAGGATATATCAAGAGGCTTTGAATACGCTTAAAATCATGAAGTAACGCAAATTTGAAGAGTTGAAAATTATTTAGCTATATTTCCAACTCTTCAAATTAAACTATTTTTAAATTATCTCTATGTTCATCCATAAAACCACATACCGAGTACGCTACGCTGATACAGACCAAATGGGTTACGTTTACTATGGAAATTATGCTCGTTTATATGAAATTGGTAGGGTGGAAGCACTACGAAGTTTGGGGTATAGCTACAAAGAAATGGAAGATTCGGGTGTAATGATGCCTGTATATGAGAACAAATCTCGGTTTATTGCCCCTACTTTATACGATGATTTATTAACCATTAAAACTACCATTAATTCATTGCCCTCTGCCAGAGTAGTTTTTCATTATGAAATTTTAAATAGTTCTGAAAAACTCGTCCATACAGGTGAAACAACTTTGGTGTTTGTGAAAATAGAAAACAATCGTTTGACTGTTGCTCCGAAAGATTTATTAGAAAAACTAAATTCCTATTTTGGAAAATAAATGCTAAAGAAATTCCAAAATATAAAATTGTATCATTTACTCCGTATCTTTTTGCAAAAACTTTATTTGCAAAATACTTCAGCAACTGTTTATCAAGTTTTGTCAATTTTATCAAATAAAATTTCAAAATTTGATATAGATGTGCGAGCAGCGGCAGTAGCATATAATTTTACTTTAGCCATTTTTCCAACCATTATCTTTCTATTTTCTTTAATTCCATATATTCCTGTTGATAACCTTGATTTAAAGATTCTAAGTTTACTTTCGGAGGTTATACCGGCAGGAATTTTCAAAGAAGCCCGTCTTACCATTACTGAAATTGTTAGTAAACCTCGCAGTGGGATTCTCTCTCTTGGATTTATTTTTGCCCTCTATGCTTCCACAAGTGGTATGATGGCACTGATGACGGCTTTTAATATGACTAATCAAACGGTTGAAAAAAGAGGATTTTTGAAAGCTCGATTAATTGCTGTTATGTTAAATTTTATGCTAACTTTTGTATTAGTAATTGCCATTGTTGTATTGATTGGAGGAAGATTAGCCATTGATTTTCTATTTGATGAAGGACTTTTAAATCGTGATTTCACCTATTATTTTTTTCAATTTACTTCCTATTTTGTAGTATTTTTTGTTTTCTTCGTCACTATATCAGTTATTTATTTTATTGCTCCAGCCATCCCGAAAAGATGGAAATTTTTCAATGCAGGTTCAATTATCGCCTCAGTTCTGACAATCTTAGTTACGAATTTATTTTCCTATTATTTATCAAATTTTGCTTCTTATAATCGCCTTTACGGAGCCATTGGAACATTTATCGCTTTAATGGTTTGGTTTTATTTAATTGCCCTAATTTTAATTTTTGGATTTGATGTTAACGCAAGTATTGAGGAAAGTAAGGATATTCAAAATAGAACGATAAAAAAATAATATGATTGGTCGCTCAATTTAGTTTTCTTTAGCTACCATTGTACCTATGTTTAATAAAAAAAGCCACACTTCAAAAAAGTGTGGCTTTTCAGTAAACCTAACCCATAAGAAAATGAAGACTAAAATGTCTTTCATTTTCTTATGTTATTTATCAAGCTAAATTCGTGCCAAAAAATAAATTTCTATCTAAAAATATTTAATAATGACTGAAAAATTCTCACTTGTAACTATAATTGCCCTTTGTTATAATCATGAGCGATTTATTGAAGAGTGTCTGCAATCCATTGTAAGTCAAACGTATAGTAATATTGAACTGATTGTTGTGGATGATTTTAGTACGGATAAAAGTAGAGAAAAAATGGTGGCATTTTCTCAAAAAAAAATATTTATTGAATGGATTTTCAATAAAAACAATATCGGAAATTGTCGTTCGTTCAATCAAGCCTTGAAAATTGCAAGGGGAAAATATATTATTGATTTGTCCACGGATGATGTATTGAAACCCAACAGCATTGAAGAACAGGTAAAAAAGTTTAAAGAATCCAATCGTATTGGAATTGTTTTTTCAGATGCTGAATACATTGACGAATATTCTAATTGGTTGGGAATATTTTACAAAAAAAATCAGAGAATCCCAGAAGGAAATATTTACGAAGATATATTGAAAAAGTCTTTTGTTATGGCTTCTTCAATGATGATACGAAAGTCAATATTAGACAAATTAGGTGGTTACGATGAGGATTTGACGTATGAAGATTTCGATTTTTGGGTACGTTCATCTCGTATATATGAGTATGCTTATGTGTCACAAATTTTAGTTCAACAACGGATTTTAAATGGTTCTCATTCAACTAAATTTACCCAAAAACATAATCTCTTAACTCCTTCAACCGTGAAAGTTTGTCAGAAAGCTTTACTTTTGAATGAAACTGAATCCGAGAATCAAGCGTTAATTGTTAGATTGAAAGTTGTTCTTAGACAATGTGTATTTACAGAAAATTACGATTCGGGTAAACAAGTATTATTACTGTTGAATAAACTTAAAGGTCATAGTTGGGATACAAGATTTTTTCAACTTTTAAATGCTACAAAAGTTCCACTCAATTGTTTGTATTTTAGGTATATAGCAATTAGAAAACACATTAGATTTAAGTGGTAAATTAACATCATCATACACTATATAGCATCATGGCAGAATTTATAAAATTATACGAAAAAGGTACCGATATGCGTAAAATTGAACAAATTGTTTCAGTTTTGCGGAATGGAGGGATTATTATTTATCCGACCGATACCGTTTATGGAATGGGTTGCGATATTCATAATGCACGAGCAGTTGAAAGAATTTGTCAAATAAAAGGTATTAAACCTAATAAAAATAATTTTTCCTTTATTTGCGATGATTTAAGTAATATTTCAGATTATGCAAAGGTGTCAACTGCCGCCTTTAAGACGATGAAAAAATCATTGCCTGGGCCTTTCACTTTTATTTTGGAAGGGAATAATAAAGTGCCAAAAGTATTATCGCAAAGTAAAAAAACGGTCGGAATTCGTATTCCAGATAATATGATAACAAGGCTTATTGTGCAGGAATTAGGCAATCCAATAATTACAACTTCATTACACGATGACGATGATATTCTTGAATATCCAACTGATCCAGAATTAATCTTTGAGAAATTTCAAAACTTGGTAGATATTGTAATTGATGGCGGTTATGGAAAAAATATTCCTTCAACCATTGTAGATGCAACCACTGATGATTTTGAAATTATTCGTCAAGGAGCGGGATATTTGGATTAATGATTTACGATTTTAACGTAATTTAGTGTTCAAGGAAGACTTTGCTCAATACGAAGTCTCCCTAATTCAATCACGATTTTAATTCCCTGAAATTAGTTTTCACTATATCTTCTTTTGTCCTTTTATGCTTCCAACGTCTGTGTGACCATAAATAATCAGCAGGAAATTGTTGAATTGATTTATCTAAAATTCTCACAAATCGTTCAGTAATTTCACCCATAGGTAAACTATTAAATTCAGTAGGGCTTGTAATTTCTGTAAATTCAATTTCATAGTATCCTCTGTTAATTCTTCTCATTTCTGAAAAAATGACAGGATAATCCAATTTGCGAGCAATCCGTTCAGTACCGGTAAAAAAACCAGAATCTTGATTCAAAAAAGTTGTCCAATAGGCTGATTTCCAATTCTGTGGAGATTGATCAGATCCCATTACCAAGGCTCGTGTAATATCTTTTCGTTCAATTGTTTTACGTAAAGTTTCCTCTTTTTCAATTAAAGGCGTAATTGAAAATCTGCTTCGAATAAATAACGTTAATTTATTGAAAAGTGGGCTGCTCAATCGCTGATAGACAATATCCATTGGAATCCCTGATAGATTTAAAGGATGCAAAAGCCACTCCCAATTACTGATATGTCCCGTAACAATAATAATAGATTGATTTTTATCAGTATATTTTTTTAGTACTTCAATATTTGTAACCTTCACACGCTCATTTATTTGTTCTTTCGTGATTGAATAACCTTTTAAAAATTCAATAAAAAGGTCAGTAATATGTTTATAAAAATTTTGAGCAATATGCTTAATTTCCTCATCTGTTTTCTCTGGAAAAGAATTTTTGAGGTTTTCGAATACCACTTTTTTACGGTATCCTACAATCCGATAAATGATGAAATAAGCAAAATCAGAGATGCCATAAAGCACAAAAAAGGGTAACTTTGAGAAGTATTTAAAGAAAAGCATTGTCAATTTGAAAATGTAAATAATTTGAAAATTTGATAAGTTTAAAATATATTAATTAATAAAATGAGATTTTGAGAAAATTTTCAAATTCCCTCATTTTCAAATTCTCAAATTAATGACCATTGATTTACAGTATTTACCAAGTCTTGAATATTTCTGTACCTTGCTTCAACACGATGAAATTGTGATTGAAGCCCACGAATATTTCGAAAAACAAAGTTACCGAAATCGTTGTATAATTCAGACAACCAATAAAATAGATATGCTTACCGTTCCCGTTCAAAATGGTAATAAAAAGGTATTAATTCGTGATTTAAAAATTGACTATTCTCAGGATTGGACACGCCGTCATTGGGGAGCAATTTATTCTGGATACGGTAAGTCACCTTTTTTTGAATACTATTCAGAATATTTTAAAAAAATATTGGATGAAAAACCTGACTTTTTGTTCGATTTAAACCTTGAACTCCTGACAATTTGTCTGAAACTTTTACGTCTCGAAAAAAATATTATATTTACTGAAAATTATGAAAAAACAGTCAAAAATGACTTTAGAGGTCAGATTCACCCCAAACGAAGTTTTGAAGATAATAAGGTATATCAACCCGTACAATATCGACAAAACTTTGGCAATGAATTTGAGCCAAATTTGTCTATTATAGATTTATTGTTTTGTCAAGGTAATCAGTCATTATCGCTATTGAAAGAGTGTACAATAAAATGAACAAATAAATTGAAAATACCGTTAAGTTAAAATTAAATGTTATCGTAAATAATTCAAAATTTTGAAATTATTAGCAGATTTTGTAAAAAACGAGCTAAATTTTTACTCAAACCATTATACTAATCTAATTTTACAAGGGTGAAAAGTAAAGATAAGCAAGTTGTAATAATTCACAATTTATAGCAAAAGTTTTGAAGTTAAGAAGGCATGTTATAAGACAACAAAAATATTTTTAAATAATAGTTTTGGAAGTTCAAATAAATTAACAAATCTTAAGTTTTTAATTCAAACAAAAAATTGAAACCCAATAATCAACTCACAACTCTTACATGGAGGCAAAATTTTCAAACAGAGTAAAAGAGGTTATCTCACTCGCCCGTGAGGAAGCAATCAGGCTTGGACATGATTACATCGGGACAGAACACCTCATTTTGGGTATGATCAGAGAAGGCGAAGGATTGGCTCTCGACCTTATTCAAAAGTGTGGAACAACGCTCGATGATTTGCGTATAACAATTGAACAAGCCACCAGAAGTACGGTTCGTTCATCTTATACCATCAAAAACAAGCAAGATATTCCTCTCTCTCGCCAATGCGAAAAGGTGTTGAGAGTTACCTATTTAGAAGCAAGAATTTTCAAAACTAACCTAGTCGGAACGGAGCATTTGTTAATGGCAATTCTTAGAGATGAGGATAATTTAGCAAAACAAATTCTCGAAAAGTTCCAAATTCATTATGAACTAATTAAAGATATGGTAGAATATCAGTCAAATCCGAATATCAAATCGGGGCCGTCAGATACTGACGACAATGATGATGCAAGAATGTTTGCGGGTGGTGGTAATGCTGGAACTGGCGGTGGATCAGCGGCTAATAAAAATGCTGAAAAATCTAAAACGCCTGTTTTAGATAACTTTGGTAGAGATTTAACCAAAGTTGCAGAATCTGGAAAACTTGACCCAATTGTGGGACGTGAAAAGGAAATTGAGCGAGTAGCCCAAATCCTTTCCCGTAGAAAGAAAAATAATCCGATTCTTATTGGAGAACCTGGTGTTGGTAAAACTGCTATTGCTGAAGGTTTAGCGTTAAGAATTGTTCAGAAAAAAGTATCACGAGTATTGTTCGGAAAGCGTGTTGTAACGCTTGATTTGGCTTCATTGGTAGCTGGAACAAAATATCGTGGACAATTCGAAGAACGGATGAAGGCGGTAATGAACGAGTTGGAGAAAACCCCCGACGTGATTTTATTTATTGATGAACTTCATACTATTGTTGGTGCGGGAGGTGCTTCAGGCTCTTTAGATGCTTCCAATATGTTTAAACCTGCGTTGGCTCGTGGTGATATTCAAGTTATTGGAGCAACTACTTTGGATGAATATCGTCAATATATTGAGAAAGATGGAGCTTTGGCACGTCGTTTTCAAACGGTTATGGTTGATGCTACTTCGATTGATGAAACTATCGAAATTTTGCACAACATTAAGGACAAATACGAAGAACATCATCATGTAACCTATACAGATGAAGCCATTGAGCAATCGGTGAAATTATCAGAAAGATATATTTCGGATAGATTCCTTCCAGATAAAGCCATTGACGTAATGGATGAAGTGGGAGCGAGAGTTCATATCATGAATATTTCTGTTCCTGAAGATATTATTCGTTTGGAAGAAGCCATCGAAAATATCAAGAAAGAGAAAAATGCTGTTGTAAAATCGCAGAAATACGAAGAGGCTGCTCAACTCCGTGACCGTGAAAAACGTCTTTTAGACCAATTAGACCGTGCGAAACGTGAGTGGGAAGAGGATACAAAACGCCGCCGTTATACTGTTACTGAAGAAAGTGTTGCCGAAGTAATTGCTCAAATGACGGGTATTCCTGTGAATAGAGTTGCTGCTACGGAAGGACAGAAATTATTGAATATGAATGAAGAATTGCAACGTAAAGTAATTGGGCAAGATGTACCAATTGCCAAACTTGTAAAAGCAATTCAGCGTACACGTGTAGGTTTAAAAGACCCTAAAAAACCAATTGGCTCATTTATTTTCTTAGGTCCAACGGGTGTAGGAAAAACCGAATTAGTAAAGGTTTTGGCGAGTTATTTATTCGATAAAGAAGATGCTCTTGTGCGGATTGATATGAGTGAGTATATGGAGAAATTCAGTGTATCTCGCTTGATTGGAGCTCCTCCAGGATACGTTGGTTATGAGGAAGGTGGACAATTGACCGAAAAAATCCGTCGTAAACCTTATTCAGTAGTATTATTGGATGAAATTGAAAAAGCACATCCAGATGTATTTAATATCTTACTTCAAGTATTAGATGAAGGTATTTTAACGGATGGGTTGGGTCGCAGAGTAGATTTCCGAAATACGATTATCATTATGACATCAAATATTGGAGCTAGAGACTTGAAGGATTTTGGTTTAGGAATAGGCTTTGCTTCAAAAAAACAAGCTGAAAATATGGATGAAGCCATCAAAGGAACAATCCAAAATGCTTTGAAAAAAGCATTTTCTCCCGAATTTTTGAATCGTTTGGATGATGTAATTGTCTTTAATTCATTGGAAAGAGTACATTTACATTCAATCATTGATTTGATGTTAAAGAAATTATTTACTCGGATTAGTGCTTTAGGATATAGCGTAGAATTAACGGAAAAAGCTAAAGATTTTATTGCTGAAAAAGGATATGATTCACAGTATGGAGCAAGACCTTTAAACCGTGCAATTCAGAAGTATTTAGAAGATCCCGTTGCGGAGGAAATTTTGAAAGGAGATTTAGCGGCAGGAGATGTAATCTCGGCAGATTATTCGGGGGAAGGTGATGAACTGACGCTTTCGAGGGTTTCGGCTGCGACTGTTTCGGAATAAATTAAAATCATATTAACAGAAAAAGAGGACAATACTGCCCTCTTTTTCTGTTAATATGATTTTAAGTAATTCATTTTTTTACAAATGTTACAATATGACTTACTTTTTTATCTGGTAAAGACGAATATTATCAAGGAGTTTTCTATAACAATTAAGATTACTATATCTTTCCTATTTTTTTAGAATCTAAAAAAATACTTAATGATGTTGTTGCAAACCTAAGTACAGAATATTCAATAAAAAAACAGGTTGAACGCATTTAAAAATGCAATTTTGAGTTTAAAATCAATGAATAGTACAATTTTATAACTGTAATTTTGCCAGAAATAATAAATTGATGAAAATTTGAATCTGGTTTTAGGTTTATGTTAACATA
>JANXRS010000198.1 GCA_025356745.1 Arcicella sp.
CCGTTGAATTAACCTATTTTCAAACAGAAGTTACTGATAATCAAAAAATTAATATCAGATGGGAAACGGCTACGGAAATAAATAGTAGTCATTTTGTGTTGGAACGTAGCCGTGATGCAGTGAATTATAAATCCATTGCCAACATTGAAGCCGCAGGGTCTTCGAGCATTAAAAAGAGCTATAATTTTACGGATGAATCAGCTTTATTTGGTACGAATTATTACCGACTTTCGCAGATTGATAAAGATGGGAAAAAACAAGTTTTTCGTCCGCAAGCAGTCATTATTGACGACACAAATCTACCTTTCGGCGTTTTTCCAAATCCTTTAATTGGAACAAACTTTAAGGTAAAAGTTGAAGATTCTGATGAAGCAAGTTTGAATCTTATTGATTTTTCTGGAAGAATAATTGGTATAAATATCAATAAATTAACCCAAACAGTTTTGGAAATTACTCCTTCTGAATCTTTAAAATTAGGAACGTATATTTTGGAAGTTCAGACTTTGGGGAGTTTGAAAAAACATAAAATTTTGATTTTGAAATAATATAAATTAGACTTTACAGAAGCCTTCGTTTAAAGCGAAGGTTTTCGTTTTATCACTAAATTGTCTCCCAAATTGTCTCTCAAAACTTCCATTCCTTTAATCTTTGGAGCTTCAATTCCATCTTCTAAGATTAACTTACTTTTCAGCATAATTGCTTCATCCCAAAGTCCTAAATTAATAAAACTTTGCAGTAAAATTGTACCTCCTTCAATGATAATAGATTGAATTTTACGTTGGTAGAGGTCTTGAATAATAAATTGCTCTATTGGATAATTTGCAGGTATTTTTACAAAAATATTATCATTTAAAACTTCATCTTTTAATAAATTATAACAAATAGTTATTTGTGAATTATCATAAATACGTAAGGTTTTTTGTAAAGTTAAATCCTTGTCAATCAATATTCTAACGGCATTTTTACCAGTCCAAAATCGAGTATCTAATTTGGGATTATCGTATTTTGCTGTGTTCGTCCCAACCATAATAGCATCTTCTTCTGACCGCATTTTATGAACAAAACTTCTGGATAAAACATTAGAAATTTGGACGGCTTCGTAGTTTTTCTTGGCAATAAATCCATCGGCAGATTCCGCCCATTTTAAGATAATATAGGGTCGTTTTTTTTCAATGTAAGTAAAAAATCGTTTATTTAATTCTCTTCCTTCTTGTTCTAAAAGTCCAAACTCAACCTCAATTCCTGCTTGCCTTAATTTCTCAATTCCCTGACCTGCAACCAATGGATTCGGGTCGTTATTACAAATAATGACTTTTTTAACTTGATGTTTTATCAATAAATCTGCACAGGGAGGCGTTTTTCCAAAATGAGAACACGGTTCAAGGGTGACATAAACATCTGATTCTGAAAGTATTGATTTATCTAAAACAGCATTGATTGCATTAACTTCTGCATGAGCTTCGCCATATTTTTGATGATAACCTTCCCCAATTATTTTATCATCATGCACAATTACACAACCCACCATTGGATTAGGAGAAACTCCTCCTGCACCCAAATGAGCGAGTTGCAAAGCACGTTGCATGAATTGCGGATTTATCATTTTATCTTTGTATTTATTATTCAAAATATATGTATTTGACAACTTCTTCCAAGCTTCTTTTCAATCAATTAGTCTCCGAAATTACTTCTGTTTATGAGGAAAACGAAGCAAAATCCATTGTTTATTTATTAGTAGAACACTATTTGAATCTTTCGAAAACGGATATTTTATTGGATTATCCTATTAATCAATCATGTGATTTTCAAGACATTATTCATCGTTTAAAAATACAAGAACCCGTACAGTATATCATTGGAGAAACAGAGTTTTACGGAAGAAAATTTAAAGTTACCCCTGATACATTAATCCCACGACCTGAGACGGAAGAGCTTGTACAATTAACGTTTAAGAGTTGTGAATCTAGAGGTGAACAGCTACTAATTGGCAATAAAAAAATCCTTAATTCACAATCTCCCCTCTCAATTTTAGATATGGGTACAGGTTCGGGTTGCATTGCCATTTCATTAGCTTGTGAGTTACCTAACGCACAGGTTTATGCGTATGATATTTCAGAAAGTGCATTGGAAATTGCAAAGGAAAATGCGAAAATAAATAAGGCAAATGTGCTTTTTGAGCAAGTAGATATTTTAAATCTTTCTCCTTCTTCCCTTTCTCCTTTCTCCATTATCGTTAGTAATCCACCCTACGTAATGAACGCCGAAAAGTTGAAAATGGAACAAAATGTGTTGGATTATGAACCACATTTGGCACTTTTTGTGGAAGATTCAAACCCTTTGATTTTCTATAAAGCCATTGCTGAATTTGCTTCTAAAACCTTGATTAATCAAGGTTTATGTATTGTAGAAATTAATCAAGCCTTCGGTTTAGAAACCGCTGAATTATTTTGGAATCAAGGTTTTCGGTCGGTAGAAGTGGTGAAAGATATGTTTGGGAAAGACAGAATGGTGAAAGCAATTTTGTAATTAATAGATAATAATTAATAAAGAATTGTTTTTGAAAAACTCGCTAACCCCCATTTTAAATCGGGGCAAGCGTTTTGAAAACAATTTAGTACAACTTTTTAATAAAATAATAGCCCGAAAATGTTATCAATTTTCGGGCTATTTATTTTCAACTTTTAATTATTTTTATCAATTATCAAATCACTAATATGCTCTAATCTCAACCCCTTTCATAAAATTCACAAAAGCAGTATTTACCACTTTATTTCCTCCTGGCGTTGGATAGTTTCCTGTAAAATACCAATCTCCAGTATCATTTGGACAAGCTTTATTTAAGTTTTCAACAGTTTGATAAACAATGGCTAATTCAGCTTTCAGATTTTTTGGTTTTACTAATTCTGCAATTTTTTCTGAAATTTCCTCTACGGTAAAAGGCTCATAAATTGCCTTTACGTAGTTCTCTTGCGTAGCAGTTACCATTTCGATAGCTGCCAAACAACGTCCCAGAGTTTCTTCCAAAACGTCATCCATATTGCGTTCTATTAATAATTGATAAGCCGCACGGAAAGCCACAAATTCTTTCATTCTTGACATATCAATTCCATAACAATCAGGATAACGAATCTGTGGGGCAGACGAAACTATTACGATTCTCTTAGGGCCCAATTTATCCAAAAGGCTCACAATTGAACGTTCAAGCGTGGTTCCTCGGACGATAGAATCATCGATTAAAACCACATTATCCGTCCCTTTTTTGATAACCTCAAAAGTCGTGTCATATACGTGAGCAACCATGTCATTACGGTCAGCATCATTGGTAATGAAAGTACGGAGCTTTACATCTTTTGAAATCAATTTCTCAACTCTTGGGCGGAAAGTTAGCAAGTCATCAAGGTCTTTTTCAAATAAAATGCCTTCCAAAATTGCTTTTTTACGCTCTTTAGCAAGATGATCTTCCAAACCTTCAATCATACCTAAAAAAGCTGTTTCGGCAGTATTTGGGATATAAGAAAAAACGGTATTCTTTAAGTCGTAATCAACTTCCTGAAGCACTTGTGGAATTACCAAACGACCTAATTGCTTGCGTTCAGTATAAATATCTGGGTCAGAAGCTCGTGAGAAATAAATACGTTCAAAACTACACGATTTCTTTTCGATGGGTTCAATGAACTGTTTTTCAGAGAAGTTACCTCTTTTATCCACAATCAAAGCGTAACCTGGTTTTATCTCTTTAATTTCGTCATAATTACAATTAAAACTGGTCTTAATTGCTTGTTTTTCAGACGCTACCACAACCACTTCATCATCAGCATAATAGAAGGCTGGTCTGATACCTGCGGGGTCTCTGGCAACAAATGAAGCACCATATCCCGTGAGTCCTGCCATAGCATATCCACCGTCAAAATCACGGCATGAACGTTGCAGAACTCGTTGTAAATCAATATTCTCCTCAATAATATTCGACAATTCTGGGTTCTGAAATTCGCCTCTAAAATACTCGAATTGGCGTTGGTTTTCCTCGTCCAAAAAGTGTCCAATTTTTTCCATCACCGTCACAGTATCAACCCTTTCTTTTGGATGTTGACCCAAGGAAACCAATTTGTCAAAGAGTTCATCTACATTGGTCATGTTGAAATTTCCAGCCATTACCAAGTTTCTGCTTCGCCAGTTGGATTGTCTCAACATCGGATGACAGTTTTCGATTTCATTCTGTCCGTGCGTTCCATAGCGAAGATGTCCTAATAGAACTTCCCCCGAAAAAGCAATATTTTCTTGAATCCAATGAGCATCTTTCAGCTTATCTTTGTTGCCTTTGAAGGCTTTCTGAAATTTTTTGTGGATTTTTCTGAAAATATCAGGTACGGCATTTTGTTCGATTGAACGGTAGCGACTGATATAACGATGACCTGGTGAGACATCAATTTTGATGTTTGCTACACCAGCTCCGTCTTGCCCTCGGTTTACTTGTTTTTCCATCATCAAATACAATTTATTCAAGCCATAAAGTGGCGTGTTGTATTTGTTGATATAATACTGGTAATCCTTCCGAAGACGGATAAGTGCTATACCGCACTCGTGTTTAATTGCGTCAGACATGACCTTATTGGTAGTTTTGAATTGAAAGAACCCTATTTTTACAAATAAAAGTTCCGTAAACCAAAGTATTAAAATGAGGGTTTAGTAAATTTTCGCAATAAATCTTGATTAAGTGATAATAGTAGCGGTATTATTTTTTTATCAGCAAAATTAGGCAAATTTTAGGGAATGTTTCAAATATTTACGGATAACTATTACGAGAATCAGTTTTATTCGGTTATTGATTTTTTAATATACTTACTATTGTCTTAAAAGTCTTAGTTTTGTATAAAATACACTATAATCTAATATAAGAAATGCTTGATTTTATGAAAAATAAACTAATTTTTAAAAACATTTTTCTTTTCTTTCTTTTCCTTTCTTCCCTCAATTTTTATGGTCAAGATACTATTAGAGTAACAAGAAAATATTTCGTAGAGTCGGGGATATTGGTATCCAGTACTTCACAAACTCCTTTTTGGCTTCGGGCAAATGCTTTGGGAGTTGTTCCAAATACAGGAACAAATTTCACAATGAGAGGAGGAGCAATCCAAGAATATGCAACTAAAAATAGCCACATTAAGAAATACAATTGGGGATATGGGTTTAATGCTGTTGCAAATATCAATCAAAAAGGGGTAGATTTTATTTTACCCGAAGCTTATATCAAAGCCAAAGCAGGTATTTTTGAAATATGGGGTGGACGAAGACAAGAAGTTATTGGTTTATCCGATTCATCTGGAATCGGGACTGGTCCAATTACGTGGTCGAGTAATGCCATTCCGATGCCCAAAATTCAATTCTTAACCCCAAATTGGGTGAATTTAGGCTTTAAGGGTTTTTTTGCTGCCAAAGTAAGTTTTGCACATGGTTGGTTTGATAATGGAGTAGTTGAGAATTATTATTTACATCAAAAATCTTTCTATGGTAGAATTGGAAGAGCAAATGCAAAATTCAAGTTTTATGGAGGATTGACACATAATGTACAGTGGGGCGGTGTGAGAAATTTAGCTGATGGAACTAAAGAAGTCAATTATGCTGATTTTCCAGCCTATATTTCTGTTGTAATACCGATGAAAGATAAACCTTGGCTGAACGGTATCGATTTGTCTCAATATTTGGGAAATGATACTCAATACCAATTTGGTAATCACTCAGGTTCTTTTGATTTTGGTTTTGAAATGACAGGAAAAAATAGAAGAGTTTTTGTTTATAAACAAGCTCCTTTTGAATACCTTGCCACAAACTCAGGGGTTACAGAATTTGAAGATGGACTATATGGTATAAAGATTACAAATTTTAAGAATGAAAAAATAAAAGAAATCGTTGGAGAGATGATTTATACCATGAATCAATCACGTTATGTCTCTGGGTTTTTTAAACTCACAGGGTTATCTCCTGAACGTTGGGAGGCAGATGATAATTATTTTAATCATGGACAATACACTGATGGCTTTGTTTATAAAGGTAATGCTATCAGTACTCCGTTTATCTTTCCAAGAAAAGATTTCAAAGGAAAATCCGATGGTGATGTTTTTCAGGATGCTCTAATGTCAAATCTTGTTGCTTTTCACGTTGGAATGAAAGGAACATTGACGCCTCGAAAAATCCAATATCAGTTAAAGGTGAGTCATACAAATTATTATATTAAAGACTTAAAAACCCCTTCTCGTCAGTTTTCTTTGGGTATTAAAACACTGACACCCATCAAGTTTCTGGGAGGTTCACAATTGGTTGCTGATTTGGGTTTTGATTACGGCGATGTGTATGAAAATGTGCTTGGAATGTCATTTGGAATTAGAAAATCTTGGTGATTTATTTGCATTAACCTCCACTCACTGGCGGAATTAAAGCAATTTCATCATTTTCTGATAAAAGTAAATCCGATTCGGCATATTCGCTATTTACGGCAACCATAAGAGATTTTATGGCTTGTAATTTTGGATAATCAGTTTTCAATTTACTTAAAATGCCCAGAACATTAGCAGATTGATTCATTTCTATTTCTGTGATATTACTCCCGACAATATCTCTTGTTATTCCGAAAAGATTAATTTTATATTTCATAATGCTTGTTCCATTATTTAAACGGAATGTTTCTTGATTCCTTTATGTTATTCACTAAATTTGTTCAACAAAGAAACACATTAAAAAGTGCCAACTCAAATTCCCAATATAATTTACGACAATCACGGTCGCCCGATAACATATTTACGTTTGGCGGTAACAGACCGCTGTAACCTCCGTTGTTTTTATTGCATGCCTGAAGTTGGCGTAAAATATCTTCCGAAGTCAAAGTTACTGACTTATGAGGAAATGTTACGTACTGTTTCTGTGCTTTCTGAATTGGGAATTTCAAAAGTCAGGATTACGGGTGGCGAGCCTTTCGTGCGTCATAATATGATTGATTTTATGTACCAATTATCTGAAATCGAGGGAATTAACGAGTTGAATATCACCACTAATGGAATTTTGACGGGGAAATATATTCGCCAAATGAAAGAAATGGGCGTGCGTGCCGTCAATTTAAGCTTGGATACTTTAGATAAAAAACGCTTTTTTGAAATTGCTCGTCGGGATGAATTTGATATTGTCTATAAAACACTTTTTGATTTATTAGATGCTGGTTTTGAGGTAAAAGTCAATGCTGTGGTAATGGATGGAAAAAATACCAAAGATATTTTACCTTTAGTAGAATTAACCCGAAATCATAAAGTTTCTATTCGCTTTATTGAAGAAATGCCTTTCAATGGCGAAGGTGCACATTATCCAAAATTAGAATGGAATTTGCACAGAATTTTATCTGAAATAAAAAGTAAATATCCTGATTTACAAAAACTTACAGATTCTCCTAATTCAACTTCTTATAATTATCAAGTCCCCAATTATCAAGGAAATGTGGGAATTATTGCAGCCTTTTCACGTACTTTTTGTGGAACTTGCAATCGCATACGCCTAACCGCCACAGGTGATTTAAAAACCTGTTTATATGACGATGGCGTTCTAAATATCAGAGATTTATTAAGAAGTGGAATAACGAATGAAGACTTGAAAAATACCTTTTTACAAGTATTTAAAAATCGCCCAAAAGATGGTTTTGAGGCAGAACGTGGTCGTAAAAGTGTTATCTCAGAATCGATGACCACAATAGGAGGGTGATTTCTTAAAAATAAAAATAGTAAATTTAAAAGTATCAAGAGCAAACAAAAGGCTTTTTTGTGAACTTTTGGTACTTTTGTATTTTAACACTTACCTTAAAATGACAATTCCAGAAATATTCGACAATTTTAATAACTTAAAAGTTCTCATCA
>JANXRS010000250.1 GCA_025356745.1 Arcicella sp.
AAAGTCTTGATAAACCCGTGGCACTTGTTTGTGATGTGCTACTAATCAAATAGTCTGTGTAAAAATCCATCATTTTTTCCATAGACAAAGATAATCAGTATCAAATAACTACGTTAGGGTAACCTTGCGTAACATCAGTTACTAATCTAAAATCACCCTTTTTTAAGGCAGTATTCTCATCTATTTTTGATAAATCCGTAAGGGTTTCGCCCGTTTTGGAATTGATAAATTCGGCGGGAGTTACATCATTTAGATAAGCATGAATTTTATCCAAGACGACTTTTATATCCTCGGTTTTGGGAATTCCATACGCAATGGGATAATCGGGTTTAAGTAAGTGAAGAGGCGTATTGGAATCATTGGCATTTGTTACGTTGCGTTGAGCAAAAAACAAAGAAGTGTTTATAAAAAAAACAAGAAGTGATAATATACATTTTTTCATTTTTAATATTCTTTTGCCTTTTGAATTATTTATGAATCAAACGGTTTTTTTAAAGCAAAAGACCTTAATTTCTTAAATAAATTATATTTATTCATCAAAAATAAAAAAAGGCACTCTGTGAACCGTCCTGTACTCTACTATGTGAAAGTCAACTTTCGCTTACTTTATTATATTTTTAACTGAAAAAAGGCTTTAGTTTATTCAGTTTTTTAACCAAAGTGGATACTCTTTTTCTAATAAATTCTTTGCCCAAGTGCCATAATACGCATACCCAACTCGCCTTTCATTTTCTATTTCGGCAAGGGTATTTTTAGGAATACTATTCCTACCCACAAAGAAGGGTTTATTGGTTTCAAGGTCATAAAATCTTGCCCAAACCGTTGAATTTGCATCTTCAATTACAATTCTATCTTTACCTTTTGGCTGACTCGCATCGGGAATATCTTCAATTTTTATTCCCACAATTTTTGAATTCTCAAACCACAGAACGGCTTGATTAATGGCATTTTTAATTTTAGGAGAAGGCTTTTCAATGCTCATTAAAAATCGAATAATTCCAACACTTTCATTTCCCGAAAGAGAAGGTAATTCAAACATTCTGGCTTTAGCAGGTTTCAATGTTTGGCGGTCGTGTTGGGCACACCAAGCCGTTAATTTTCCATTTTGAACAACTTGCGTTTTTAGGATGCAGTTTATGCCTTTTTTTACGGCAATTCTTGCTTTATCAACCAACGATTTATCAATTTTTTCAAAATCATTCATACAATCGGCGGTGTATTTCAAAACCCACATTACGTCAATCATGGCATTGTCGTTGTAGGTAATATGTTTACGATAGCCAATCGAATCTGGATAAAACTGTCCCCAACCACCCGCTGAATTTTGGGCGGTCAATAAATAATCAATGCCCTTTTCAACCGCTTTTAAATAAATAGGGTTTCGTGTTTTTTTGTAAGCCGAAGCCAAACCTTTTATTTCACGGGTGGTTGATTGGTCATCAATGGTAGCATCCATTTGATTTTTTTCTGCTAATAAGGTTGCTTTCAAAGTGGAAGAAATAGGATTTTCGTACTGAATTGCATCGCCGTGTGGTTGTGGAAAACCGCCATTATTGCGTTGATACAATAACATTTTTTCAGCAGTGGAATCAGTAACAATTTGGCCTTGTAATGACGTGACTGATAAAACCAAAAATACAATCAGTCCAATAGTTGAAATATTCTTTCTCATTTTTTGTAGGGGCATATCGCATACGCCCACGTCCGTTTATGTATGTACGTAAAAAGGGCGTACGCAATACGCCCCTATAAGTCTAATACCCAGGATTTTGCTTCAATTTTCCTTGATAGGAATCAAACGTTGCTTGGTCGTAAGGAAACAATTCACTTTTTCCCGTTACGAAAAGTCTGGCAATGGCTTTATCCAAGGTTACGCCATCAATGATATTTGTGGTTAAATGCTGTCCCCAATCCAAACGAGTCCAACCAGTTGGTGCAACAGTCAAGGCAGTTGGTTTATAAAATGAATTCAAAAATTGAATTTCTTCGCCATTATTTTTCCAGAAAAGATACTTTGGCACATTAGCAAAATCACCTTTGGCATCCCTAATATTTTGAATTTTTGTACGAGTTTCTTCAATTTTTTGATTCAATAAATTCCAACGAATCAAATCAAATTTACGGATTCCTTCACTACCAAATTCTAAGTAACGTTCGTTTGTAAGAGCGTCAAAAAAGCCTATTTTATCCGTTGGTGTTTTGCCAATCTTGGTTTCATTTTTGTAATAAGCTCTTTTTCTTACCTCTTCAAAAGCTGAAATTGCACTTGCGGTCGGTCCATTTAATTCATTTTCAGCTTCGGCAAACATTAATAAAACGTCTGAAAAACGAATCATGGGCCAATTATATCCAGGGTTTAAAGCAGTTCCTGGCAAAAGAGGATTTCGCCAATCTTTTCTGAATTTCCCATCGGTTAGTTCTCCCAAGCGGCGTGGAGCTTTAATGTTGGTTGCAGCGATGGAGTAAAAAGTTACCGTTACGTCACGGCGAGTATCGGTTGAATCAAAAGCATAAAAATAATTGGGTAATGCTACCAATCCTCCACCACCACTTCCGTATCTTGAAGCAGCATTCACAGAAGGTCCATTATAATTTGCCATACGACTATCAGACGTTGCGTTTGAACCACCCGCCCCTACTTCAAAAATAATTTCTCCCGCAGGATCGTAGGTAAATGAACTCAAATATTTCTTCCAAACATCTTCAAAAATTGGATTTAATGTATGTTCAGTACGTTTTGCTAATAAATCAGCACACTCGTCACGGGCAATTTTATAGTAGGTTTGATAATCAGCATTGCGTTCCATTTTCCCAGAACTACGCAAAGAATATCCTCCTCTAAACAAAGCAATTTTAGCTCGAAGAGCCTTAACAGCTCCTTTAGTGAGACGCTCATTTCGCACAGGAATTTCCGAACGCCAACCCACAAGGTCGGAAGCTATTTTCAAATCGTCCAAAATTTTAATGTAAGTTGCATCACGGTCAGCTTGCGGGATAAACAAATCTGTTTGTTTATAAGCTGGAATCATCGGAGCGGGAACATCGCCCCAATTGCGAATTAATTCAAAAAGAAATTGGGCTCGTAAGGTCAAAACTTCTCCATGCAAACGGCGAAGTTCCTTTTTCTCGGCCTCCGTTCCATTCGTATATTGAGGCATTACCGGAATTTGGTCAATGCATAAATTGGCTTTTTCGACTCCACGGTACAATTGTAAAAAAGGATTGCGAAGTTCGGCATTGGTCAAAAGCAATTGATAACGTCCAATTCCTCGACGACCATTATCCAAGTTGCCCGAAACAATAATTTCATCAGAATCATAAGGATAATACATATTAATACGAATTCCGTAACCATTATCGCCCATGAGTTCGTCATAAACACCAATCACGGCATTTGTGGCATTGGGTAAGTTTGAAAACGCATCTTCAACGCTAATTTGAGACTTTGGTTGTACTTCCAAATAATCTTTGCAACTCGAAATCGCAAAGAAAACTACGGTAATGAATGCTATTTTTGTAAATATATTTTTCATCTTTATATTATTTTTGTCATTGTTTTTGCGGTAGGGGCGAATAGCATTCGCCCTTCAGATACAAAGGGCAAAGGCTATT
>JANXRS010000278.1 GCA_025356745.1 Arcicella sp.
AAATCTAAAAAATACTCACTAAATTGACATATAACTGAATTTGACTTCACGATAACTTGAATTTTGTTTAGTAACAAACAAGTTACAGAAGTCTAACCATTTTTAAAACCATTTTTTTGCCTGTATGTCCAGTAGTAAAGCAGGATTATTTCGCCAATTTTTAGGTAACATTTCGGGTTCAATTGTCAGTATTTCGTGGTCGGTAACCTCAATGGTTGCTACTAATAAATCAGGAAGTTTACTATTTGGAAACCCTTCAAAATAATGCACTAAATATTCTAGCGAAGCTAATTCAACGGTTCGTGAGGTATAAACTATAGGCATACCCACAGGATTCCACCGTCCGCCTGTAAGTTCTGCCCCTTTTCCTGACAAAAAATCTTTAGGTAATCTATAATGTGCCGATTGTAGGCGATAGAGTTTTATCATGAATACGTTCCAAATTCAATCCGACTCAAAACATTATCTACCAGTTCAAACCCCGTAATAGTATCTAATAAATCAAGGGCTGATTTATCGCCAAATATTCGCATAGATTGTTTCATCCACGGTTTGAAATCATCAAGGGTTGAGAATACTTCTTCACCGTGTTGATACAAAAGCATCAATTTTAAAAGGCGTTCGGTTGATGACGTATCTAATTGTGTATCAGGAGAATAGCGATGAAAAGTTCTTTCTGAAATATTTAAGATTCGAGCCATATCACGATCAGAAAGACTTAGTTTTTGTGCAACTAAATCAACCGCAGCACGACTTAATCCTTTGCGAGAAAGTTCGATTAAATCTAAAGGATTTTTAAGGCGATTTATAACAAGTATTTGTTTCATAATCTGCAAATTTACATTATGGCATAAATGTATATGACATTTGGCATATTTCCAAATGAATCGTATGAGTTTTATTTAATTTATATTGAATGACTTTTTCCCCAACAAAAATAATCCTAAAAATGTAATGGCTCCGTTGACTAATAATTTCTCAAAACCAAATTGATAACCATTCAGCCATTCTTTTGAATTAATGTCGATAATATACGTTAAAATTGGGGATGCGATAGAAACAAAAGGTACAAGAGAATCACGCACAGACATTTTTGTAAATAATCCAAAGGCAAAAAGCCCTAAAAGTGGACCATACGTATAGCCCGCAATATTGAAAACCGTTGAGATAATTGACTGACTACTTACCGCATGGAATATCAGAATAATTACGAAAAATAAAGCTGAAAACCCAATGTGGGTATAATGTTTAATCTTTGTTCTTTTTAATTCTTCGTATTTTTCGATGTGCATAAAATCTATGCAAAAAGCAGTAGTTAAAGCAGTTAAAGCAGAATCTGAACTGGCATAGGTTGCGGCAGTAATTCCTAATAAAAAGGTTACGGCAGCCAACAATCCAAATTCGCCACCTAATGCTAATTTAGGATACAATAAATCCGTTCTTGCAGGAATTTCAAAGCCAATTTTATCTGCATAAATGTATAGCAATGCTCCTAAGCACACGAACATTAAAGTTGTTACAGCGAAGGTGCAACAAAACCAAAACATATTTTTTTGTGCTTCACCAATATTTTTACAGGTAAGATTTTTTTGCATTAAATCTTGGTCGAGTCCCGTCATTACGATAGCAATAAAAATACCTGCTATAAAGTCTTTTCCGAAGTGATGTTTATAAGAAAAATCATCAAAAAAGAACATTTGAGAATATTTACTTTCTTGAATCGTTGAAATTAATTCACCCAAACCTAAATCTAATTTATTAGCAATTAGGATAATTGTTAAGACTAATGCTGTGAGGAGGAAAAATGTTTGGAGCGTATCAGTTACGATAATAGTTTTCACACCCCCACGATAGGTGTAAACCCAAATCAGGGAAATTGTTACCAAAGAAGAGACCCAAAATGGAATTCCCCATGAATCAAAAATGGCTAATTGAAGCACTTGAACGGCTAAAAATAAACGAGCTGCCGAACCCAAAGTACGAGCAAGAAGGAAAAATGATGAACCTGTCTTGTATGACCATTTGCCTAAACGTTTTTCTAAGTAAGTATAAATAGAAATTAAATTTAGCCGATAATACAAGGGGAGAAGTACTGTTGCAATAACAAAATACCCAACTAAATTTCCTAAAATAATTTGGTAATAAGATAATTTATCTACCCCAACTGCCCCAGGAACGGAAATGAACGTAACGCCCGAAATAGACGTTCCAATCATACCAATAGCAACTAACCACCAGGGTGATTGCTTATTGGCGGTAAAAAAAGTGTTGGTGTCAGCACCTTTAGAAGTATAATGGGCAACAACAATTAACATCAAAAAGTAAACAGCTAAGATTCCGAAAGCTAAACTTGTGGTCATATTTTTTTGGTATTCAAATTTGTATTCACCAAAATTGAGAAAATTTGTTAAATTTGCTATCATAAAAGACTAATAATTTTCACAATCATCGTTATATCAGTATTATGTTACCTAAAAACGATGAATTTACTATTTAGAACAGAGATAAATGCGACCTTTTGAACAATTTGAAGAAGACGTTGATGTATTAGATCAAGTTATTGATGTCGACCAGAACGACCTCATGGTTTTTAACGATGAAATAAATACCTTCGATTTTGTGATCAATACACTCGTAGAGGTGTGTGGACATACGGCTGAGCAGGCTGAACAATGCACGTTATTGATTCATTACAAAGGAAAATGTTCCGTCAAAAAAGGAACATTTGAAGAACTCGTGCCATTGCGAAATGATATTTGTCGCAGAGGAATTGATGCGAAAGTTATTTAAATACTCATAACACACAACTCCTTTGAATTATCCATCAAAACTTATAGAAAACGCCGTAGAAGAAATCTCAAAATTACCAGGAATCGGAAAGAAGACGGCATTAAGAATGGCTTTGCATTTGCTGAAACGGGACGAACGCCAGACGCTTCAACTTTCGGAAGCGATGATTGCTATGAGGACTAAAACCCAATATTGCCGATTATGTCATAATATTTCGGATGGTGAATTATGCCAGATTTGTTCTAACCCAAAGCGAGACGAATCAATTATTTGTGTGGTTGAGGATACTCGTGATGTTTTAGCCATCGAAAATACTTCACAATATAGAGGAATGTATCATGTTTTGGGAGGAATTATTTCACCTTTGGAAGGTATTGGTCCTAATGATTTAATGATAGATTCACTGCTGAAAAGAATTTCGGATAGAATAGGAACGGATTTAGAAATAAAAGAAATTATTTTAGGATTAAGTCCAACCATGGAAGGTGATACCACAGCATTTTATTTAACGAAAAGATTAAAACCCTTGAATATTAAAATTACAACGATTGCCAGAGGGATCCCGATTGGTGGAGATTTGGAATATGCTGATGAAATAACCTTGGGAAGAAGTATTGTTAGTCGAATTGTTTATGAGTAATTGATAAAATAAAGGTTATGCAAACAGCACTATCAATGCAGGAAATACTTAAACTATCATTGAACAAAAAGTTTTTTTGCAGTCGAGCAAATATTGAAATCTATTAAATCAGAAGAAGGAAATAAA
>JANXRS010000365.1 GCA_025356745.1 Arcicella sp.
GAAGCTAGAAATTTAAACAAGAGACTTTACATTTAAAAAGCGTTGAGAAATTTCTCAACGCTTTTTAAATGTAAAGTCTCTTGTTTAAATTTCTAGCTTCAAATCAAACTGAGCATTTGCCCTCAAACGATAAAACTTCATTTCATAAACAATATTTCTGCCCTAACTTTGTTCTAAGAAAAACAACCAATTATGAATTCATTACAATTTTGGAACAACTTCCAAAAACCCACAAAATTTCTTTATTTATTTTCCTTAATAATTCTTGGTATCTCACTGATAATCTTTGGATTAGCTTATGTAAGAGGATTAGAAAACGTAATTCATTGGGACGTTCTCAGTGAGTTAGGCGAAGTTCCTATCGTTCTCGACCAATTTAAAGTGGGCAATGAAACGCTCAGTATTCCTTCAAAAACTTTCACAATAACAGAACAATTTGTGGCTTCTCCGATGGCCATAAATATGCTTGGAAATTACCTATTTTTAGGGCTTTTTATGATTGGGTTTATACTAATATTATCTGCTCTATCCGCTCTTAAACGCTTTTGGTATTTGATATTTATGGGGTCGGTAATTTTATTAATTGTCACTTTCAATTTAGGATTAATTTTTAATCTTGCCAATAATTATATCAATATTGGAGCCATTATTTTATACATCGGAACAAGTTATTTTTTCCATGCTTTTCGTCCAGACATTGACATATTTAAACGTTTTTTTACCTTCTTTTTTATTACTATTTTAGTTGGGGTAATCATCCATTATTTTGCCAAAGTAAATACGCCTTTTCTATTACTCGCAAGTTATAGAACGTCAGGAGCCATGTTGCTTTCAATCGGATTTATTTTCTTAATTTCTTATGAAATAATCAATGCATTCTTAATAATTTCAACCTCCTCAAAAGGCTCAAAACAATTACTCAATTTCTTAGTTATCAGCATAATATACTTAATAAACGTCCTCCTAATTTTCCTGTATAATAACAAGATAATAGATTGGAATATGATTTATTTGAGTCCATTTTTATTGTTAATTATCTCCATAGTTTTAGGAATTTGGGGTTTTAGACAACGAAGAAATTTGAGCGTTGATGTAATGGATTTTGAGCAATCAGGGGCATTTATTTACGTGGGTTTAAGTATTATTACACTTGCTACCTCTGGACTTGCCTTTGCAACAGGCAATGACCCAATGGTCGAGGTATTTGAGGATACCGTAACCTACTCACATTTGGCAATGGGCGTTATGTTTTTAGTGTACATAATCCTTAACTTTTCAAGTCTTTTTCGAGATGGATTAGCCGTTTATAAAGTCGTTTTCAAGCCTTTTCGTTACCCAATTTGGATGTTCAGAATTATGGCATTAATCATGATTGGTGGATTGTTACTGTTCATAGACTTTTTCCCTACAAAACAATTCTTTGCCGCTAATTATAATGCTTTAGGCGATTATTATACAACAGAAAAAGACTACAAATTTGCCGAAATTGAATACAAAATTGCCTCATCTTACGAACCTCGAAATCATAAAACAAATTACGCCTTAGCTTCACTTTCACTCACGCAAGGCGACAATGAAACGGCAGGGGTTTACTTTCGAAAAGCAACTGCCAAAAATCCATCACCTTTTGATTATGAAGGACTTAGTCGTTCACTTTCGGATAGCGACCAGTTTTTTAATGCTATTTTTGTGCTAAAAGAAGGCGTACAGAAATTTCCAAAATCGGGTGAATTACAAAATAATCTTGCTTATTTGTACAACAAATCAAAATTGCCAGATTCAACGTTGATTTATTATGAAATGGCAATAAAAAACGCTAAAAAATCACAAGTGCCAGCCAGTAATTTATTAGCATTTTGGGCAATAAACCTACAAGAAACAGGCATTGAAGAAGTATTAAATAAGACGGAAGATATTAAGTACAATTCATTTCAAGCCAATAAGTTAGCGTTGAAAAATGTAGCAAAAAAAGCTAATCTTCAAGGGGAAGACGACCGACGCTTCGGTTGGGGCGGAATCTTTTCTAAAGATTCAGTTTTAAACGCTTCTGATTTTGCTTGGATTTACAACCAATCCGTTTACCAAAAATCAAAAGGTAAATCCTTACCATTAAGACGATTAGCTGAATCAGAAGATAATGAATCGTTATCCGAAGATTTACTTTTTGCCAATGCCCTTCAAGATTATTATCAGGGTGATAAGCTCATTGCTTTTCAAAATTTTCAGGCTTGGTCTTTGGGAGATTCTACGGATAAGAAAGGGAAATATTATGCCCTTTTATTGAATACCCTATTGAAGAAAGAAAAATCAGCATCCGTTTTTATGACTGACATAAAAGACCCAACGGGACAGGATTTAAAACAACATCCTTTGAATGAAAATGTGGTGGAAAAAGCCGTGGAAATATTCAACAAAAACAAACAACCCGAAAAAGCTTACGGTGCCATTTCAAAAGCAATCGCTTGGCGAAAAGATTCTCCAAAATTATACGAATTATACATTATGCAAGCCCTAACTATCGGCATGAAAGACTACGCAAATGATGGTTTGGCAATACTACAAAAATTATCTCCAACCGATTATCAGCGTTTTCTACCGACCTATCAAGCCAAACTACAATCCATCGAAAAGGCGGGTGCTGGGTTTAAGTAATTGGCTAAGTTTGTTTTAAATTATTATCAACATGGAAATTATACAAACTACCAATATTTCAAGACGTTACGTCATGGGTGAAGAAATTATTCAAGCCCTCAAAGACGTAACTATTTCAGTCAATCGTGGTGAATATGTGGCTTTTATGGGTCCTTCGGGTTCAGGAAAGTCCACGTTAATGAACATCATTGGTTGTTTAGACACTCCTACTTCTGGGCGATATATTCTTAACAATCAAGATGTTAGCGAAATGACTGAAAATGAATTGGCAACGGTTCGTAATAAAGAAATTGGCTTTGTTTTCCA
>JANXRS010000381.1 GCA_025356745.1 Arcicella sp.
TTTTACCCTATTTCGCAAAGGTTGACTAATGGTAGCTAACTCCATGGATACGAGTTGCTGTATTTCTTCTTCGTTGAGCTTGATATAACGCATGAACGAAGATACAAAAAAATATACTTTTATTATGACAGGTTACTTAATGGTAGCGGCAACGGCACTAAATTCATACTCTTTTGTGCCTTCTCGAAGGATATTTTTCAAGGTTTTAATCAACCTTCTTTTTGTTTTATCTGTTTGTAAATCAGACAATTGCTCTTCAATTTCCTCTAATTTTCCTTGAATTTTTGAACCCATGTCAAATCTTGGATTAACCCAATGTTGTCTATCATTCAAATCAACAGCTATAATGGTGCTTTTGCCTTTTTGAGTACGACCATAAAATCTAAAATTTTTTAGATAAAGATGGTCTTTGGGATTATCAAAAACGGGATGGATAATTGGTTCAATTACAACATCCCAATCATCTTTTTTACCATTACACTTTTTTGAACTTGGTAAAAGATTTTCCCATACTAAAACTTTATCTTTATAAATGCTTTTGGCATGGAAATGCTCAATTTCCATGTAGTTACTTTTTTCATCTAATTTACATTCAGAATAACAGCATTTTGAATTGGACATTTTTAAAAGAGCCTTTTTTATGTATGGTTTATTCCAAACATTCTCCTTACTATTTACCTTAAATTTATTGGTTAGTTCTTCTCTTAGTTTTTCTGTTAATAGCTTAGGTAGAGGAATTGGTTTTAACTGAATCATGCTTCTATGGGGGCTAAGGACGACATCTGAATTCTTAAAATCTTGCGTTGTGGACTGGATGGGTGCAGTATTTTATCTAAACCTTCGTAAGCCGAATGAGCTTTTTCGTAATTGTCTTCGTCTAAGGCTTCATCAAATTGTTTCATCAAGTCGAGGTAAGTATCAGACATCGTTTTATCATTCATGCCCATTAATTCATCCAAAATTTCATCAACTGTCCAGCCTTTAAAACTGCCAAATTGCTGACGAATATTAATATGGTCGCCATCTTTTTCGAGCATGACCAAATTAACATTTTCAGCCGATTGAATGATAAGCGGACTATGGGCAGTTACGATGAATTGCGTGTTTTTAAAGATGTTACTCAAATAGCTAATAATTTTACGTTGCCATTCTGGATGCAGGTGGAGGTCAATTTCATCCACTAAAACTACAGCAGGTTGAGCCAAAGGATTTGCCGAATTGGGATAACGGTCAAACATTCGTTTTGCCAAATCCATCACCCAAGCCAAGGTAGCTTGATAACCGTAGCCCAAATCTTTTAGACGAATCCAACCATAATCAGTTTGGAATAAAATATTGCTTTGAAATTCTTCATCAGTTAAAACTTTAAACCCTTTAACATCTGGAAGTAACTCTCCTTTTATTATTTCTTCAACTTTTGACAAGACGGTTGAAGCATTTTTAACTTTACTTTTTACAGCAAAAACTAATTGTAATAGCCATTCTTCAACATTAAGAAGTTGATTTTCTCCTTGAAAAATTCCAGATAAATTATCAAACATATCACTCTCTTTGCTTATTTGAGTTTCAGACATTTTTCTATTTACTCCATAACAAAATATTTCTAAATATTCGTATGGATTATGCTTAAAATTGTTCCATATTTTTGCATCCAAAACGTCCTTTTCCATAATTGAATTCTTCTTTTCAGAAAAATCATATCCTCCCTTAAACATATACAAACTATACTGAAAAGAAGCAGAAGTAAATAAGTCTAAGCCAAAAGATAAATTATTATTAGGGGGCAAGATAAATTGCTTAATAAGCTGTAGATCAATATTTTCTGATTTATTTTTTCTGGAATATTTAAAAAAACTACCATCCTGACTATCATAAAGAATATTACGAAAGTTTCCTTGTACTTTATCAATCTTTTTTATACTACTCCTTTTAAAGTCGTCCTGAGTATTTTGAGAAATAAAAATATTTTTTTTTCTTCTTAATGCTCCATTAATTGAAGGAAAAGAAATTGTTGAAATAACTCTTAAAAGTGTTGTTTTACCTGTATTATTATTACCAAGTATTACTGTCCACTTTGAAGGCTTACTATCACCATTTGACAAATGTATTTCTTGTTCTCCCTTAAATCCTTTTATATTTTTTAAGTGAAGGCTTTTGAAATAAACACAAGGTGATTCTATATTTTCAGCAAATTCGCTCATTGTTTTTGTCTTTTATTTTATCAAAGATAAAAAATAACTGTTAAAATTTTTAAAACTAAAATCTATCACCCCAACTCAACCTTCAAAAACCCAGCCGTATAACTCCCTTTCACCTTCGCCACTTGTTCTGGCGTACCTTCTGCGATGATACTTCCGCCTTTTTGTCCGCCTTCTGGACCGATGTCAATTACGTGGTCGGATACTTTAATTACATCTAAATTATGCTCAATAATCAAAACAGTATTGCCTTTGTCTGCCAATCGATTGAGGACTTCTAAGAGTTTTTTAATGTCTTGAAAATGGAGTCCAGTCGTAGGTTCGTCCAAGATGTACATCGTTTTCCCCGTGTCTCTTTTGGAAAGTTCTTCGGCTAATTTTACTCGTTGGGCTTCTCCGCCCGAAAGCGTTGTAGCTTGTTGCCCGATGGTGATATACCCTAAACCTACTTCATTGAGCGTCTGTACTTTACGCAATATTTTAGGCTGATTTTCAAAGAAATCTACGGCTTGTTCCACCGTCATATCCAAAACATCGGCAATGGATTTTCCCTTAAAACGTACTTCTTGCGTCTCCCGATTAAAACGTTTTCCTTTACAGGTTTCGCAAGCTACGTGAACATCAGGCAGGAATTCCATTTCGATTTTTTTCATTCCCGCACCTTCGCAATCTTCACAGCGTCCACCCTTCACGTTGAAACTAAAACGACCCGCTTTATAACCTCTAATTTTGGACTCCGGCAATACTGAATATAAAGCTCGGATGTCCGTAAACATACCCGTATAAGTGGCAGGATTCGAGCGTGGCGTGCGTCCAATGGGCGATTGATCTACTTCAATAACCTTATCCAAATGTTCCAAACCCTCCACTGATTTATGAGGCATGGGTTCACGTTTAGCATTGAAAAAATGACGATTCAAAATTGGATACATCGTGTCATGAATCAGCGAAGATTTCCCCGAACCACTTACGCCCGTTATCGAAATCATTTTTCCCAAAGGTAATTTCAACGTAACATTTTTTAAATTATTCCCCGTTGCTCCTTTGATAATCAATGAATTGCCATTTCCTTTTCTTCGTTGTTTGGGAATTTCAATACTAATTTTTCCACTCAAAAAATTAGCGGTTGGCGAATTATTCTTCAAAAACTCGGCGGGCGTTCCTTGTCCAACGATTGCTCCTCCGTGCCGTCCTGCCCCAGGACCAATATCTACGATATAATCGGATTCCAACATCATGTCTTTATCGTGTTCCACAATTAGAACAGAATTTCCTAAATCTCGCAAATCTTTTAGGGCTTGAATCAATTTTACGTTGTCCCGTTGGTGCAAACCGATACTTGGTTCGTCCATGATATAAAGGACATTAGTCAGTTGTGTTCCAATTTGCGTAGCAAGTCTAATTCGCTGAGCTTCGCCCCCAGAAAGTGTTCTCAAAGAACGATTTAACGTTAAATATTCTAAGCCAATGCCCGTTAAAAAGCCAATTCTTTTTCTGATTTCTTTCAAAATTTCTTTGGCAATTACGTTCTGGCGTTCATTCATTCTTGGTTCTAAATCAGTAAACCATTCTGCCAATTCTGAGATGTCTAAATCGGCTAAATAGGCAATATTTTTACCATCAATCAGAAAGTGAAGCGACTCTTTTTTTAACCTTGCTCCCTTACAATCTGGACAAGTATTCACCGCCATAAAATCTTTTAACCAATCTTGAATTTTTTCAGAACCCGTTTCTTGCTGACGGGTTAAAAAGTGAATAATACCTTCGTATTTCGTATTCCAATCCGTTCCTTCGTACTTTTTAGATGGTACAGGCACGGGGTCATCCGTTCCATAAAGCATAAGTTCGATGGCTTCGGCAGGGAATTTTTCGAGTGGTGTACTCAGATTTACTTTATACGGTTTTAAAAGAATTTCTAATTGTTTAAAAATCCACATATCCCGATATTCACCAATTGGGGCGATGGCTCCCTTGTTAATACTGAGGGATTTATCGGGCAAAATTGATTCTTCAGTAATCTCCTCAACCTTTCCCAAACCTAAACAAGTTGGACACCAACCATAAGGCGAATTAAAAGAAAAATTATTAGGAGCGGGTTCATCATAACTGATGCCAGAAATGGGGTCCATTAAGTATTTCGAAAAATTACGCACCTCGTTTTTTTCATCACGAGTCATCATAATACCTTTTCCTTGATTTAAAGCCGTTTGCACGGATTGCGACAAACGAAAACGGTCTTCTGTTTTGACAATTATTCTATCCACCACAATTTCAATATCGTGAATTTTGAAACGGTCAAGTTGCATTTTTGGTTGAATATCCATTACCACACTGTCCACCCGAACTTTGGTATAACCCAATTTTGCAATCTGGACGAATAATTCACGGTAATGTCCTTTTCGCCCTTTCACAACGGGAGCAAGCAAAATGAGTTTCTGATTTTGATAATCTTGCAGAATTACATCAATAATTTGGTCGATGGATTGTTTTATCATTTTCCCGCCCGTTACGTAACTAAAAGCTTCGCCCGCTCGGGCATAAAACAAACGCATAAAGTCGTAAATCTCAGTAACCGTTCCAACCGTAGAACGTGGATTTTTGGAAGTCGTCTTTTGCTCAATTGAAATCACGGGAGAAAGCCCATTAATTTTATCAACATCGGGACGTTCCATATTACCCAAAAAGCTACGGGCATACGCAGAGAAACTCTCCATGTAGCGACGTTGCCCTTCGGCATAAATAGTATCAAAAGCCAGCGATGACTTTCCAGAACCAGATATTCCCGTAAAAACAACCAATTGATTGCGGGGAATAATTAGGTCAATATTTTTAAGATTATGTTCTCTGGCCCCAAGAATTTCAATATTCTCGTGACCTGTAATGTCTGAATTATTATTTGTCATGTAATTTTAACGAAAAACTGAATGATAAAGTTAAAAAAAGCCCACGTTTTTGGCGTGGGCTTTGTGGGTTTTATTTTGCTTTTAAGAACTTTACAAATCTCCCAAAATTCCCAAAACTAAACTCGCTGAATTATAGGCAGCTATGGAAGCAAAAATATTCATATCTAGATGGGCTT
>JANXRS010000425.1 GCA_025356745.1 Arcicella sp.
TTTCACTTGAACAACAAGGACATTTTTCTAATTTTGTGATACTAAGCATTTTGATTCATTGGTTTTTATGATTCGAGACCACAAAAATACAATTTATCGAATGCTTAGTTTTATCATCAACACTTTTCAAGAACTACCAAAGAAAATATTCCAAATCTTAAAATTTTGGAATATTTAAACTGATTTTTCAGTCAATGCTATTGCCATTCGGGATTTTGCTTTACTTTGGGATTTCCTTGAATTTCAATCAATGGAATCGGAAGGACATAATCTTTGGCCTTTACAGTTCTTCCTACTTTATAAGTATCAGAATAGCGTTTGATGTAATCACCGAGGTAATCGGGATTCCCTCCGAACTTACTTTTACGACGAAGCTCTGGATAACCTACTTGTTCAAAAGCAAATTCGTGTATGATTTCATCTACAATAGCATCTCTCAGAGCAGATTGTGAAAGAACTTTCAAAGGTTCTAAACCAGCTCTGTCACGCAATTTATTAATACTTGCAAAAGCATCGCCCTGTCCGCTTTCATTACAAGCTTCTGAATGTCCAAGTAATACATCAGCATATCGTAAATAAATAGTGTTTTTTTCTGTATTTGTCCAAGAAGAAATGTTTAATTCAACTAATTTACCAGCCCAGGCTTTGCTAAATATTAGTTCTTCTGGTTTGTTTGGATTCGCATTCGGGTCAACTAATCCACCAAAACGAGAAAGATTATAATCTGATTTTTCACTCCATTTTACCATAGGAAATTCTCCTTTTGAATTTTTAGCAGTACGTCCTGTAGGATACGATTCTATAAAAGTTGCATCAATTCTTTTATCAGATTTTTTATAGGACATTCTAAAATCTTTCGTCGCACTTATCCAACTCCAACCTGCACCTCCTAAATCACTTGGAAAATCTTCTGGATTAAAGTGAGCAGAATTATTAGTATATTCTGCTGAATTTGTTTTGGCAGACACCTGTCCTTCAAAAATTCTTTCTCCTTGGTTTTTATGACTTACATCGAAGTTACTTCCAAAATTTGGGTAAAGAGATAGTCCGCTATTATTGATAATATCTTCAGAAATAGCTTTTGCCTCAGCCCATTTTTGTCCCCATAATTGTGCTTTCATCAACAAAGTTTTTGCTGCCCATTTAGTCGCTCTACCAGCATCAGAACCCGAATATGAAGCAGGTAAAATACTTGCTGCTGCACTACAATCAGCATAGATCTGTTCAAGCACTTTTTGTTTTCCTCCATCATTACTTGGCAAATCGCTATAACTTTGAGTAGAGGTAATTTTCAAAGGCGGATTATCGAAATATCTTACCAATTCATAATAATAAAAACCTCTTAAAAATTGTGCTTCTGCTTTAATACGTTTTACTTTATCAGCATTGGCGATATCTTTGATTTTATCAGCCGTTTCGATGATATTATTCGCACGGTCAATCGAGCGATAACACTGTTGCCAATAAGCATTTATATAATCATCGGAAGCACTGATATTACCTAAATTATATTGAAGTGGTCCTTTCTCCCAACCTACTTGATAACCCACCAAACATTCAAACACATAGCGATTATAAAAGTGATTATACCAATCACCATTACCCATAGTAAGATCATCATAAACAGCATTTACGCCTAATTCAAGCTCTTTGGCTGATTGATAAAAAGTACTTGGGTTAATAAAATCTGGATTTTCTTTCAAATCCGAACATCCTGTTGCCGACAGCATTATGACCGAAGCAAGCAGTGATTTTGTGTTTTTTAAGATAAAATTTTTCATTGCTTATAATTTAATTTAAAGTAAAATTCAATTTTGATAAAAGTCTAAAAACCAAGGTTTAAACCGACCGTAATCGTTCTTGCTCTTGGATAAGCGTCATAGTCATCTCCACGGTTCAAATTACTTTGTCCGCCATTGTTTACTTCTGGGTCAAAACCTTTGTAGTTCGTAATCAAGAATAAATTTTGTCCGCTTACTGATACTCTTGCTGAACGAATAAATTTATTGTTTACAGGAATTCTATATCCAAGAGAAACATTTTGAAGACGAATAAAAGAACCATCTTGAATAAAGAATGATGATTTACGGAATGAAATAAAATCTCTTCTTCCATCTATTACTGGACGAATACCATTTTGATTTTCGGGACTCCAAGAATCCGTTAGAATATTAGATAATTGATTGATTTTCTGAACGCCATCACCAATTTCTGATTGTTGAAGATTACGGATTTGGTTGCCTTGTACACCTCTAAAAAATATGCCTAAATCAAAGTTTTTATATTTAAGTGAAGTGTTCATCCCCCACACAAATTTTGGATTTGGATTACCGATAATCTTGTAGTCATCCGAAGTATATTTTCCATCGCCGTTTACATCTGTATATTTTGGATAACCAGCTTTAGCTGAATAACTCGCTCCTTCTGCATCCGTTTTAAATAAACCAGCGTATTCATAACCACGCCAAACCCCAATTGGATTTCCAGCTTCTACCCAGCTCCCATCAATTCCTAAATGACCACTTGGGCTACTTGCGAAGTATGGAGTACTTTTTCCTAAATCAGCAATTTCGTTTCTTACAAAGGAAATATTTCCACCAATATCCCATTTGAAATTCCCTTTGTCAATAGCTTTATAATTAGCTTCAAAGTCAAGTCCTTTGTTTGTTAATGAACCAGAGTTTAATAACACAGTACTAAATCCAGTACTTTGGGCGATAGAAACATACAATAATAAATCAGAAGTTTTGGTATTGTACCAGTCAACGGCTAAGTCTAAACGATTATTCAACAAACGAGCATTTAAACCCACGTTCAACATCGCTGTTGATTCCCATTTTAAGTCTGGATTAGCAATATTGTTTGCACCATAACCAGCAGCTAATTGTCCACCAAAAATATAATTGAAAGGCACTAAACCAGAAACAGATTGATAAGGAGGAATATTTGAATTACCAGTAATACCATAACTGGCACGAAGTTTTAAGTCGTTGATAACTTCTGAAACTTTAGAATTTTTGAAGAATTCTTCATTAGCAATTTTCCAACCAATTGCAGCCGAAGGGAAAGTTGCCCATTTGTTATTCGGACCAAATTTTGAAGAACCATCCCTACGAACAGTTACTGTCAATAAGTATTTATCTAAAGCAGAATAATTTACTCTTCCGATGAATGATTCTAAATTCCATTCTTGTCTTCCAGAATAAGGCGTTTGTGGTTTTGCACCATTTTGCAAGTTCATTGAATTAACATCATCTGAAGGCAAACCCCAAGAAGAAGCCGCATCGTATTGATTAATTTCATGTTGGTTTGTATAACCTACCGTTAAATCAACATTGTGTCCTTTACTCAAAATTTTGGTATAAGTCAACAAATTTTCGTTCAATAAATTTATTACATTACGATTAAATTTATCTAACTCACGTCCATTCTGGCGACCCAAACGGGTAGAACTATTGTAGAAGGATTTGCGATTGGCATTTACCACATCAACCCCAATATTTGTCTTAAACTTCAACCCTTCAATGATGTTAAAAGTAACGCCTGAAGTACCGAAAATACGGTTCGTTACATCTTTGTCATAACCTTGTTTCGCTTCTGCTACTGGATTAATACTAAAACGGCCATCATAGCTTGGATAATTATAGTTACCATTTTGGTCATAATTAGCCACCGTTGGGTCTAAGCCAAGTGCAGTAATAATCAATCCACCAGGACCGCCCCTATCCGTTGGAACATTACTTGATTCTAAATGACTGTACGACCAACTATTACTTAAAGTAGCTTTTCCGCCCAAGAAATCATTGTCTAAGTTTACACGAAATCCATAACGCTTGAAGTCAGTACTAATGACAATACCTTGATTATCAAGAACATTTCCACTAAAAGCATATCTCATTCCCTTTGTTCCACCTGAAAATGTCAATTGATGACTTTGGATACTTCCTTGACGAGTCACAGCATCCAACCAGTTAGTTCCAGCTCCAGCTGCACTAATTTGCGAACTGCTATATCGTCCTGCTCCTCCTTGGCTTACTTCTAACTTATTAATATACTTCATGTAATCATCCGCACGCATTACGTCAATTTTTCTTGAAATATCTTGCATAGAATAAGAAGCATCGTAAGTAAAACGTCCATCCCCTTCTTTTCCACGTTTCGTTGTTATCATTACTACTCCGTTTGCTCCTCTTGAACCATAAATAGAAGTACCAGAAGCATCTTTCAATACCTCGATAGATTCAATATCATTCGGGTTCAACATTGCCAAAGCATTAGAGGGTTGTCTGTTACCACCCGTTCCGAGTGCATTATTATCGGGATAAATCGGTAATCCATCAATTACATAAAGAGGTTCTGAACCACTCAAAATTGAATTAGGTCCTCTTACTCGCACCGAAAGCCCACCTCCAGGAGCAGCAGAGGCTTGCGACACTTGTACCCCTGCTATTCTACCTTGTAGGGCTTGGTCTAATGAAGAAATAGGAAATTCTTTAATTACATCTCCTTTGATACTCGAAACAGAAGCCGTTAAATCACTTTTCTTCACTTGTCCATATCCCACTACCACTATTTCCTCCAAGGCTTGAACATCTACTGCAAGTTCTACATTTACATTGGTTTTGTTGCCTATTGTTACTTCTTGAGATTTAAAACCTACAAAGCTAAAAACCAATATTGAATTTGCTGGAACATCAATTTTATAGCTACCATCAAGTCCAGTCGTTGTACCTCTCTTGGTTTGTTTTTCAAAAATACTTACTCCTGCAAGGGTTTCATTATTGCTCCCTGTTACTTTCCCAGTAACCGACCTTTGGGCAAAGGTTGACAATCCTGTGACTGCTAAAAGAATAAAACCATAAGCTATCCTTTTACTTTTTTGTAATAATCTCTTCATATTCAATCTTAGTTATAGTTAAATTTTGACAGTTTTATCGAAATAGTAAAAAAAATATTGAAATATTATAAATTTTACTTTGCAAAATTCAAAAAAGTAACGAAAAAAAACAATGGATGTTTATTAAAAAAGATGGATTATATTATTGGTTTTCAGATTTTTCTTTAAAAAATTCTGTTAGTAGGGGGCACTTAAATGTGGGGCAAACTTCCTTTACTACTGGACATACAGGAGTTTTCCTTGGTCAGTATTTTTAAAAATATCATTGAGTACGCCAATAAATCGATTCAAAGACCAAATCTTAGCTTTGATGATTGAAAGCCCTTGCCTGAAATAAGAAATTGCCAACCGAGAAGGGTTATTTCCATAAATTTTTTTCTTCTCAACCTTATTTTTAAGACCTTGCGGAGTGCCGCCCAGTTGTATACTTAAAACATACGCCATTACCACGAGAGCAACCATTAAACATATCTTAGAATCTTGACGAAGCGGATCGATTTCTATGATTCATGCAAATGTTTGTATATAATTTTCGTTATATTTTTCTCTTCGAGAAACACAGGCAAAAATACGATGGACTAACTTGTTACAAACGTTATTAATAACGAGCATTTCATTTTTACCTTCACCAACTTTACGTTGATAGCGGTTCGCCGCCCGATATTCCTTTATTTCAGTGCAATGTTGAATGGCAGACATGGCTCCGTTATGGAATAATGCTTTCACTTTTTTATTAGCTTTGTTACTGACTCTGGACTTGCCTTTATACTGACCTGATGAATGTTCAAAGGGAGCAAAGCCACTATAAGTGGAACGCCACCCGCAAGTATATTTTTTAGGGTCAGTAATATCAGGGTCACCTGCCGCTTTAAACTCATTAGTCGTAATCAAAACTTCAGTGGCAATGACGGGTCCAATTCCCTTTACTGAATCGACTGGGCGGCACTGTGTATTACAGCGAATGAGGTTCTTCGTCAATTTTGGTGAAAGGTATTGGTTAGAGCAATTTTAGAAAATATCCATTAATTTAGAAATAGAAGGGAAACACCAGAATTTAAGCATAGCTAATTTTATCGGAGAATTAATCTTTCACTAAAATTGACCAACAATGTTATTGGCTGTATTATACATTTAAAATTGCAGATGCTTCTATTATCGTATTCTCCATTTATTTCTTAATGAGCAGGTTTTTGTGAAAATTTATTTTCTAAAACTGCTTTATCAAATACTTTTCACCAAAATTGATGAAGAACCAATTTGGTTCTTCGTCAATTTTGGTGAAAGCTTATCTTTTACTAGTTATGATCACTCGTTTTCTGAGTAGTTCAAAGCTTGCACGCCCGTACATCTGTCGCTTAATTGTTTTGAGCCTATTGACCTGCCCCTCGACTGGCCCATTACTCCAATTAGACTTAAATCCTTGGTACACACATTGATAATCGTTGAGAATTCCTTTGGCAAACTTTTGGATATGTTCTGCTTCATCTTCAATAATATTTTTGCACCAAGGCACGAGTTTTTCGCCAGTTTTATCTTTCATAAATCTTTTGAAATTTAGTACAGCATTTCTAACTTTTCTGATAATAGGATTATCATTAATCAGCTTAGCTAAATATACTTTGGGAAGGTCATCCGACCAGTCCTTGCGGAAAGTTCCCAACCAAATACTGAGTTGTTTTGAAGAATAATATTTAACTTTAACAAGCTCAGGAATGGCGTTTACCATCGTTCTGGGGTATCCTTGCATCAGCTCATAAATAGTCCTGATTGGGTATTTAAAGCCCTTTTCTCTAATTTCTGCATAGAGATTTCTTACGTTGTATTCACCCTCATTCCAGCGTTGTATTAGATAATCTTCATGGTCAAGTAGATTATGTCTTTTCTTCCCTACTTTGGGTAGAAAAGATGGCATATTCCAATACTTCTTCACTGTATTTCTCGACATTTCAAGCAGCCTGGCAATCTTACTTTTACTATATCCCTCTATTTGTAATTGCTTGGTCTTCAAAAAATTATCGTGATATTTACTCATGCTTTGCACCTGGTTAAGTTCAATATCATTCTCAATTTCTACAACTGGCGGCGGATTTTCCGCTGATTCGACTGCATTTGTTGATTTTAATTCGACGGCAACTTCCTTAATACTTTGCCTCTGCGTGTTTAAAAATTGTTCAAACCCTTCCGTAAGGTTTGCAAGAATGTGCCAACGGTCGGCTATTTGTACAATATTTTTGTTGGCCTCAGTAATGGCACTGGCGTAGGTCTGAGAACGGTCTCTACTGACTATTTCAACGGATGGATGTTGTTCTAACCACCTTGAGAGGGTCTTTGCTTCCCTATCGGGCAGTAATTCAATTACCTTATTCTTCTCTAAGTCAACGATTATTGTTCCATACTTCATTCGTTTTTTGAATGCCCAGTCATCGACTCCTATAATTTTTGGAGCTGCAATAGCTTGAATGGGACATTTGATAATTAATCTAAGAATTGTAGAAGCACTTATTCTCACAAAACACTGCTTTCCTACACGCTGGGCTACATTTCCTCCTAATTCAAGACCCATGGATGATAAGAGTTCGTTGAGCCGTTCAAATCTTCTTGCGTAGCTTTTGAGTTGTTGTTTAAAGCGTTCACTGAAAATCTTCCGAGTGCAATCGGAATTCTCGCAAAAGAATTTACGGACTTGTAAATTTATCGTTGCTATCTTTCCTGAAACAGGTAAATCACCAATCATTCTTAAATATCGGCTATGCACTTTTGTGCTAATGTTTTCAGGTTGAACGCATTTAAAAATGCAATTTTGAGTTTAAAATCAATGAATAGTACAATTTTATAACTGTAATTTTGC
>JANXRS010000432.1 GCA_025356745.1 Arcicella sp.
TGCTTTTTTTATTAGACAATTTTGACTTTTTTTGCATCGTAGTAATTTTTCCAATGCAAAGATGCACCTTTTGCAAGCTACAATCGCCCTAATGGGTTGTTTATCAATTCATTGGGGCAATTTTACTTTTACCAATTTAAATATCATTTTCTCATTTTAATGCTGATTCAGGATTCGATGTAAAATCTTCTTAGCGTTTATAAAACAGATGGAAATAATAGCAAATATAAGAAAAACAAACAAAATACTAAGAAAACGGAATAACCCTATTGTTACATAAGTGAATATATTTACTCAAACCGATTTAAAATTGAGGTCGTATTTGCTTGGTTAAATACTTACAAAAGAATTCTGGTTCGATTTCAAAAATTATCAGTCAATTTTAAATCTTGGTTGAATATAGCCTCCGCAATGATAAATTTTAGACACATTTTCAACTAAACATCCTTGATATAAGTCCAACGAGATTCTTTGTCTAAATAAAATACATTGGCCATGCCGTAGAAATCGGGTATATCAATGTATTTTTCTTGACCGTTGGTAATCATGGACTTGCGGTGTTCTTCAAATTTATCGCTGGCAAATTTTAGGAATATAAGTCCGAGGACAACCTGCTTATATTCGGCTGGCTCTACACTTCCTCTTAATTTGTTGGCTGATTCCCAGAGGGTTTCTTCAATTCCTTTTTGTTTTACTTCTTTTTTTGCTATTATTAATTTTATTGATTTTTGTGGTAGGGTTGTTTGATGTATGATTTGGGAGAATGATGGACATATACCTAATAGGTTGTAAAGTTAGTTTTAAAATTACGTTTTCAAGTCATGTATTCGATGACTTCTTGTTTGGCAATATCCACCGACTTGATTAGGTCTTCGATGTGATTGTAATCGGATATTTCAATGTCAAAGTTGATGAATGGGGTGGTGAATTTTACGGTTCTGTTGTCCTGCAATTTTCGGTGTCCTAGGATGATGACGCCGAAATTATCTCCTGACTTTTTGACTTCAAAGCCCGTTACTTCAAAGCCTTCCATTTCTTGTAAACTTACGATACCCTCGAATGATTGTGTTTTTGACACTTTAATTGCCTCGGTAATTAGGGCAAAGTGAACTTTCAAATTATCCAATGATGCTTTTAATTCGTCGTGGATATTGAAAGGAAACTTTCGTTTGGTGGTTACTGGCATGGTTATGCCTGTCTGGATCACTGGTCAATCAGATTAATCTTACAAGCGAGTCGAACGACTCGCTTTTTTTGTGTTTTATCACTAAAATAGCCTACTCATTACCAAACAGTTAGCAAAACAATCCCTTCTTCTTTGTTCGTCAATGAGTTATCTTATTTCCATAACTATCCACACATTTATACACAAATCATGTTTTTGCATTTTTTACGTAAACATCGTACCATAAATTTGGGGTTATTTTATAGGCATAATCTATTTGCAAAGTAGGCACAATGTTCTTTTTTTGTTTTATAAGGAAGTTTTACGAAATTGCATTCTATAATTTTATCTCAAAAATCATAAATGACCATACAGCAATACATCGAAAACCTTAACCGAAAATTTAAAGTTGGCAACACCACCGAACACACTTTTAGAGGAACTTTGGAACATCTTATCGAAAGTCTCATTCCAGAAGTAAACGCTACTAATGAACCATCGGGGCAGAAATGTGGAAAGCCCGATTACGTTTTGATGAAGAATAATATTCCGCTTGGCTATATCGAAGCGAAGGATGTTGGAGAAAAAGACCTCGAAGGAAAAAAACAAAACAAAAATCAATTTGACCGTTATAAATCAGCTCTTAATAACCTCATTTTTACGGATTATCTTACCTTTCATTTTTACCGTGATGGGGAAAAAGTGGGAGAAACGCTATCCATTGGTAAAATTGAAAATGGTTCTATCGTAGCCTTACCGCAACAATTTGAGCAATTCATCGCTCGCTTGAAAGATTTTTGTGCGAACGCTGGCAAACAAACTATCAGAAGCTCCAAAAAATTATCTTCCATGATGGCGGGTAAGGCTCGTTTGCTTTCCAATGTTATCGAATTAGCCCTTACTTCTGACGAAACGCACAATGAGGACGGAACGCCGCCCGACAATACCTTGAAAGACCAAATGAACGCTTTTAAGGATATTCTTATCCATGACATTACGCCTGAAGGTTTTGCCGATATTTATGCCCAAACCATTACTTATGGTATGTTTGCGGCACGTTTGCACGACTCTTCTCTCCCAACTTTTAGCCGACAAGAAGCGGCTGAATTAATCCCGAAATCTAACCCTTTTCTCCGTAAATTATTTGGGTACATTGCAGGTCCTGACATTGACGACCGTATTCTTTGGATTGTGGATGATTTAGTAGAAATTTTCTTGGCTTGCGATGTTGCCGAACTCTTGAAAGACTACGGCAAAACTACGGGTATGGAAGACCCAATTATTCACTTTTACGAAAACTTTTTGAGTGAATATGACCCTGCACTCCGCAAAGCTCGTGGTGTTTGGTACACGCCTAAACCCGTGGTGAGTTTTATCGTTCGGGCGGTGGATGAAATCTTGAAAACGGAATTTAATTTACCCCAAGGGCTTGCCGATACTTCTAAAACTACGGTGAAAGTACAAACCCAAATCTTCGATAATAAAACCAAAAAATATAAAGAAACTGAACAAGAAGTTCATAAAGTGCAAATTCTTGACCCCGCTACAGGAACGGGAACGTTTTTGGCGGAAGTGGTAAAACACGTCCACAAAAAGTTTAAGGGACAGGCAGGACTTTGGAACAATTACGTGAGCAATCACTTGATACCCCGTCTGAATGGCTTTGAATTATTGATGGCATCCTACGCAATGGCTCATTTGCAGATGGATTTACTCTTGACCGAAACGGGTTACAAGGTAAAAAAAGAGGAACGCTTAAAAATATTCTTGACCAATTCCCTCGAAGAACATCATCCCGACACGGGAACGCTTTTTGCCAATTGGTTGAGTGCCGAAGCCAACTAAGCCAACCATATCAAGAGAGATTCTCCTGTAATGTGCGTGATTGGAAATCCGCCGTATAGTGTGAGTAGTAACAATAAAAGTGCGTGGATTGAGAAACTGACGGCTGATTATAAAAAGGATTTGAACGAAAGAAATATTCAACCGCTTTCGGACGATTATATTAAGTTTATCCGTTTTGGACAACATTTTATTGATAAAAATGGGGAAGGTATTTTAGCTTATATTTCCAATAATAGTTTCATTGATGGCATTATTCACCGCCAAATGAGAAAGCATTTATTAGAAAGTTTTGATGTTATTTACGTCCTTGATTTGCACGGAAATGCTCAGAAAAAAGAAGTAGATTTAGATGGTTCAGCCGACCAAAATGTATTTGATATTATGCAAGGGGTGAGTATTAATATTTTTATAAAGACTGGTAACAAAAAGAAAAATGAATTAGCCAAAGTAAAACATCTTGATTTGCGAGGTAAAAGGATTTTCAAATATGACTTCCTAACAGAAAACTCACTCAAAAGCCTTGAATGGAATGATTTACAACCCAATGAACCTAATTTCTTCTTTGTGAAAAAGGATTTTGATGAATCGGGAATGTATGAAAAAGGGTTCAAGATGGATGAATTATTTGGAGTTAATAATACAGGATTGAATACGGAATTTGACGAAATGGTAGTTCAAAATGATTTTAAAACGGCTACAAATATTCTGAAAGAATTAAAAGAATTAACGCCAGAAGATTTCAAAACACTTAATGGATATAGTGTAAGTCAGTTGGAGAAAATTAGGAATGCTAAAAATGATGTAGCCAAAAATAAATGTAATGTTGAAAAGATTGTATTTAGACCTTTTGATATTAGATATTGCCTTTACACTGGAAAATCGAACGGTGTAATGGGCAGACCAAGAAATGAAGTTATGAAACAAATGATACAGGGAGATAATTTAGCTTTAATATCAATGCGACAGTATGCTTTTGATGTTCCTGATTATTGTTATTCTTTCATTTCAAAAAATATTGTAGCAAGTCGTTTATTTATAAGTAACAAAGGATATTGTTCTATTTTACCGCTTTATTTATACCCAGAACAAAAAGCACAATTAAATTTTGGAGAAAATGCAGAAAGAACGCCAAATTTAAATGCAGAAATTATCAAGCAAATTACGGATGGTTTAGGCTTATCATTTACGAATGAAAAAGAGAAAAACACAAGCTCCTTCGCTCCCATTGATGTTTTAGATTATATTTATGCCGTTTTGCACAGTCCAAGTTATCGGGAGAAATACAAAGAATTTTTGAAAATAGACTTTCCCAGAGTTCCCTATCCAAAAGATGTTTCAACGTTTTGGCAATTGGTAAAGTTAGGCGGAGAAATTCGTCAAATTCATCTATTAGAAAGTGAGGTTGTGGAAGAATATATTACGCAATATCCTGAGAGTGGCAATGATGTGGTGGGGAAAATAAAATATGCAGACGAAAGGGTTTATATCAATGAAACCCAATATTTTGGTAACGTCCCACAAACCGCATGGAATTTTTACATTGGTGGCTATCAACCCGCCCAAAAGTGGCTCAAAGACCGAAAAGACCGAGCCTTGAGTTTTGAAGACATACTGCATTATCAGAAAATCATTGTGGCACTAACCGAAACCGCCCGTTTGATGGCGGAAATTGATTTGGTGGGAGTTCTGCTGAATTTGACATGACTTTAATGGATTAAATTAGAAAAATAGGAAAGTATATAATAGGTGTTGTGTTTAAATCATAAGTCTCAATAGGAGATTCTAATTTATAATTTTGCCTAATCGTAGGCTAATAAAAACAAACATAATGGCAACAACTGTGAGAGAAATAACACATTCCCAAAATATACCTTGAATTTCTCGGTAACAAATCAGAACAATAGAAATTCCAATAAATTCAGCACACCACACAATGAAAAGAACAATTTTTACGAGTATGAAACGGCCGGCTTTCACTAATGGTTCAGTTGCTTCCTGCGTGGCACCTTCTTCTTTTTCACAATCTCTTTTTTCATTTCTTGTAAAGGTTTCAAAAATTTCGACTAGTTTTTCCTGGTTTAGCATATATTAATAGTTTGGTTAAAATTGTATATGTCTTTTAGTGGTTTTTTTGCAGATTTTAATTCTTAGATTTGCCTTATAATTTAATATCACAAACCATGTGTAATTTTTTTTTAATCATTTATTATACTGACGAAGTACTCTTTTTTTTATTCGATTCTCCTAATTATTTAATTAATACGACTGCTTCGAGTTTCTTTAAAAGACTCCAAATTCGTCTGTAAGTACTCATGATTTCCTAAAGTTACTAAAAAAAACTACAAAAATTTGTCCAATTAATTAGGGGTTAGATAGACCTTTACAACGCTGTTAATACCACAAAAATTGATTGTCAATATTTGCAGTATTACTTTTCTTTCTCATTCTTCCGATAATAATAATAATGATTAAAACTGATAATTTTCACGGGTATAATTTTTGTTTTTATTTATAGGTAACCACCTTCCAGCATCACAACTAATGCCCACATCAATATAAAACTTACCAATAAAGAAATATTTAATAATGTTCCTGCTATTCTGGAATCATAACCTAATTCATCAGAAAAGGGCAAAATGGTTAATCCGATGGGCAAAAGGGAACAAATCATCAATACATTTTTCATCAATGATTGATTGTCACTTATCAAAAAATATAATCCTACCACTGCTATTATTCCAATCGAAACTCTAATTATTAACACCTTTGAAATGGCCAGCATTAGTTTTTTATCTAAATCAAAACTTAAATAAATACCCATTAATAACAACACTAATGGCTTATTACCAATGGCTAAAACTTCTAAAGAATCAAAAAAGATGGTTGGTAATTTAATATTTGAGATATTAATTAATAATCCAAAAAGTATTCCCAGAACGGGTGGTAAACTCAATACTTTTTTAAAAATTGGTTTGATTCCAGTTTGTTCTTTTTTGTTGGCAGAGAAATAACTTCCGATGGAATAAATGGCCCCAAAAACAATAAAAGTATTACCAATATCAAACATAATGGCATAAACCATTGCTTGTTTTCCAAATAATCCTTCAATAATAGGGAAACCAAATAAACCACTATTAAAACCTCCTACGCCCATCGTGAGGACACCTCGCAGATATTTTTCATAATTTGAAAACCATATCCAAGCAATAAGAAGCATGGTTGAACCTAAAATAATGGCAAAAACAGGAATCAATAATAGAGAGGTATCTAATTTAACTTTTGCCATTGTAATAATCATCAAGGCAGGAAAAGTGGTGTACATTAAGAATTTAGAAATTGTTTTCCCTTCTTTCTCAGTAATAAAATTGTACTTTTTTAATAAAAATCCAAAAAGAATTATTGAAAGCGTACTAATAAAAACGTTGTTTGTTTGATTCATATTTGAAATCTTAATATAGTTTGGTGGAACTAAGTTAAGCATTGATTAACCAAATAACTCGTTAATTAGGAAACACGCTATCACTCTTATACTATCAACTTTATTTTTACCATTAACTCTAAAAAAGAAAATATCCCAAGTTATTTTATATTCAACCTTTTGAGGAGATGGAATTCCGCTCATCAAAACGTAATTAATTATAACTTTTTATAGAAAGTTGTTTTGAACTACTAAATATAATACTTTTACCATTCAAATAAACATAGAAACTATGAAATACTTTATCTCAATCACTGTACTTATTTTGGCTTTATTTTCCTTTAAAAATAAAGACCCAAAAGCTTATTCTCCGATGAAACTCGTAAAACTCTGGGAATCTGATACGTTATTTACAACGGCTGAATCAGTGATATTTGATACAAAAAGTCAAATAATTTATGTCTCAAATATTGAAGGGCAACCGTGGGATGAAGATGGGAAAGGCTCAATCGGGAAATTATCATTGGATGGAAAAGTAATTAATGCCAAGTGGGTTACAGGCCTGAATGCACCCAAAGGTTTAGGGATTATGAATGGAAAACTTTATGTTGCCGACAACATGAGTTTAGTTGAAATTGACCAAAAATCAGGGAAAATTTTACATAAATATGAAGTAAAAGATTGTCAAGGATTAAATGATGTTGCCACCACAGCAGACGGTTCAGTATATTTTACTGATTCAAAAAAAGGAGTGGTTCATTTACTGAAAGATGGTGTAGTATCAACAGTTGTTAATGGATTGGGAGGGTCGAATGGCGTTTTTTATGAATCTGATAGGCTTTTATTAGGAACTTGGGCGGACTCAAGTTTAACGGCTTATAATTTCAAAACGCAAAATAAAACCGTTTTTGCAAAGAACCTGCCCCAACCCGATGGAGTTGAAGCCATTGGCAACGGAAGTTATTTAGTTTCAACTTGGAGTGGATTGATTCATGCTGTTGATAAAAACGGAAAAGTTGAGTTACTGTTAGATACCAAAAAAGATAAAATAAGTGCTGCCGATATTGATTTTGTAAAGGAAAAAAACTTATTATTGATTCCTACATTTTTTAGGAATACGGTGGTGGCCTATCATTTAGAAATTAATTAAAAAAGTATTGTGATTATTCCGATAATTTATTTCTATCAGTTAATACTTTTTTGAAGTACTTTCCATGACGAGTGGGCGTATAATTCCAATCAGAAAATAAGCGTGGAGCCCATCGAGGATCAAATACCCAAACTACCCATGAAATTTGTTTTTCATCACAGTATTTGGTGATTGCATCTCCGTAGGTTTCATCGCTTATTACGGGTATGTGAGCTCCTGTTTCTTCTGGACCGCTAAACCCAATTTCTGTAAGAATTAAAGGATATTTATCTTTCACAAATCCCCAATCTTTTGTCCATTGAGCCTCCCAAGGTTGTTTTCTTTTCATCGGGTATGGATGTGAAACATACCCGATGCCTTCAGCATTAATGGGATTGCTTGCCACTTGTGTTAAATCATAAGCCCAATTGAAACCCGCTACTAATGGAATTGCTGTGCTTCCATTTGCTCTGATAATCCCAATCATTTCTTCATTCAATTGCTTCCAATCAGCCCATGAACAAGTACCTAATTGTCCATTATAAGTAGTAGGTTCATTGAATAATTCAAAAAATGCTACAGTATTATTCCCTTTATAATGCTTTGCCATTGTCCGCCAAAACTCAAAAGATTCCTTTTGAGTGGTTTCATACATTTCAGATTGATACATTTCGGTTCGCAAATTACCGATACTGTGCCAATCAATGATAACATAAATTCCTAGTTCTGTTGCCCAATTTACGCCTTCATCTAACATTTTAAGATACTTTTCTGTGCCTTGTTTTCGCCATGCCGTTGGATGAATCGGGAAGCGAACAATATTTGCTCCCCAATTTTTTATTTCCTGAAAATAAGCCTTATTCCAATGTTCATTTTTCATCAGATTATCGGGGTCACTGGCATTTAAACCTCTAAAAATAAATGACTTATCTTCTGATATTACAAAACGATTACCTTTTACTTTAACTTGCTTCAAAGCAACGGTTTGAGCCATTATTTGAAAGGAAATTAGTATTATGGAAAGTATAAATAGATATTTTTTCATCGTATTTTAAAATTATTTACTCGAATTGAAAAGCAAAATAAGTACAAGTACCTTTACCCGTATTTCTGATGCCATGTGGTACATTAGATTGCAGAAAAATAACATCGCCAACCTTTGCATCGTGCCAAGTTCCATCAATTGTTTCTTGTGCTTTACTCGAAATCTCATCATTTTGACTGTTGATTAAAAGTAAAATTTCTGCGGCTTTATGTGTATGTGGCGGATGGCTCATCAAACCCTCATTGAGCGTAGTAACGTGCATTTCAAAACGAGTTGCCATTGAAGTTGGAAGGTTAAAAAAATCTCTCCTTCCGCCTTTATCATGTTGTTTAAACGCTATTTCTTCCCAATTCAGCATCAAGGAAGCACCCGCTTTTTTGCCTCTTTCTTTGTCCACGGGCAAGTAGGATTCATACTGAAATACATAGTAAGTTACATTGGCATCGCTGGTATTTTCAAAACCCCGTTCATCTCCTGCCAACATTAATGCTACACCTCCAGCACCCAATTTTTTGGTTTTTCCCTCAATCGTTACCGTCAATTCTCCCTCCTTGATAATGACTAATTCTTCATTCTCTTGTCTATGAATTGGTTTCAATGAACTGTGCGGATGCAAAGTAGTCGCATGAACCTTGAAAGTTTTGAACGAAGGAGTTGTTCCTTCCAAAATTTTCAAGGTTCAGCTTTTGGATTCTTAGTAATAGGTAAATCTGCCCAAGCATAAACCTTTGACTCAATCGGCTGATTTTGAGCGGAGGTAATTTTTGGCGTTAATCCCAAAGTGATTATTAATGCTATAATTAAAGCATTTTTGATAAAATTGATGCGGTTAAGATTTTTCATTTTCAGCTTAATGTTGATTTAAGATATCGATTTTATTTACTTACTTTTAGTAACACAGCAGATTCAAATAATTTGAGAGGAATAAAAAATAATAGGTTGGTAAAGATACCAACCTATTATTTTGACTTAACGATATTAATACATAGGTACTTTATACTTGCCCTTACTTGTACGCCTCAATCGTTTGAATAGTGCCATCTGCATTATACTTTAATTCAGTTACCTTCACATTTCTGAGATGCGTTTTTCCTGACAGTTGTACATCGTGATAAAACAAATACCATTTTCCTTTTTGCTCAACAATTGAATGATGATTTGTCCAACCTTGAACGGGTTTCAAAACAATCCCTTTATAGGTAAATGGACCATACGGATTATCACCCATTGCGTAACAAATATTATGTGTATCGCCTGTTGAATACGAAAAGTAGTATTTACCTTTGTATTTGTGCATCCAAGAGGCTTCAAAAAAACGTTTATCGTTATTATTTTCCATGAAAAGATTTCCTTTTTCATCCAAAATTTTAACTTCTTTAACCTCCTCCGCAAAGTTTTTCATGTTAGCCGATAATTTTGCTATCCGAGGCAAACGAGCGGTTTCTCCTTTTTTAGGATTTTCAGTTTTACCTTGATAAACATTGTCTTTCCAACGTTGTAATTGTCCGCCCCAAATTCCCCCAAAATACATATAATAACTTCCATCTGTATCTTTGAAAACCGCAGGGTCAATACTATAACTTCCTTTTATAGGTTCAGTTTCGGGTTTGAAAGGTCCCGTTGGTTTCTTGCTCGTTGCCACTCCCATTCTGAAAACATCTTGTTTATCTTTTACAGGAAAATATAGATAATAAGTACCATTTTTATATGCTGCATCAGGAGCCCAAAGCTGCCGACCCGCCCAAGGAATACTCTTTATATCTAATGCCACGCCATTATCTGTTACTTTTCCACCAATTTTATCCATTGACAAAACATGAAAATCTTTCATATCAAAATGTCCTCCTTCATCATCTTCTTTTGTGTCAGATTCAACATCATGAGAAGGATAAACATAGATTTTTCCATTAAATACATGAGCCGAAGGGTCGGCTGTATAAATGTGTTTTACTAAAGGCTGTGAAATAGGCTTTTTACCTTCATTTTGGCTATTAGCCGAAATTGAATAGCTTAAAAAAGCTATCATCAATAAACATTTTGATTGAAACATGATTATTTTTAGATTAATAATTGATTATCAAATAGTTATTTCAACTATTCATTTGTGCAATAAGGAGATTTGTTAGGATTTGGAGAGCAGTCAAGTCTTAACAAATCGTTTATTTATCGACTTTTGTGTTACTCACAAAAGCAATATATTTGCTATCAGGCGACCATGAAGGTGTGTTGATTGTGCCTTGTCCGCCATATACATAAGCAATTGTCTGCGGAATTCCACCACTTGCAGGCATCATTTTCAAACATACTTTCTTATAAAATGGATGGGAAGTTGGTTCGATTTCTTTTGGAAACGAAATATAAACAATCTGTTTGCCGTCGGGTGAAAAATGAGCAAACCAGTCATTATATTCATCAAAAGTAACTTGTTCTTGATTACTTCCATTTGGTTTCATACGCCATAATTTCATTGTTCCAGTTCTGACTGAATTGAAATAAATAAATTTACCATCTGGGCTGTATTCTGGTCCATCATCAAGCGTTGGGGTATTTGTCAATTGAGTTTCTTTTTTGGTGGCAATATCAATCGCCCAAATGTCTTGTTGTTTATTTCTTTCACCCATAAAAAGTAACTGCTTTCCATCGGGCGACCAGCAATGTAACCAAGAATGTCCTAATTCAGGATTGGTCATTTGAACAGGATTATCTGAACCACCAATCGGCAATGTATAAATCGTAGAAGTACGTTTATCGCCATGATAATTGCTGATTGCCATCTGTTTACCATCAAAAGAAATGGTGTGGTCGTTGTTATTTTGCTTTTGTAAACCTGTATTCAATATCTCATTTTTTCCATTTGCAAGGGTATATTTATACATCAAGCCATCGGCATTATAAAACAGATATTTCCCATCAATTGACCAATTGGGAGCTTGAAGTGAATTTGGGGCGGTATATACTATTTTACGAAGCCCTGTTTTTACGTCCATTATTTCAATATGACTTCCGATATAATCACGATATGGGCGAAAATCAGAAGCGGCAGGAATCGTTATTCTTACGTTACTAAAAATGGCTTTTTCTGAAACTTTTTCTTCGTGTGAACAAATAAATATTCCCGCAAAAACCTCTTCGTTCAACACAATTTCTTTGGAAGTTGACTTGTAATTTTCGCCTTGGGTTGCTGCCGAAAAAGTAAAAACATTCCCAATTCGTTGCAATTCAATTGCCACAGGATGAAACGTTGAAAGCACAACTTGCTCACTAATAGCACCTTCTGTATTTCTGTATTGTAGCGAAGTCAAAACGTCCCCGTGTACACAAGCGTCTGCATAAGCGGAATTTCCTGATAAAGTATTACGAGCAATTACGCCAATTTTACGGTGTGGATTTGTTCCTGCACCCTCAAATTTTAGCGTAGCACTGATGATAAAATCTCCTTTTATTTTTTTAGATAAAAAGTTAAATTGGTCGGTATTTGCCCACATATTTGCTCCTGCACCTTCCATGACGTATTCTTGGGTAGTGGGATTGTAAGTTGCTTTTCCTGAAATTGCGGGATTTCCTACGTCTGTTCTTTCGTCAAAAATACCGATTTTGCTTTGAGTTTGAGCCAACGTTATTGAACTTACAAAAAGCATAATTGTTAGAGAATATAAATTTAGTTTCATGGAAGATTGTTAAATAATCAGGTTGAACGCATTTAAAAATGCAATTTTGAGTTTAAAATCAATGAATAGTACAATTTTATAACTGTAATTTTGCCAGAAATAATAAATTGATGAAAATTTGAATCTGGTTTTAGGTTTATGTTAACATAAA
>JANXRS010000499.1 GCA_025356745.1 Arcicella sp.
TGCGAGTAAGACCAGAGACTAAAAAATTATCGTAATGCTTTCGCATTTCAGTTTCCTTTGTCATGAGTATATTTTATTTTTGACAAAGGTCGTAAATCGATAGAGGTATTGAAAGATGGGGTTAATTGAGGGCTTACAGAGCTTCTCTCTACCGATTATCGATAAGAAGCAGCGAGTAGGGTCACTTTCTATCAAAGGTATTGGTCCTGAACACTAATCAGTAAGAGTTTGACCCCTTAAAATTACTTGAAGATTCAAGGCAATAGCGGTAATGGAACTTTAAGAGTATCCTGATGGGCAATAATGAGTGCTTATAAGTTCCACCAAATCAACCCTACCCGTAAGGGGTCGAGTAAAAAATAATTCCTCCCTTATCCATGAAGACGTATCAAAGTACTCCCAATCCAGATAGGATTGTCTTGAATAGGAAAACTAGGCTGAATGTACCCGTTAATTTTATTGTCATGCTTATAGGGCAAGTCAATTACACGACTTTCATCATGCGTGACGGAAGCCAGCAAGTCGTGGCTCATACCCTCAAATACTTTGAACCCTTTCTGCAAACCCACGGCTTTCAGAGGATTCACCGATGTAGTATTATAAATCCTACCTTTATTAAAGAATATTGCCAAGAAGCTAATTTGGTAACTATGAAAAACGGAATGTCCGTGAGAGTTGCTCGGAGAAGGAAAGACGCACTCTTTAATTACTGAGTATAGAGATTGACTTCACCATTTGGGCCTAAAATAAAATAGAAGTGCATCAAAAAGTGTGGGGCAAGTTGTTTTGAGTATAATGGGGAGTCACTTAAATTTAAGGTTCTTCATCCAAATCTGCGAAAAATTCACTTTTGGAACTAAATTATTAGTTTGTTGTGTTTTTTCTTAGTGGTCTAAGTCCATTGTTGCCTTTCTCAAATTCAGTTTTGAAAGAATATTTTCCAAGTCTGTTAATATGTTCAAAAGGAGCAGGGGAAATATGTTCGAAATCGTCTGCATTGATGGATAATCCTTCCATTTGAAGCTGTTTCAAAACTTCTTGAATATAAATTATATTCCAAACGATAACAATATTTGTCAATAAATTTAGGCATTTCGCCGTAATTTGTTGTTCGCCCTCCTGCTTTTTACGAATAAACCCGTCACCTCCAAACCGTGCGACGATCGCCATAAGTAAACTCTTAATCCGTGTAACTGCTCACCTTTATTGAGTTGTGCATTTATTCTTTTTCTCATTTGCTTACTTAGTAAATACTTACAAACAAAAATTGTTTTGACTAATTGCCCATAAGCCTGTAGGACGTACATTAGGTTATTTTGTTTGGGATAGGCTTGTAATTTACTAATAAGTGCTGGGGGTGTTACTGTACCCATTTTTAAAGAAGCCGCTACCCTTGGGGGTTCACTTAAATGTGAGGCTAACTTGCTTTACTACTGGACATACAGTAGTTTTCATTGATCAGCCTTTTTAAAAATATCATTGAGTACACCAATAAATCGTCTCAAAGACCAAATCTTGGCTTTGATGATTGAAAGCCCTTGCCTGAAATATGAAATTGCCAGCCGAGAAGGTTTATTTCTGTATATTTTCTTCTTCTCAACTTTGTTTTCAAGACCTTGCGGAGTGCCGCCCAGTTGTATGTTTAAAACATATGCCATGACTACCAGAGCAACCATTAAACAGATTTTAGAATCTTGACGAAGCGGATCGCCGCCCGAATTAGGTTTTCTAAATTGAAGCCCCCAGTGGAGCTGCATTGGATTTCAGATGTTTAAAACAGATTTGATTCGGCGCCCCCCCCTATGCCATCTAATTCTATATCCATCCAATATTTGTGTTTTATCTTGAAGGGTCGAGATAAAATGTACCAGAGGTTCTAAAGGGTCATCTCTATCATTTTTGACAATTACTACGGAGTAAGTATTTCCCTTTATCTGAAACTGTTTAAGTACACTTTTCTTAATCTTTTTAGCTTTCAGTGACATTTTCTCCAATTTTGAATAGACAAATCCTAAAGATTCCGAAATGGGCTTTTTGTAGCAAGTTTTACTCATTCGCATGATAAAATTTATTTTTTTGCTTACAAGAAATGACGTGAATAATGGGCTAAATAGTTGATTTTCAGTATTTTAAAATAAAAAAAATAGCATTTCGGAAAAAGTGGTAATTTTGATTTGGACAAATCTAATATTCCCCTTCTAACAAAGATGCTATTAAGAGATAAAATTA
>JANXRS010000512.1 GCA_025356745.1 Arcicella sp.
GAAAAATTTCTTCCAAAACTTTCAAACAATCACGCTCAAAATCCCCCACTGAATAATAGTCTTGAATAGAATGCGAATCAATAAAATGGTGCTTTACTCCATCCATTTCTTCAGTAGTGGGTTTGGCGGTGCCAATGGCAAGTTCACGGTAAAATTGACGAGAATCCGCTGAAACTACTTCTGCATCAAGGAGTTTAGCGAGTTTTACACATAAATAAGTTTTGCCAACGGCGGTTGGACCAGCGATAATGATGAGGGTTTTCGAAGAAATCATTTGCAAAAATAATACGCTTGCTTTGATTTTCAACTTATGCTCAATTCTATTTTAAATCGGGTTGGACATTGATGTAACGCAAGGTTCAACTTTCAACGTTTCGGTTGATGCTGAACGCTCGGAAGACTTGGAAGATTTGATTGTAATTATTAGCAATGGAACATTAATTACCAAATATCGTGATGGTAAGGGCGGTTGGAAATGGAATAATAATCGTAAAAGAGTTTCATTCACGATTGTAATGCCAACTTTGAAATTAGTAGATTTTTCGGGTGCCACCAAATCAAAAATCTCAGGATTTAATGATTTAGAAGAATTAACCTTGAAGTTCTCAGGAGCTGCAAATTCTGAAATCAACGTCAAAGCTGATAAAATAAAAATTGATTGTTCAGGTGCATCGTCCATCAAAATGAATGGAAATGCTACAGAAATAAATTTTGACGTATCGGGAGCAAGTAATACTAACTGTTATAATTTCCCAGTCAAAAACATTGATGCCGACATTGCAGGAGCAAGTTCAATAAAAGTGAATGCCCCAAAAACATTGAGCGTTGAAGCAAGTGGAGCATCATCCTTACGTTATCGTGGACAACCTTCGGTAAAATCGGATGTGTCTAGGGCAAGTTCGGTTAAGAGTGAGTAATATCGTAGCTCAAAATAGCATTTCCAGCCACAGTAGAAAAAGCCTATCATAAATGAACCTGATAGGCTTTTTCGTGTGTTTAAGAAATAAGGACAGTCTTGTTCGTAGTAAAATTAAAATTATAGAAATGTACGACTTAATCATTATCGGTGGCGGACCAATTGGCTTGGCTTGTGGACTCGAAGCCCAAAAAGTAGGACTTAATTATGCAGTTTTAGAAAAGGGATGTTTGGTTAATTCGATTTATAATTATCCAGCCAATATGAGCTTTTTTAGTACCTCCGAACGACTAGAATTAGACGATATTCCCTTCGTTTCGAATAATGCAAAACCTACCCGTTCAGAAGCTTTGGAGTATTACCGAAGAGTGGCATTTCATCGAAAATTAAATGTTAAATTGTTTGAAGAAGTGGAAACAATTCATAAAAATTCTAATGATTTTTATGAAATTATAACAAAAAAAAACACCTATCAAACAAAAAGTATTGTCATTGCCACGGGTTTCTATGATATTCCGTATTTAATGAATGTGAAAGGTGAAAATCTACCAAAAGTAACGCATTATTATGACGAACCTCACTTCTATGCTTTACAAAAAGTAGTGGTCGTGGGAGCCAGTAATTCAGCGGTGGATGCTGCCCTTGAAACATGGAGAAAGGGAGCCGATGTAACGATGATAATTCGGGATAAAGCCATTGGTGACAGAGTGAAATATTGGGTAAAACCAGACATTGAAAACCGAATTAAAGAAGGTTCAATTAAGGCTTATTTCAACTCGGAAGTTGCGGAAATACGTGATAATGAAATAGATATAAAAACACCAGAAGGCATTGTTACGATAGAAAATGATAATGTAATTGCCATGACAGGATACCAACCAAATTTGGATTTTCTGCGTAAAATTGGTATCACTTTATCCTCCGATGAAATCATGAAACCCCTATATGATAATAATACTCAGGAGACAAATTTGTCCAATGTATATGTGGCAGGTGTGATTTGTGGAGGTATGAATACGCACTCATTATTCATCGAAAATTCAAGAATTCATGCCATTAAAATTATTGAAAAAATTACAGGAAAATCAGTAAATGTATAATCTTAAATAGATACAACTATGTCAGTAAATGCAAAATATCTTGCAACATTTATTGTTGGAGCAACTTCGTATATCTATTTCTCACAACTAATAACTCCCTTAGCAATTAAGTATGGCAAAACAATATAAAGTGTTACACCTTTGATTAAAAAAAAGAAGAAACCTGCCCAACCGAGCCGTTTTAGCCATGCTATAATCTTATTTTGAGGAGGTTGTTGTGTTTCCAAATCTTCTAATTTTTATTGATAACCAATCAATTTGCCGATTAGTTTACCATTCGATAAATCTGTTAGATAAATTTACCTTGCAAAAATACAATGTTATCGAAGATAATAATATCTTACAGCGAAAGAAAAATAAAACTTCAAAAGAAACAAAAAAGGGATTTCAAAGCTAATTTTGAAATCCCTTTTTTGCTTTATAATCATGCCATATCAATTAATTATTTCCCATAATTTCAACCATATTCCTACTGAACCTTTTAATTTTCAGCGATATTTTTTTAATGAAATTGAGCATCTACAACATCAACGGGGAGAAAATGATTGCTATAGTTTTTATTGGCAGAATATGGATAATGAGCTGATTGAAGGTAGATTTAGTGTAATTATTCAAAATAAAATTGCTTACAGTCCTCTTAGAGCAACTTTTGGTGGAATAGAATTTAATCAGAAAATTTTAGACGAAAATTTATTTGATTTTTTAGAAAAATCAATAGCCTATTTATGCACTTGTAATTTAAAAAAAATCATAATTAATTTCTATCCAGAAAGTTATCTTTCGAAGAATCAAAATCAAATTCTCGAAAAATGCCTTTCAAGATTGCATTTTCAAGTAAAATTTACGGAACAAAATTATGACATTCCGGTAACAAATAAATCATTTTATGAAACCGTGAAATCTCCAAGAGCAAAGCAATTATTAAGAAAATCATTTAAAAACGGATTGATATTTCAAGAAGAAATTTATCCAAATTTTCTAAAAATTCATTCTTTTATTGAACATTCAAGAAAGCGTAAAAATCGTCCAATGACCATGACTTTGGAACAATTAAGAGAACATTTTGAAAAATTTCCGAAAAATTTTCTGTTATTTTCTGTTACTCACGCTAATTTGATAGTTTCCGTTGGTGTGACGATTAAAATAAATGAACATATTCTTTATACTTTCTATCTTGCCGATGATGAAAAATACCTAAAAAACAGTCCGACAACTTTTTTATTATCAGGTATTTATAACTATTGTCAAGAACAAAAATTAGGAATTTTAGACATGGGAATAGCTACTGAAAAAGGCATTTTAAATGAAGGATTAGCTCATTTTAAAAAAAGTCTGGGAGCGAAATTATCAGAGAAAAAAACCTATTTTTTGATAAACAACGATATTTGTATTAGCTAAAAATAATCTCTTTTCCGACCGAATGAGTGAACGGTAATTAAAATAAAAAATAGGACGAGTAAATTTGTAAGTATATTCATCAAAATATTTATTTTAGATTTATGATTCAAAACGAGTATAATGAGTCAATTAATTGAATAATTTTTCGATGAACTGAGCATTCAGAGAAGTAAACTAGTATTTTTTGTGAATGGAATTTTCATTTATTAGAGATTATTCTTTGTTTTAAAATGGGTTTATTGTACTGAATTCAAAAAAATTCTCCTCCACTTTCACTCGTTAAATTATAAACTAAATCCTAAATAAGCCCACTTGTGAAAGTTAGACTACTCTTATGCGTACTGTTTTGCCTATTTTCCATGATGCTAAAGGCTCAAGGAGAAAAACCGGTATACCTCAGTTTTGCTTACGGTTTCGACCAGAATTTAGATAAATTCGACCGAACTTTACCCACTCACCCAATGTTGTTGAGCCTTACTTTAGAGAAACGACTTCCTCAAAGCGATTTTTATGGATTAGGTCTTCATGCCTATCGTTTTATTAGCGTTTTCAATAACTATAATCAGTTCAGTATCAGGGGTTATCAACATTTTGGCTATGCTTCTAATACCCATTCTGGGAATTTTGATCCGTATGTAGGAGCATTCGTTGGTGGCGAAACATATCAAGGAAATTTTAAACCTGCCGTTGGAATTTTTGTGGGTGCACGATTTATGTTTATTAAAACAACAGGATTGCATCTGGAGTTTGTACCGGTTTCTTCAGGTTTTAATAGTAGCACTCTTTTTCAATTTGGAATAACGACTTGTTTTATAAAAAGTGAATTTCCAAGATTGAAAAAATGGGGAAGTAAATGCCCGAAATAGATAGTAGTTCATAGGTAGTATTTACAATAAATAATTGTTTTGGATATTGAATGAATAATTTTTAAAATAACTATTTTACAGCGTATAAAAATTTGAAATATGTTTTTGTTATAACTAATCCTTCGTACCTAATAAAAGAAACTTTCTGAACTTTACGTGGGTTATATTTACATGGAAACAAAAACTACTGTTAATCAACCCATCACTTCAAAACTTCAAAATCCTGCTTTTGCTTGGGGCTTAATGGCCTTTTTAGCAGTCATTTGGGGAAGCTCATTTATTCTTGTTAAAAAAAGTTTATCTGTTTTTGATGCTTCACAAGTAGGCTCATTGCGTATTGTGGCGGCTTTTTGCTTTTTCTTACCCTTCTTTTTAATCAATCTTAAAAAAATCCCTTTTCAAAAAGCTCATCTTTTTTTATGGGTCGGTTGTCTGGGAAATCTCTTTCCTGCCTATTTATTTTCATTAGCAGGGTCAAAATTAGACAGTGGCGTTTCGGGAGCTTTAAACTCAATAACTCCGCTTTTCACCCTTATCATTGGTGGACTTTTCTTTGGAAATATTATTAAAAAATGTCAAATATTTGGTATTTTTTTGGGTTTTATTGGAGCTTTGTTATTAATATTAGCAGGAGCGAAAGGTTTACAATTTAACAATTATGCCTTTTACGTAATTGCCGCCACCGTTCTATACGGTATCAATTTGAATATTACCAAAAAATATATCACAGGACTAAATTTAAGCTCTTTTTTGATTACCTCTTTTATTTTTATGACTATTGGACCTGTGGCAATCGTGGTGTTGTTCAGTGGCGATTTCATAGATAAAGTACAGCTTCCAGAAGCCCAAATGCCCTTACTTTACGCAATATTTTTGGGCGTATTAGGTTCAGCAGTGGCGATGGTACTTTTCAATAAATTAATTCAAGCAACTAATGCCGTTTTGGCGAGTTCAGTAACGTATTTAATTCCAATTGTGGCAATTCTTTGGGGAATTCTGGATGGAGAAACTATACAAATTCAGCACTTTATTGGCATGGGAATTATTTTAGTTGGTGTATATTTGGTAAATAAATCGTAAATAAAATGCTAAAAGCAACCGTAAATACCCAAACCTTTGATATTCAGTCGGATAAGAACGAAATTTCCGTTAATTCTCAACCTTTCAAATGGGACATGGTGGAGATAAAAGACGGTAATTTTCATATACTTTACAATAATCGCTCGTTCAATGCGGAGGTTTTGGAAGCTGATTATCAAACGAAATCATTTTTGATAAAGATAAATAATAGCAAATATTCCATTGCTGTGAAAGATCGTTTTGATATTCTCCTCGACCAAATGGGCATGAGTAATGCCAATACTGCAAAAGTAAACGACCTCAAAGCTCCTATGCCTGGACTCATCGTGGATATCAAAGTACAAATAGGTGATACTGTGAAAAAAGGCGATACTATTTTGATTTTAGAGGCGATGAAAATGGAAAATATTCTGAAAGCATCAGGCGATGGAATAGTGAAAAATATTAAAATTGCTCCCAAACAAAACGTTGAAAAAAATCAGGTAATGATTGAGTTTGAGTGATTTTAGACTTTGAAGTAAATAAAACCTTGAACAGAAACGCCTTTGTCTCCACAAGTAGCCTTTCCAGTTCCTGAAAAAAATACAGCCGTTCCATTCTTATTTTTCGGTAATTTCTTGACTAAAGAACTATCACAAATAGTTTGAGTTAAATCAGCACCATAATGTACCTCGAATGGAAGTTCTATGCGATATGAGGTAGTATATGTTCCACTATATATGAGAGCCTCCTGATTTGTAAACGTCTTTATTGTAACACCTTTACAACCTTCGCAATCATCTTTTGAACATGATAGGATAAAAACAGAACCCATGAAAAAGATTCCGTTGATTAATTTTTGAATCTTTTTCATATTATTGAGTTTTAACTATTTTTTGAGTTGAACTTTTGCTTCCATTTTGTAATTCGATAAAATACACCCCAGACGGAGAAGAATTCAACTCTATCATTTTTATATTCTCTCCTTTAATTCCTTCAAATTCAGAATTAATGATTGCTACTCCTTTACTATCCCACAAGTTTAGTTTTACTTTACCACTTTCTTCAAGATAAAATTTCACTTTGATATTATCAGAAGTTGGATTAGGGTAGGTTTCAAACTTAAACGCTTCAATATCAGGTCTATTATCTGAATTATCAACCGCACTGACTCTACCATTAGCCCCACAACCTGGATTAGTTTCAGCAAAACATTCTGCTAAAGTAGCATCATATCCTGCTGCAATTAACCAATGACGAGGTTTAAACAAATTATCTGTTGTCTTAGCATATAAAATTCCGCCACAATGATACGAAAGCACGACTTCACCTGTTGCACCAAAAGTAAATATATACTGACCTTCTGAAAAAGTACAATTCCCCGTTCCGCCACCTCCTGTTGAACTACAGTTAGGTCTTGGGTCATTTTCTTCAAAACAATTAGCATTTGCATATCCCGTAGCTTCTAACCAATGGCGAGGTTTAAAATACCCTCCTGTCCCAGAATCGGTAGTACAATAATATTTATCCCCACACTTATGGGCAAATACATATTCACCATACCAATAGAACATAAAATCCCCATCAGCAAAATTACAAGCATTGGGTGGTGTACAAGTAATAGGATTCCCAATACCAACAGCCGACCAAGCATTGGCAACCTGTCTTCGTTGCTCTGAGCATTCACCAAACAAATCTCTTGCTGCATTCAACCATGCTTCACGAGCATCAGCATAATTCGAATTTGCCTGTAAATAATTTGTCAATGCACGATAACCAATTCTTGAAGAATTGTCTATCCCAATTCCAGATACAACTGTACCAGGCCCTACTGGTTGTGAACCGCCATCTGCCAATAAATTAAAAAATCTATTTTGGACACGAGAATTGGAATGGACACGACAATTATCATTTCCATTAGTACCGCCTATTGGATTACAATCATCTATATCCCACCATCCAGCACCTTTATAAACAGAATTAGATCTCATATCTCTTATTGTTCCACAGTCTTCCGCAATAGTCCATGTGTAATTTTCCAATATTGACCTCTCAACCATTGTTCCAAAAATATCGGAGAAAGACTCATTCAATGCACCACTCTCTTTTTCATAATTTAGTCCCGCAGTATGATGAGTTACTGCATGAGTAAATTCATGTCCAATCACATCTAATGTAGCATAGCTTCCTTGTATATTATCTTGTCCAGTTCCAATTTTAAATTCATCATATTGCCAAAGCCAGTCATGAGAATATGAAGCATTAGCATTCTCACAATTTGCCCAAACATGAACCCCTTGTCCATTTCCATCACCTCCCCATCTACCGAAAGTAGAGTAAAAATAATCCCAAGATTTCTGAAATGCCCAATGTGCCGTAGTTACGCTTCGATAAGTTGAACTTGATGAACCATCCCAAGTATTTTCATCATCAGTTAAATTTCCTGCTACGCCAAACCACCAAAAAAAATCCCAAGGTTTTGTATGAATTCGACAATCTTCTAATGAATAATCATAGTGCAGAAATCCTCTATAATTAGTAAGAAAAGGCAAATATCCAAAAGATCCACCTGAATAACGTGCATATAGAGGAATAAAATAGCCCGTATATCCCCAACATGAAGGGCTTAATAATGTTGAATTTACATTTTGTGGTTTACTGAATTGCTTAGCGTTAATTTCAAATATACTTGATTGATTTGTTTTAGGTTTTGTATCCGCAAAACATTCCATTTTAGTATCTTTTGCCCGTATAACTTCGCCCGTATTAGCATCTACATACACTTCGTATCGATTCTTGGGTTCTGCTGTTTCTATTGGGAATTTCCAAGCTAAGGCAAAATTATCTTTTGTAAATACGTCTTTATTCTTTTTGGTAATTACTTTTTCTCCGATAGGTAAAAAGGTAGCTCTTTTATCCCCTTTCAGCTCTTTTAATTTATCTTCCCATTCTTTCTTTTCCCAAGCGAATATTTTAGTATCAATAGATTTAATGGCAAGTTCGAGAGCCTTCTTTTCATTCAGCTTTTCTTTAGTATCCATATCCATATCTTCCACTAAACGCCCATGAGATAAGTCCAGTTGTCCTTTTATAAGATGGAGCGTATAATCAGTGCCTTCTATGGCAATTCCTTTATAAAACTGTTTATATTTCAAGTGCATTCTACCCGTTTTGTCCGCTTCCTGAGAGACAATCTTTATTTCATCTGCATCCGTAAGCCCCATTTTAGATTTATGAACTTTAAAAATGCTCTCCGCCGTGATTTTTGAATCTTTGTTGTATTTTATCCAACCATTAGGGGTTACTTCCTTAACGGAGGACATTAAATCCTTATCCTTTTCTCGAATAAATTTAGGAACTTGAGAGAAGACACTCGTAGTGGAATAAATAATTAGCAGGCAGATGAGTGAGTGAGTGAGTGAATGCTTTTTTCATAGTAATTATTAACTTGTTTTATAAAATCCCACTTAAAATATACAACAGACTTGCATCAGATATTATGATGTTGAATCAGTTTTGGAGGGGATATTATCCAAAACTTAATTAAAGTGTAATTTATTGGAAAAATGGTACTTTATTGAGATACTTTCAAACAAAAGTATGAATTAATCTTACAGTACCAAATATTAATACTAAAGGCACTTTATATATCTATCAGGTTGAACGCATTTAAAAATGCGAGTTATTTATAAAATTAGGAACTTTGTCAGATGAACTGGCAAACTTTCTTTCAAGACGTTCCCGATTTTCGTATAAATCGACGTAAGAAGCATAACTTATTAGACATATTAGT
>JANXRS010000513.1 GCA_025356745.1 Arcicella sp.
ACTAATATGTCTAATAAGTTATGCTTCTTACGTCGATTTATACGAAAATCGGGAACGTCTTGAAAGAAAGTTTGCCAGTTCATCTGACAAAGTTCCTAATTTTATAAATAACTCGCATTTTTAAATGCGTTCAACCTGATAAATAATAAAAATAATTACTCATATCAAGGTGCGACATTTGGCTTTAATTATGGTTTCTAAATTTCAAAAAAAATATTCCCTTTGAATCCTATGAAAATCAAAAAAATTATAAATTTTGCTATAATAAGTGCCTGTGCGAGTACCATTATAACGTCATGCACAACAACTAAACAGACCGTTTATTTTCAAGGAGATACGGCAAGCTATATTTCTTTAAAACCCATTAATCCCAAATCTGTTAGAGTTCAGCCTGAAGATATTTTAGGTATTACGGTGAGCAGTTTGAGTGAAGAAGCCAATAAAATTTTTGAACTTCCTGTATCTGTTGGTTTACATTACACTATTTACCCAGGAAGCGTTGGTGCTGGAACGGGTTTACAACCTTTGGGCTATCAAGTAGATTCTTTAGGATTGATTGAAATCCCTTTGATTGGGAGAGTGAAAATATCAAACTTAACGACCTCAGAGGTTGCTGATACTTTACGTAGAAAGTTGAATTTGTACTTGAAAGAACCAACGGTCAATGTCAGAATTTTAAATCACAAATTTACTATTCTTGGGGAGATAACTCGTCCAGCCACGTATAATATTTTAGATAATAGAACCTCCCTACCAGAAGCAATTGGTATGGCGGGTGATTTAACAATTTTTGGTCGGAGAGAGAACATTATGATTATTCGACAAGATAATAATAAACGGGAACAAGTAAGGGTTAATTTATTATCAAGAGATATCTTGAACTCACCGTATTACTACGTGAGAAATGGGGATATTATCTACATTGAACCCTCAAGAGTTAAGGCAACTTATAATGATCGAACCTTCCAACTTTTGCCCATCGTAACGAGTATCGTTGGAGCAGTAGTAGCCGTTAGTGCTTTAATCATCAATCTGTCAAGATAAATCTCATAACCTCCTTTAACTACACAAATAACCCTTAAAATACAAGATTATTTATGGCTCAGGATAATAGCTTTTTGTTTGATAAAGAAGAAGAAAAAATTGATTTACGAAGTATTGCTTATCGGTATATCCGAAATTGGTACTTATTCGTGATATTCCTTTTGTTAGCACTTATTGGCGCTTTTTTTTACTTAATTTATTCTCGTCCAGTTTATGAGGTATCCTCTGTGGTACTTATTAAAGACGATAAGAAAGGATTAGGAAGTAACGATTTTTTGAAGGATTTGGAAATGATGGGCGGTAATAAAATTGTTGAAAACGAGATGGAAGTTTTAAAATCTCGCTCTTTGATGAAAAAGGTGGTAGAATCTTTACGCTTGAATGTGATTTATACTAAAAAAGCGAATCCAATTGATGTGGATTTGTACGGTAAATCACCCATTTGGATGCAGATTGAACAAATGAAAAATCCAGTTTATAATCAAAAATTTATAGTTCGTTTATTAGATCATGCAAAATTTGAAATATTAATAGAGGATAAAGTCGCTGGTGAATATTCTTTTGGTCAAGTAGTCTATCAACCATTATTGGGTAAATTTAGGGTTTTCTCGAACAATATTATTTTAAAAAATAATGAAGATATTGGTGTCCAATTTGCTAATATAGATGGCATTATTCAAGGTAATCTTGGCAAACTTGACGTTTCTTTACTCAATCAGAAAAGTACTGTAATTAAATTATCTTATCAAGAGACTTCTCCAAGCAGGGGTAAAGATATTTTAAGAAAATTGCACGAAGCGTATATTTTAGCTTCATTGGGAGATAAAAACACGGAAGCAAGCAATACCTTAAGATTTATTGATGAAAGGCTCAGACTTATATCCAGCGAATTAACGGTAGTAGAAAAAGACGTAGAAGTGTATAAAAGTGCTGCTGGTTTTACAGACATAAGTTCAGAATCCAATTTGTTTTTAGAGAAAGTAAAAGAAACTGATAGCAAATTAAACGAGGTAGGCATTCAAGTGAAGGTATTGGAAGGAGTAGAGAAATTTCTAAATACCCCTGGTTCAAACGTTTCATCGGTTACTTCCATGATTAATGATCCAAGTCTTTCCTTATTAATTAATAAACTATCGGAATTGGAACTGCAAAGAGAAAAATATGCTCGAACGGTTCAAGTGGGAAATCCGTTATTAGAAACAGTGAATACGCAAGTGGCAAATACAAAAGCCGCCATTCGTGAAAACATTAATAACCAGAAAAGAGGTTTAATTATTTCTCGGACAAACTTAGCAACACTCAACCGAAGTATAGAGACCTCCATTCGTGGTATTCCTAAAAAGGAACGTGAATTTGTTAGTATCAAACGCCAACAAGGCATTAAAGAAAGTTTGTATTTGTTATTATTACAAAAAAAGGAAGAAACGGCAATTTCTTATGCTTCTACAGTTTCCGATAGTCGTTTAATTGATGAGGCATTTGTTAGTGCTTCACCCATTAAACCCATACCAAATACTATTTATTTGATAGCTGTTTTAATTGGTTTGGGAGTACCAATTATATTGATAAACCTTAAAGCAGTATTGAATGACAAAGTTAGCTCCAGAGCTGAATTAGAACAAAAAACGAATAGCATTCCCATTTTAGGGGAGGTTGGGAATAAGCCAAAAAGTGTTGCTGGCCCCCTTTTAGATACAAAAAGTAATAATTTTATTGCTGAACAATTTAGAATTCTAAGAACAAACCTTCAATATTTGATTCAAGGACAAAAAGCTTGTAAAAAAATATTGGTAACATCTTCTATCTCTGGGGAAGGAAAAAGTTTTATATCCGTGAATTTAGCGGCTTCTTTAGCCAGTGCGGGACAAAAAGTTATTCTAATCAATTTAGATATTCGTAAACCAAAATTGCACGAATATCTGAATTTATCCAACAATAAAGGAATTGTCAATTATTTGATTGGACAAGGAAAAGCCTCTGATTTTGTGCAACTAACTAGCGAACCTAATTTATCATTTGTTGCTAGTGGCCCCATTCCACCCAATCCTGCCGAATTATTAAGTAGTAATAAATTGCAAGAGTTTATCAAGGAATTAGAAAATGATTATCAGTATATTTTGATTGACTGTTCGCCCAATGGTTTAGTAACAGATGCCCAATTAGCAGCTCCTTTAGTCGATGCGACTATCTTTATTGTTCGTCATGAATATACGCCTCAAAGAGCCATGTTACCTTTATCCGATTTGTACAATGAGAAAAAATTTCCATCATTAACAGTTATTTATAATGGGGTAAAAGGAAATACGAGTTATGGGTATGGATATGGGTATTACGGAGAAACTACTAAACCGAATTTATGGGTAAAAATTAAATCAGTATTTGACTAACTATTTATCTATTTACTATTTTGAGATACATAAAAAACTAATTAAAGATTGTTATCAATATAGAAGTTTACGTACAATCATTTTGAGGCTTATTATAAAAAATTTAATTACACTATTATTTTGGATATTAAAAATATAATTCGATTTCTTGATCCTAAAAGTAA
>JANXRS010000099.1 GCA_025356745.1 Arcicella sp.
TTATATTCTGTACAAAAAAATATTGATTTTGTACAATTGTGAAGCAAAGGTTATAAAAAAAACTATACTATCAATAGCTCTGGTATATCAATGCTATTTTAGTATAGTTTTTTACTTTTTACTTCAATAAAACCTTTAAAATACCATTTGAAACTGTTTTTAATCTAAAATTTTTAGCCTAATTCTTTAAACGCTCCCATTTGATTAACATAAACTTGTCTCCCAACTCCGTAACAATCATTCCTGAGTCACGAAGGTTCTCTCTATCGGCATAAAAAGCTACTAACTCCTTATGATTCATTATCTTATAGGTTGGATAATACTCAGAATTTTTTGGAATTTTTATCTGATATTTCTTTACCCAATTCATTACTGAAACGTGCGAAACCCCTAAAAGTCGTTCAATTTCACGATAACTGACCCCTTCAATATACAACTGTAAGGCCTTAATAACATAGTAGGTCGAGATACCTTTCCCCATCTTTTCAACGGTGAAATTATAACTACAATCCTTGCATTTAAACCGTTGTTTTTCGTTAATAACACCGCTTTTTGTTATATTATTACCATCACAGCGGGGACAATTGGGATTTTTCATATAAAAAATGTGATATAGTATGTTTAGCAAACATATAATATATTAGCAACAAAATATTAATTATGCTAAACCTATTTTAGTGGTTTAAAATAAGGAAATATATAAATTTTTAAAAATAATATTTTGTAATCATAAGTTTTACCAAATATTATTTGTTTTGTACAATGCTTACTTAAAACATTGTATTTTTCAAAGATTATATAATCAGATTTGCCACTACTTCTTTCAATTTTTCTCTCGCCAAACGCTTTTTTAAAATAACTGGTTCAACCACCCGTTCTGCACAATTTTCAAGCCCACAACGCTCACACGTTTCATTCACTTTTCGATGAATTAAGGACGAATCACTCAAAAAATTAACCACACTCTTTAAATTATCATCAATGGCAAAACCAATGGTAATACTACTATTCATACTATGATTTGGCGGTGAAGGCTTGGCTAAACATATCACTAAATAATTATTTGTTGTATCAATATATTCTGAAATTTGGGCGTTACACAATAACTCCTCAGCATCATATCCATTTTGTTTTTGGATATTTTCCAAGTCTTTTAATAACGTTAAGGACATCCAACGTCGGCAATAATGTTCGTTCATTACTGTGCCGTGGGGGGTATGCAATTTGGTTAAATGCATTTCTTTGGTCAAATAAAACAGGTCATTATCTACCTGATTATTGAAACGTAAATAAAACAGATTCTTGATTTTAAAATGACTTGTTACAATATTCGTAAAGCGATGCATGAAGACTTCTGGCGTTACACTGAATAGCTTCATGATACTTAAAAGCATCGAAGAGTCCCATTTTGGCGAGGCAAAAAAGTAGGTAAGACGGTCAATTAGAAGGTTTTTATTAATTAAAATTGCTCCCGCAAAATAGGAAGCCTTAAAGTTATTTAACACTTGTTCAAATGATTCTACTTCAATAACGGAAGATATATAAGAACGATTTTTGAGTTGCAGGAACTGATAACCAATCTCTCGACCATAAGTAAAAGTCTTTTGTTCTGTACTTAAATCTTTATTAATCAATAATTTAGATTTTTTTTGGTCAAAAATTGACCGAATATCTACTAAATCTGGGTATTGTTCTTTGGTAAACTCCTCAATATGATAACCGTAAAAATTTTGAAGAATATCGGCCAATAAAGTTTCATTTGGTGACGTAGTATTACCAATTTCAAATAACTTACGAAACCGTTGAGCTGATTCTTCTAAATCATCAAAATAGTTATCGTACATTTCTTGGTAGGACCTTAAAACCGAGAAATAAAATTGCTCGACCCGCATATCATAATTCCTACTAATTTCAATAATTGTACTAATAAATGCCGATATTTTGGCGGGTGCTTGCGACATTAGTTCAATAAAATCGGAAGGTTCTATGCCAAAAATCTCTAAAGGTAATTCCGTCAGAATATTTGAATTTAATAATTCCGCAATAGGTTCTAATTGTTTACTTAATTTTAATGATACCAACGAATCATAATCAACTTCAAAGGCACTCGACAATGCCATAATTTTTTCAGTTTTAGGATATTTTTTTCCTTTCTCAATTTCATTCAAATATGAAATTGAAAGATTAGATTTTGTAGCAACTTCACTCAAAGAAAGTTTCTTATCAATTCTTAACTGTCTAATTTTAAGACCAAAAATTATTTTTACTTTATCGCTGTTAAGGCTCATGATTGGGATATTTTTTTCACAAATCTAATGATATTTACTCAAATAATTTATAGTTTACTACATTAAGCGAATTTCTGCTTTTTTATATTTTGTCAAAACTTACCTGTTTTTATTAATAATTTCATTTATTATTATACTTTTTGATAAAAATATACTATTTTTTCAAGAATATTGCACATATTTTATATTTAGCGAATTTTCGCTTGTTTTATATTTTTCGCTTTTGTAGGTTTGTCAAATAAATCAAAGTAATTTTTAATCGAGATTAATAAAATTAATCTTGTAATATGATACTTAAAATAAATAAATAAAAGCCATGATAAAATCCATTGAAGGTGTCGAGATATTAGGAGAAATATCTTTACCATACCAAGAAATCCTTACGCACGATGCCCTAGAATTCGTTAAAGATTTGCATCGAATGTTTAATAAGCAACGGAAATCACTTTTGCAAAAACGTCAAGACCGTCAAGAAGAAATTAATAAAGGTGTAAAATTGGATTTCCTACCGAGCACTTCAAATATTCGGAATTCTGAATGGTCAGTTTCTCCAATTCCCGCAGATTTACAAGATAGAAGAACCGAAATCACGGGACCAGTTGATAGAAAAATGGTCATTAATGCCCTGAATTCGGGTGCAAAAGTATTTATGGCAGACTTTGAAGATGCCAGTACGCCTTTGTGGAATAATTTACTGGACGGACAAATCAACCTTCGTGATGCCATCAGAAAACAGGTTGATTTTACCGCCGAAAATGGAAAGAAGTATAGCCTTAATGAAAATGTAGCGGTCTTGAAAGTTCGTCCAAGAGGTTGGCACATGGAAGAAAATCACGTTTTAATTGACGGAGAACCAATTTCAGCTTCTTTATTTGATTTTGGCTTATATTTTTTCCATAATGCTTGGGAATTAGTTAGAAGAGGAAGCGGCCCTTATTTCTACCTCCCCAAAATAGAAAGTCATTTGGAAGCCAAACTTTGGAATGATGTATTCATTGCGGCTCAAGAAGCCATTGGATTACCCAAAGCAACCATAAAAGCAACCGTTTTAATTGAAACAATTACGGCAGCTTATGAGATGGACGAAATTTTATATATGCTCCGTGAACATATTGCAGGTTTAAATGCAGGACGTTGGGATTACATTTTCTCTTGCATCAAAAAATTCCATCAATTTTCGGAGTGCATCCTCCCCGACCGTTCGCAAATTACTATGTCAGTTCCCTTTATGAGGTCATATGCCAAACTTTTGGTGCAAACTTGTCATAAACGTAAAGCACACGCCATGGGTGGAATGTCGGCATTTATTCCGAGTAGAAAAGATGAACACATCAATAAATTAGCATTCGATAAAGTAACTGCCGACAAGGAATTAGAAGCCTCCACAGGCTTCGATGGAACGTGGGTTGCTCATCCCGATTTAGTTTCTGTGGCATTAGCACCTTTCAATAAAGTATTAAAAGAAAATTCAAATCAAAAGCATGTAATGCTTGAAAATGAAGTAATTACGGCTTCGCAACTAAGCGATTTTACCATTCCAGATAGTTGTATTACAGAAGCTGGAATACGGATGAATATCCAAATTGGTATCCTCTATATTGAGTCTTGGTTGAGAGGTGTGGGAGCTGCCGCCATTCATAATTTGATGGAAGATGCTGCAACTGCTGAGATTTCAAGGGCTCAACTGTGGCAGTGGATACATCACGGTGCAAAAACATATTATGGCGTAACGATTGATGTTTCAATGTATAAATTCTTTTTGGCGGATGAAATTCAAAAAATCAAACATTTGATTGGAGAAGAAAATTACTTCAACGGAAAGTTCTTTGATGCCATTAACCTTTTCGACAAATTAGTTACTCAGAAAAAATTCGACCTTTTTCTTACTACCGAGGCATACAGTACACTTTTAGTTGGAGAGGAAGTAGAAGTGTAAGTAAATATGAATTAGGAATAATTCAAACATCATTCATAATTAGACTACAATCAAGCATTTATAACAAAACAAAATCATGAAAATTTCACAAGAAGACAGAATTCAAGCATTAGTTACCGACTGGACAACCAACCCCCGCTGGAAAGGCGTTGAACGTCCATATACTGCCAAAGAAGTGGCACGTTTGGCGGGGTCTTACAAATTTGATTACAGCATCGCTCGTATGGGTGCCGAACGCCTTTGGAATTTATTACATACCGATGAATGGGTGGCAGGTTTGGGAGCATTAACGGGTAATCAAGCTATTCAAGAGGTTCAGGCGGGTATGAAAGCCATTTATTTGAGTGGTTGGCAAGTGGCAGCCGATGCCAATCTTTCTGGAAATATGTATCCAGACCAAAGTTTATATCCTGCTGATAGCGTTCCCAACGTTGTAAAAAGAATTAATAATGCCTTGTTGCGTGCCGACCAGATTCAATCGGTTGGTGGTGAAGAAAATATTCACTGGATGGTACCAATTGTGGCAGATGCCGAAGCAGGATTTGGTGGAAATTTAAACGCTTTTGAATTGATGAAATGGATGATTGAAGCAGGGGCTTCGGGCGTGCATTTTGAAGACCAATTGTCTTCTGCAAAAAAATGTGGACACTTGGGAGGCAAAGTTTTAGTGCCTACTCAAGAAGCCATTAACAAATTGGTAGCAGCTCGTTTGGCGGCCGATGTTTGCGGTGTGCCTACCTTAGTTATTGCTCGTACAGATGCTGAAGCAGCAAATTTGATAACTTCTGACATTGACGAAAGAGATATTAAATTCGTAGATTATGAAAAAGGTAGAACTTCTGAAGGATTTTATCACGTTAAAAATGGTTTACAACAAGGCATCGACCGTGGTTTGAGTTATGCTCCTTATGCAGATTTGATTTGGATGGAAACTGGCAATCCAGATTTGACAATGGCTCGTGCCTTTGCCGAAGGAATTCATGCGGTTTATCCAGAAAAAATGTTGGCCTATAATTGTTCACCATCTTTCAATTGGGCAAAATTTATGGATGAAAAACAAATGGAAACATTTCGTGAAGAATTAGCAGCGATGGGTTATAAATTTCAGTTTATTACTTTAGCAGGTTTCCATGCCTTGAATACCGCCATGTTTGAACTCTCATCTGATTATGTAGCCAATGGAATGGCAGGTTTCTCGAAATTACAACAGCGTGAATTTGCTTTGCAATCAAAAGGTTTCAAAGCCATAAAACACCAGGCTTTTGTAGGAACGGGCTACTTTGATGCCGTCCAAAATACCGTTACGGCTGGTTTATCCTCAACTGGGGCTTTGAAAGGTTCAACGGAAGAAGAGCAATTTCATTAAGATATGACATTTAATTGGTAGGAACAATGTAGAGACGAATAGTATTCGTCCATACATTGTATAGTCCTCATCGTCTCTACCAAAAAATGTCAAAGAACTCGATATATTATTTAATTGGTTAGTTTGGGGATAATCATAAGCCTGTCCACATTGTGTGACAGGCTTTTTTTATTTAAATGGCAATTATTAAGTATTTTTTTTACAATTGATTAAATTATTTCAAGATTTTTGAGGAATTATATAATTTAGCGAATTTTCGCTTGATTATATGTTTTCGCAAATATATCTTTGTAATGTCAATTTAAAAAAAGGCATTCAAAACTATTTGTGAAATAAAATTAATTGCGAAAAATTAAAATACTGAAATGATGAAACATGACATTCTAATGGCTGATCTCAGCAAAACTATTGCTCAAACAGTTAATCATCCACTTTTTAATCAACACCCAAGTATTCACTTAAATTTGAGAGTTTCTACTTTGGTTGAAGAAGCTTTGCAAAATGGCGAAGGTACACTCACCGATAAAGGTGCTTTCATGTGCGATACTGGAAAATTCACGGGGCGTTCTCCCAAAGATAAATTTATTGTTTACGACGATAAAACAGCCGACACAGTGGCTTGGGGAGATATTAATCAGACTTTTGAAGGAAATAGTTTTGATAAACTTCACCAAAAAATGCTTGATTTTGTGGTGAATAAAAAATTATATGCTCGCTATTCATATGCTTGTGCTTCTGAAAAACATAAAACGAATATACTCGTAATCAATACCTTAGCTTGGCATAATTTGTTTTGTCATCACCTTTTCCTTCGTCCAACGAAAGAAGAAATAGAAAATTTTGAGCCAGAATGGACTATCTTGAATATCCCAGAATTTCAAGCCGACCCAACAATTGACAATACCCGTGAAAGTAATTTTACCATCATTGATTTTACAAAAAAAATAATTCTCATTGGTGGAACAGGATATGCTGGTGAGATGAAAAAAGGTATATTTTCAGTTTTAAATTATATTTTACCCGAAGAGAAAAAGGTGCTTTCTATGCATTGTTCGGCTAATATTGGAGTAGAGGGCGATACAGCTTTATTTTTTGGATTATCTGGCACTGGAAAAACGACCTTATCAGCCGATCCATATCGTAAATTAATTGGCGATGATGAACATGGTTGGGATGATAATGAAGTCTTTAATTTTGAAGGTGGATGTTATGCTAAGGTGATAAATTTAAGCCAAGAACAAGAGCCAGAAATCTTTGGAGCAATTCGTTACGGAACAATTTTAGAAAATACAAGATTTACAAATGACTCAAATTCAGTGGATTACGCTAACCATAGTGTTACTGAGAATACGAGAACAGCTTACCCGATTAATTATATTCCAAATGTGGCAACTCCTTCAATTGGGACTTCTCCGCAAAATATTTTTTTCCTTAGTGCAGATTCTTTCGGGGTCTTACCTCCAATTTCAAAATTAAGCGTTGAACAGGCAATGTACTATTTTTTATCAGGATATACCGCCAAATTAGCGGGCACGGAAATGGGCGTAAAAGAACCTCAAGCAACATTCTCTGCTTGTTTTGGGGCAGCATTTTTACCTCTTGGTCCAAAGAAATACGCTGATTTATTGGGTGAAAAAATTAAATCTGGCAATGTAAAAGTATGGTTGGTCAATACGGGTTGGTCAGGCGGAGGTTTTGGGGTAGGTTCACGCATGAAAATTTCCTATACACGTGCCATGATTCGGGCGGCTTTAAAAGGAGATTTTAATAATATCTCCTTCATAAAACACGAAATATTTGGTTTAGAAATGCCTGTAAAGTGTTCTAATGTACCAGAAGAAATTTTGAATCCACGCAATACTTGGGCAGACAAAGCAGCTTACGACAAGAAAGCAAAGGAGTTAAAAAATGCCTTTGAAGAGAATTATCAGCGAATTATTAGATAAAATCTTCCAAAATATTCATGGCATAATTCAAAGTTATGCCATGAATAAACACGTAAAAAAACTAAACCCATGCAAACAGAAAATACATTAGCTTTACCCGTAGGCATAACACTCGACAGATTCATTAAAAGTCAGCAAGATGCCTTTCCTTACGCCACAGGCGAACTTTCTCAATTATTACGGGACATTGCTCTTGCTTCGAAAATCATTAATCGTGAAATCAATCGAGCTGGCCTTATTGATATTACGGGAGCTTTGGGGCGTGATAATGTGCAAGGAGAAGCTCAACAGAAGCTGGATATTATTGCTAATATTCGTTTTATTAGGGCTTTGGTAAATGGTGGGCAAGTGGTAGGAATTCTTTCGGAGGAAGACGATGAAATTATTCAAACCAATAATCTAACTGCAAAGTATGTTGTGGCAATGGACCCGTTGGATGGTTCTTCAAATATTGATGTAAATGTATCTATTGGCACAATTTTCTCAATTTATCGCAGAATTAGTCCCATAGGAACTCCCGCAATAGAGGCAGATTTTATGCAAGGAGGACGTAAGCAAATTGCGGCGGGATACATTCTTTATGGCTCTTCAACCATCATGGTTTATACGACAGGTAAGGGCGTTAATGGCTTTACTTACGAAAATTCTTTAGGTGAATATTTCCTTTCACACGCTGATATAAAAATGCCCAAAACAGGTAAAATTTATTCAGTAAATGAAGCTTATTTTAATGAATTTCCTAATTATATTAAGGAGTTTATTGAAGAAATGCGTCAAGAATCGGGCTGCATGGCTCGTTATATTGGCTCATTAGTAGGAGATTTTCACAGAAATTTATTAAAAGGTGGAATCTATCTTTACCCACCTACCCGCAAAGCAGAAAAAGGAAAATTAAGATTATTCTACGAATGTTATCCCTTAGCGCTTGTCATTGAACAGGCGGGAGGAAAAGCTTGCAATGGGCGAGAACATATTTTGGATATTATTCCCCAAAAAATTCATCAAAGAAGCATTATTTATTTGGGTTCAGATGAATTGATTGATGATTTAAATGAGAAAATTAAAAATTATAATGAATTGATAATAAAGCAATTAGAACTTGTTTGATACACAAAAAAGGGTTAGAAGTTTAATACTTCCAACCCTTTTTTGTGGTAAAATATTTTGATAAAAAACCTACTGTGCAAAAAGTCGTGAAAATTTGTTATCTTGATTAAAACCGATAAAGCAATGATAACCTTCACAGTAAATATAGTAGATTCAAGTGGTAAATCTATCTCAGTGGTTCGAGAATATGATGGCGAATTAGTAGGC
>JANXRS010000273.1 GCA_025356745.1 Arcicella sp.
TGTAAATCAAGTGGTAAGCTATCCACATTTAATGCTTCATTATCTGTTAAAATAACACTTCGCTCAATCACATTTTTCAATTCTCGGATATTTCCTTTCCACGAATGTTGTTTAAGAGCTTCGATAAAATCATCTGAAATATGCACGATTTTATGATTTGTTTTTAAAGCAAATGAATTGATAAAACATTTTGCTAAAAGCTCAATATCGATTACTCGTTCACGCAAAGGAGGCAGTTTTATTTGGAAAATAGCAATTCTGTAAAATAAATCTTCTCGAAAATTTCCCTGCTGAATTTCCTTTTCCAATTCTCGATTTGTAGCCGTAATAATTCTTACATTTACCTTCGTAGGTTTATTTTCGCCAACTTTTATAAACTCGCCCGTTTCCAGAACTCGTAATAGTTTTGCTTGTAATTCAATTGCCATTTCTCCAATTTCATCCAAGAAAATAGTACCATTATGAGCCTCTTCAAACAGTCCTTTTTGATCTTTGGTTGCCCCTGTGAATGCCCCAGCTTTATGACCGAACATTTCACTTTCCAATAAATCTTTACTGAAAGCAGAGCAATTAATCGCCACAAAATTCTGTTTATTTCGGTTACTTTCTTGATGAATGGCTTGGGCAAAAACTTCTTTTCCAGTACCCGTTTCGCCAGTGAGGAGAACGGTAGTATCGGTTTTAGCAACTTTTCGAGCTAAATCAATAGTTTGTAATAATATCTTTGATTTTCCGATGATATTTTCAAAGGAATGTCGGTCATTAAGGCGTTTTTCTAACTGAACAACTCGCTTTGCCAAATCCACTTTTTCGACGGCACGGTGGAGTAGGGGTAGTATTTTGTTATTATCATCGCCTTTGGTAATATAGTCGAAAGCACCATTTTTAATCGCCTGCACACCATCTGGAATATTTCCATAGGCCGTTAAAAGAATAATTTCAACGAGTGGAAATTTATCTTTTATTTTTTTAGTAAGTTCAACGCCATTGCCATCAGGAAGCTTTACATCACAAAGTATCACGTCAAAATCCTCACGTTCCAATTTATTTAAGCCCGTTTTGCAATCACCTGCTTGTTGTACATCAAAACCTTCCAAGCCAATAATTCTTGATAAAAGGGTTCTAATTTTTTCTTCGTCGTCTATGATTAATATTTTTTTCAATTTGAATTGAATTGGAGCTAATTATGAAGTAAAAATTTAGGTGTCTGACTATCGTCTGACCAATATAATACTGGTCAGACGATAGTCAGACACCTAAAACAATGGAATTATTTTTACTAAAAGAACAATATTTATCCTACAAACTTTTCACCATAACCCCCATATTCGCAAAAATAAAGGCGTACAAATCGGCAGTTAATTCGATATTTTTCTTAGTATTACTCGACCCATGACCAGAATTTACGTCAATTCTAATCAACAATGGATTCTTGCTTTTTCCTGCTTTTTCTTGTAATGTAGCTGCATATTTGAATGAATGAGCAGGTACAACACGGTCATCATGGTCGGCAGTTGTAATCATCGTTGCAGGATATTCCACTCCCTCTTTAATATTATGAAGAGGAGAGTAATTATAAAGATTTTTGAAATCTGTTGCATCATCTGAGTTACCATATTCTGGCGACCAATTCCAACCAATCGTGAATTTATGGTAACGCAACATATCCATAACTCCCACTTGCGGAATGGCAACTTTGCACAAATCTGGACGTTGATTAATAACTGCACCCACCAAAAGTCCACCGTTTGAACCTCCACGAATCGCTAAGAAGTCTTTTGTGCAATATTTTTGTGCAATCATATATTCACCTGCCGCAATGAAATCATCATAAACGTTTTGCTTTTTCAATTTCATGCCCGCTTCATGCCATTTTTCACCGTATTCTGCACCACCTCTAATATTGGCTAAAGCATAAACACCACCTTGCTCCAAAAATGGAATTAAAGTAGCCGAAAAACCAGGTTGAGAACTAATATTGAATCCACCGTAAGCATACAAGAGCGTTGGGTTTTTACCATTTAATTCGATTCCTTTTTTGTGGGTTATGAACATGGGTACTTTCGTCCCATCTTTTGAAGTATAGAAAATTTGTTTGGTTTCAAAAGCATCGGGATTAAATTGAACTTCGGGTTTACGGAAAATGGAAGTCTGTTTGGTAGCAATGTCATAACGGTAAATTGTTGGAGGAAAAGTAAAGGATGTGAAGCTGTAAAACACAAACTTATCATCAGATTCCCCACCAAAACCACTCGCTGTACCTAATCCAGGGAGTTTTACTTCATTTTCTAACTTTCCTGTAAGGTCATACACGTAAACACGAGTCGTTACGTCCTTCAAATAAGTGGCGAACATTTTTCCGCCTGCCGTACCAACTCCTTGCAGAGGTTCTGGTTTTTCGGGAATCACGTTTTTCCAAGATTTATTGGCTGGGTCATACAACTCTACTTTTGAATTTTGGGCTTTTGCGTTAGTTTCAATTAAGAATTTATCGCCAACGTTATCCACAATACTGTAAGAAAAATCACCAGCTTCTGAAATAATGGGCGTAAAATCTTTTTGTCCTAATTTTTTGAAATACAAAGCATTCCCTTCTTTCCCTTTTCCTCTATCGCTAATATTTAGGTAAGAATATTGTTCATCGTCCGAAACATAAACTGAATTAAAACGCTGGGGGTTTGCTTTATCTTCATACACCAATTCGTCTTGGTCTTGCGACGTACCAACTTTGTGATAAAACACTTGATGATTCTCATTTTTTGCCGCTAAAGCACTTCCTTCTGGTTTGGGATAACGACTATAATAAAAACCATTTCCTTGCCATGAAGCTCCCGAAACCTTTATCCATTCCAAACGGTCAGGTAAAATTTGTTTCGTTGCCAAATCCATAATATAGCCTTCCTGCCAATCTGAACCACCTTTTGAGAGATAATAAACGGCATATTTTCCGTCTTTTGAAACAGCAAATGTCCCCAAACGAGTTGTTCCATCGGCTGAAAGTGTATTAGGGTCAAGCACAACTTCGGGCGTACCATTTAGACCTTTTTGACGATAAAGTACCGATTGATTTTGTAAGCCATCATTTTTAGAGAAATAAAACCATTCGTTTTTACGAGAAGGAGCGGAATATTTTGGATAATTAAAGACTTTTTCAATCCGTTCTTTCAACATATTTCGATACGGAATTTTCTCCAAATAATCAAAAGTAACTTTGTTTTCGGCTTTCACCCATTCAGCGGTTTCAGCAGAACGGTCATCTTCCAACCAATGATAAGGATCTTGCACTTTTACTCCGTGATATTCGTCAATGTGGTCAATTTTTTTGGTTTGTGGATACTGCATTTGGGCATTCGTAAGAGTTGTTCCTAACAGCAAATATGTGCAGAGGAGGAGGTTTTTGTGAAGATTTTTCATTTGTTATTGAGTTTCTTAAATTGATGAGTAATTTACAAAACAACAAGTTACGAAATGAATTTTAAGATTTTATCGTACTACTAAAATTGTTCCTCTCAGCACAGTTTCATTATCCAATCTCACTATATACGGATAAGTGCCTTCAAGGACGGACTTATCTCTATACGTGCCATTCCAAGGTTCAGGATAGCCTTTTGAGTAATAAATAAGCTCTCCCCAACGATTATAAATTTCTACAATAACGTCTGGATTGCCCGCTATCGAAAATATTTCCCAAGTATCATTCATGCCATCACCATTGGGTGAAAAGGCGTTAGGAATCAAGATTTTGTTGCCTACATTTGGAGCGATTATACTACAAAATTTTATACTAATTGTTTTATCAGCCATTACAGGTTTTTGTGGAAAACAAAGGTCTTCGTCCGTTACTTCAACGGTTAACTTTACTTGATAATCTACTGATTTATTGAGTGAATTATAGGTAAAATTATTACTATTTATTCCTTGATTTATGCCATCAACTTTCCACTGATATTTTGATGTATTTGTTGCTCCATTGGCTTTAAATGTAATTTTTTCACCTCCACATGGATTAGGCTTATTGGTGGATATGGTAATAGTTTGAGCAGTATTTCCCTCGTAGAGTGCTTTAACTTCATTGGCGTTCAAGGGACGGTTATAGAGATGAATGTCGTCTATATTCCCGATAAAAAATTGCGTTTGATTACTCCGTGTACCAATATTTGCAGATACTTTTCCATCGCAACCGTAATAAGGTAAAGTGCCGTTTGTTGAAACTGTACGGACTAAAACGCCATTTACATACAATTTAATTTCATTTCTATCACGGGTAATTACACCATGATACCATTGCCCAATTGAGGGTAAATTTCCAGCAACTACTCCAGAATTACTTACAGGTGTTGAAATATTATAACCTCCTCCTCCAATACCACTAATGCCACCACCTCCTGCAAAATAATTGTTGCCAGTATTAATGTCTTGATCACCACAATTACCGCCGATTGAAAGAATTCTATATGCATCTCCATAAGAAGGATTATTTGCAATGTAAATCCAAACAGAATAACTGTACTCACTCAAAGCAAACTTATCAACTGGAAGAGCAATAAAACCAGAACCATTGAAATTATAAGCACTATTAGCTTTTCCAAAACGGTCAGTCGTTAAAGTTGCTCCATTGACTGTTCCATTATTATTGTTCCCTGATTCATCTTTGGCATTTGAGTTAAAGGGATAACAGGCTACTAAGCCATTTTTGAGATTCACGCCTGTTGAGGGTGGAGTACAATCTTTTATCGTAATGGTTTGGTCAGTAGTGGTTGGTTTCTGAGGGAAACAAATATCTTCATCCGTCACCTCAACAGAGATTTTTACGGTATAGTCTCCTGTTTTTTTAGTAGAAGTATAATCAAATGTTTTACTATTTGTACCTTGATTTATGCCCTCAACTTTCCATTGATATTTTGATGTATTTGTTGCTCCATTGGCTGTAAATGCAATTTTGTCTCCTCCGCATGGTGTTGGGGTATTGGAAGTTATCGAAATGGATCGAGCAGTATTTTCCTCGTAGAGTGCTTTAACTTCATTGGCGTTCAAGGGACGGTTATAGAGATGAATGTCATCAAGTGAACCCTGCATATATTGAGATGCACCACCATTTCTTGCTCCAAAAGTGACATACATAGGAGAGCCATAATTTGGGGTTGTTCCACTGGTAGCGGTAAGGGTAGAATTATTCGCAATCAACTGACCGTCAATGTATAGTTTTATAGAATTATTATCTCTGGTACATACTACATGATACCATTTGTTTAGACTTGGGGTTACCCGTGTCCAATTATTTGATTGGATAGGATTTGCGTTATTATATCCTCCAACATTGAACCCATTTGAGGTCTGTAATTGATAACTTGATGTAACAGATAAAACTTGATCTCCTCCTGCACCTCCCACAGTAATAAATGCATTATTATCACCTGCTGAAGGAAGATTATTTAATTTTACCCACGTAGCGTATGTATAGCTCTGATTTTTGAATTGGTCAGGAGAAACAGAAATTAAACTTGAACCATTAAAATTATAAGCACTATTAGCTTTCCCAAAACGATCTGTGGTTAAAGTTGCTCCATTGACTGTTCCATTATTATTATTGCCAGATTCATCATTGACATTGGCATTGAATGGATAACAAGCTATCAAACCGTTTTTAAGGTTTACTTGAGCAAAAATTGTAGACATAGAGAACAACAAAATCAGAAATAGTACAAGAACTTTTTTCATATTTGGGAACGTAGTTTTTTTAGACCCTCAAAAATAGTAATTTTGTAATTCAAAACAATAATAATGAACGAAAGAGAAGCAGGTATTGAAAGGTTATATCCTTCCATTTTTGGGAGAATGGCAACTCGGTATTACTATTTAAGACAACTCCGCCAAAAAATTGAGGAAGTTATTCAACAATTTGTCGCCAATAATCCAGCTAAATTAACCTTAGCAGATTATGGTTGCGGCAATAAACCTTACCAACCTCTAATTGCCCCTTTTGTAGAGAAATATATTGGTATAGATTTACCTGAGAATACCTCTGCCGATATTCATATTTCACCCGAAGGGCGAATTCAATTAGCAGATAACAGTCTTGATGTTGTTCTTTCTACTCAAGTATTAGAACACGTTGTAAATCCAACAGCTTATTTGTTAGAAGCTCAACGAGTTTTGAAAAAAGATGGTCAATTGATTTTGAGTACGCACGGCTATTGGATGTTTCATCCCGACCCAACCGATTTTTGGCGTTGGACTTCCACGGGTCTACAAAAGGTGGTAAGTGAAGCGGGTTTTGAAATAGTTTATTTTAAAGGTATTATTGGTCGTTCTGCCATGGGTCTGCAATTATTTCAAGATGGAATTCTTTTCAAACTTCCCCAGTTTCTCAGACCCATTTTGGCATTAATTATGCAACCCTTAATTATATTTTTCGATAAAACCACAGCACAAGAAACCAGAGATAAGGATGCTTGTACATTTATATTAGTTGCCAAAAAGAAATAGAATGAATCTTTGCTTTACTCGCTCCAATAAATATTCTCATTCCGAAACATTTATTGATAATGAAATAAAGGCTTTACAGCCTCAAATATTAATTTATGAAGGTTGGTATCCTTCTGTTTTGCCTGATGGAGAATCATTTTTACCTTTTCCGTTTAATTTTCTTTTCGTAAGAGGAGGAATGAGAAATGTATTTCCTAAACTCTATCACTTCTTATACACTCGTTTTTTAGCTTCATACCTCACAAAAAATAAAACTGATGTACTTTTAGCAAATTATGGTCCAATGGGAGTTGCCCTTATAGATTCTTGCGAGCGAGCTAATGTAAAGATGGTCGTTCATTTTTATGGGTTTGATGCTACTGAATATAAAACCTTAAACGCCTATCAAGAGAAATACGCAAACCTCTTTCAAAGAGTTGATAGTATAGTTGTCGTTTCAAACGATATGAAAACACAATTGCATAAATTGGGAGCCGATTTATCAAAAGTTTATGTAAATCCTTGTGGTGTAAAAACAAGTGAGTTTTTGGGGGCATCACCCGAAACAAAACCTCCTTTATTTATTACAGTTGGCAGATTTACCCCAAAAAAATCTCCTCAGTCAACCATTAAGGCTTTTGCCGAGGTGTTAAAAAAAGTGCCTACTGCCCAAATGATTATGGTTGGTGATGGCGAACTGTGGGAAGAGTCAAAACAATTGGCGAATGAATTAAAAATTGCCGATAAAATTGATTTTCAAGGTAAAAAATCTCCAGCAGAAATCTTAGTATTATTTCATCAAGCAAGGGTATTTCTTCAGCATTCAATGTTAGCTCCAAGTGGTGATTCGGAAGGAACACCCGTTGCTATTCTTGAAGCTTCGGCTACGGGTTTACCCATCATCAGCACTCGTCATGCAGGAATAAAAGAAGCTGTTGTGCATGGAGAAACAGGTTTTTTAGTGGAAGAAGGAGACTGGAAATCAATGGGGAAGTATATGATTCAATTAGCCCAAGACCCACTCTTGTGTGGAAAAATGGGCAGGAATGCTCGTAAACACATGGAAGAAAACTATGAAATGGATAAACTTTTGCATACTTTAAAAGAAATTTTAGAAAAATAAATTTCTAAAACAATTCATCGCAACATGATTATAGGAAACGGCTTAATTGCTCAATCATTTAAACCACACTTTGATAAATATGAGGATATTGCTATTTTATTTGCATCAGGCGTATCTAACTCAAAACTCACCCTTGAAAGTGAATATTTAAGGGAGAAATCGCTTCTACAAAATGCTTTACAGCAAAATAAATTATTAGTTTATTTTAGTACTTGCAGCATATTTGATTCTACGCTTAAAGATTCAAGATATATTCTGCATAAGTTAGAAATGGAGTCTTTGATATCGGAAACTGATAATTATCTTATCATAAGATTACCAAATGTTGTAGGAAAAATTGGTAATCCAAATACGATGTTCAATTTTTTTATTAATCAAATAATAGTTGGTAAAAATATCCAAGTAGCAAAAAAAGCCACAAGATATATCATTGATGCGGATGATGTGGCGTTTTGGACAATGGAGCTAATAAATGATGGTTTTCATAACCATATTATTAATGTTGCTTTTCCAAATAAACTCCATGTAATTTCTATTATTAATATAATTGAAGACTTTTTAAATATTAAGGCAAATGTTGATATAGTAGAAGGAGGTAATGAATACGAGGTCGATTTAAACATTTTCATAGATTTTATTTATAAAAAAATGCCCAATTTTTCTTTAAATCCTGATTATGTGAAATCAATTATTGAAAAATATTATAGTACATTATTACTTGAAATTCAGAACAATAAAATATAAAATATGTCAATCATAAGTAAATATTTATTAAAACCATTTGGGTTACAAATATCAAAAATTCAGTCAGATGAAGACTTCATTCAAGATGCAATTTTTTTGAAAATTTTCCAACAATGTAAACCATATACCATGACGAGTATTGAGCGAATGTATGCTCTATATAATGCGGTAAAATATGTAATTGAAAACAATATTGAAGGAGATTTTGTGGAATGTGGTGTTTGGCGTGGAGGTAGTTCGATGATGATTGCCTTGACTTTGAATTCATTGCAAGTGAACAATCGACAAATTTTTCTTTACGATACCTTCGAAGGAATGTCCGAACCAACTGAAAATGATGTGGATTTTAGAGGAGGAAATGCTGATAGTTTATTGAAACAAAATGTACAAAATAAACAAAATTCTGTGTGGTGTTTAGCGGATGTGCAGGACGTACAGAATAACATGAAATTAACTAATTATCCAATTCAAAATATCAAATTCGTGCAAGGAAAAGTGGAAGATACAATTCCACAAACAATTTCAGAAAATATTGCTCTCTTGCGTTTGGATACCGATTGGTATGAATCTACAGCCCATGAATTGAAATATTTATACCCAAAACTTTTAACAAAAGGAGTATTAATTATTGACGATTACGGACATTGGGAAGGCTGTCGGAAAGCAGTTGATGAATACTTTACTGGTAATACGCTACTCTTAAATAGGATTGATTATACAGGCAGAATTGCCATCAAAGCATAATGGGCATAATCATTCGTCAAAGCATTAAAAATTCAGTCGTTACTTACGTAGGCGTGGCTGTCGGCACGCTCAATGTGCTATTTCTCTATAATAAATTCCTTACCACTGAACAATTAGGACTTTACACCGCCTTGACGAGCTTTCCCTTGGTTTTTGCGGGTTTTGCTCACTTAGGAACTCCTCACGTAGGCGTAAGATTTTTTAATCAATTTGCTGATTCTGAACGAAAACATAATGGTTTTTTCGGGTATCTTTTACTCGCTCCACTTTTCGGGTTCATTACTTTCTTATTGGTTTATATGGGATTGAAACCTGTTTTTAATACTCTTTACTCAGAAAACTCCCCTCTGTTAGTTAATTATTATTGGACCTTTCCAATTATTACCTTCCTATTAATCTACCAAACTATTTTAGAAGCGTACAGCAGAGTTCACTTACGGATAGTTGTGCCTGCCATCGTGCGAGAAATATTCTTGAAAGCCACAAATTCAGTTTTGGCTTTGCTCTTTGGTTTTCAATATATAACCTTCAATCAACTAATTTTTGGTATTATTTTGGCGTATCTTTTTGCCGTTTGCTTCCTGTTGATTTACATTAAAGTTTTAGGTAAATTCTACCTAAAACTTGATTTTAGTTTCATGCGTAAACCTATTTTTAAAGAAATGGTTCAGTATGGTTTTTGGACAATTTTAGGCGGAGCAACGGCTACTATTTTACCGCATATTGAAAAACTCATGCTCCCCGCCTACACGGGTGGCCTTGAACGTACTGCCATTTTTAACATTGCTTTGAGTATAGGTTTAGTGATTGCCATTCCCAAAAATGCTATTGCATCCATCAGTGATCCACTTTTGGCGGAATCTTGGCGAAATAATGACCTCGAACACGTGGGTGAGATTTACCAAAAATCGGCTCTAAATTTGTTAATTGTTGGGACGTTTTTATTTTTGGGTATTTGGTCTAATATTGATTCAATCTTTCAATTAATTCCTCACTCAGAAATCTATCAAAAAGGCAAGTTCGTCGTTTTAATGGTTGGTTTATATAGTCTTTTTGATATGGCAACGGGATTGAACTCAGAGATATTGAAAAACTCTCCTTATTTTCGGTACGACTTGTTGCTCTATGTAGTACGATTTGTGATTTTATTAGTTGCCAATTTAATCCTAATCCCTTTGTATAGTTACAACGGAGCGGCATTAGCTATGTTGATTTCTGGCGTAGTATATAACCTAATTAAGTTTATTTTTATTAAACAAAAAATAAACCTACAACCCTTTGGAAACCATACTGTTAAAGTAATTTTATTAGGGATTTTTACTTATGGAATAGTCTTATTACTTCCTGTTTTTAAAGGCAGTTTCTTTTTGACTTTATTAACTATTTTTATAAAGTCAGTGACCATTTTAGTAATTTTTGGCGGAGGAGTTTTATGGTTAAAAGTTTCGGAAGATTTGAATAGAACGATCGAAACATTGCTCAGAAAGTTTATTAAAAAATAAAATATGAAAATATTATTTACCTTCGGAGGTTTACCACATTATTATAATTTAGTTCTCAACCGCTTGAATCGAATTGAGGGACAGGAAATTGTGGTAATTGCCCCAAAAGCGGACGGTAAAACGGTTGGCTCGGGTGTTCATCAAAGTCTTGAAGGCATTGAATTTAAAGTTAACTTTTTGGAAGAATATAAAACACTGTGGGGCAAACCTTTTTTTAAAAATTTCTTAGAAACCATAGAGAAAGAACGCCCTGATGTTATCGTTACCATTTGGCCATATATTTTGGCATTTGTTTATAATCCTCTACTACTTTGGAAAATTAGAAAAATGGGTATTAAATTGATTCTCAAAGAGATACCTTTCAATATTCCCAAATTCAAAGAAGCACTTGATTATTATGCTAAAGGTGGCGTTGCTTCTGAAACCATGCAAACGAATTTAAAACCGAACAGTTTGGGCTTTAAATTGAAGTATTCGTTATTGAAATATTCTTACAAAAGAGCCTTTAATTTAGTGGATGCTCACGTGGATTATACCGAAGAAGCCTACGATATTTTTGGTAGTTATGGGGTGCCAAAAGAGAAAATTTTTGTCATTTATAACTCTCCTGATACGGATTTAATCTTAGCCGACAAAGCAAAAATTGAAGGAATAAATACCGTTTTACCCGAAAATCCACTGAGACTTTTACACGTGGGCAGATTAGTAAAATGGAAGCGAGTCGATATGTTGATTAACGTTTTTAAGCAACTTTTAGTCCAATTTCCAACCGCAGAATTAGTTATTGTGGGGACGGGTCCAGAAGAGCAACGTCTTAAAAATCAGGTAATTGACTTAGGGATTGGAAATAATGTGGTATTTACGGGTGGCGTTTATGAAATGAAAATACTCGGTCAATATTTTAATGCCTCGCTCGTGTATGTATTGGCAGGTATGGGCGGACTTTCCATTAACGATGCTATGTGTTTTGACAAACCTATTGTATGTGCAGTGGCGGATGGAACGGAGAAAAAGCTGGTCAGAGACGGTTACAATGGCTATATTTTTGAAGATGGTAATGCGGAAGATTTATTTAAAAAATTAACCGTACTTTTGTCTGACCCAGTAAAAACCCGAAAAATGGGATTAAATTCTGGACAAATTATTAGAGATGAAGTTAATATTCATGTCGTCATAGAAAATTATCAAAAAGCGTTTCAATACTGTAACTCATGTTTGTCTTAAAATACATATTCAAAGAACCATACCACGCATTTCGCACACCAGAAAGTAGAGAATTATTAAACCTGTTCAGAAAATATGGTGACGTAAAACGCTACGAAGCACGACAAATAAAATTTCAAGGATTTACCTTCCAAGTTCCTGATTGTATGTCGTTCCTTTTTCAGTTTCAAGAAATTTTTGTGGAGCAATTTTATAAATTTAAAACGGCTGACAATCAACCCATTATCTTAGATTGTGGTGCAAATATTGGGTCAAGTATTGCTTTTTTTAAAAGAGAGTATCCCAAGGCAAAAATAACGGCTTTTGAAGCTGACCCAAAGATTGCGGAGATATTGAAATTAAATCTGAGAAATAATAATTTGACGGATATTGAAGTCGTAAGCAAAGCTGTTTGGATTGATGATGAAGGCATTGAATTTGCCTCAGAAGGTTCGGATGGAAATTCAATTTTTGGTGATGGAGAAAAGACAAAAGTTGAATCATTTAGATTGAAAGATGTACTTGAAAATACGCCAAAAATTGCCATGCTCAAAATGGATATTGAAGGAGCAGAAACGGCAGTTTTGAAGGATTGTGCAGATTCGTTGAGCCACGTTGAGAATATTTTTGTTGAATATCACGCCTTTCCAGAACAAGCCCAAGAATTAGGAACGATTTTGGATATTTTAGCAAAAAATGGGTTTAGATATTTCATCAACTCAGCCCAAGACCGTAAAGAACCGCTCATCAATCATCATTATAAAGGAAATAATTTAATGGATTTACAGTTAAATATTTTTGGGTACCGATAATAAATAATCACTATGCAAATAACTGTCAATCAAAATCTTCAAGAAGCTTACAAAGACCAATACTCTACTGAATCAGCGATTTGGAGACAATTGGGGGCAAAACAGAAGTTTGAAAATATCATAGAAATTAATCAGGGAAAGACGTTCAAAAAAGTGTTGGAAGTGGGTGCGGGAGATGGCAGTATTTTGAAATTATTGAGTGACCGTCGTTTTGCTGATGAACTTTACGCCGTTGAAATTTCTGAAAGTGGTGTTAATCAAATCAAGGCAAAAAATATTGAACGCCTCAAATCCGTCCAACTTTTTGATGGGTATAAATTGCCTTTTGAAGACAAATCCTTTGATTTAGTCATTCTTTCGCATGTCCTTGAACACGTTGAACATGAGCGACTTTTACTGAGAGAAATACATAGAGTTGCCAAGCAAGTAGTGATTGAAGTGCCAAAAGATTATCGTTTTGGAGCAGAACATAAATTAACTCATTTCTTGGCGTATGGACACATCAATCTTTACACACCAACATCTTTGAAGTTTTTGTTAATGACGGAAAATTTTAAAATTGAACGGGAACTGACTGGTTTATATCACCGTGATACTTTTCTTTTTGGCAAAAAAACATTCCTGCAAAAGCTGAAAGCCAATCTTACTTTTTACGGTAAATTGATGATGATTAACACGCCTTTTAAATACATTAATCATAAATTTATCAACACGATAACCCTATTAGTGGAGTCAGAAAATAAGGAATTAAAAATCTTTTAGGCACGAATGAAAATCACTATCCTAAGCACTTTTGATAACTTTGGTGGAGCAGCCATTGCCGCTTCACGATTAAATAAAGCATTGAATAACAATGGTTTATCATCAAATATGTTAGTGCAAGATAAAAAAGGAAATTTGCCAAATATTGAATCAATTGCCCAGAATTGGTTTCATAAAAAACTCGCTCTACTCCGCTTTGCCCTCGACCGTTATCAGTTTACTTTTTACGAAAAAAATAAAGATGTTCGCTTTATTTTTTCACAAGCAAAAATTGGAATTGATATTAGTAATCATCCTCTTATTCAAAAAAGTGACATCATTCATTTGCATTGGATAAATTTTGGTTTTCTTTCGCTAAATTCTCTAGAAAAGTTATTCAAAATTAATAAACCTGTTGTCTGGACATTGCACGATATGTGGGTTTTTACGGGTGGCTGTCATTATTCAAGGGAGTGTACAAATTATGAAAGGAATTGTGGAAACTGCGTACAATTTTTGAAAAATTCATCTGAAAATGATCTTTCACATCAAGTTTGGGAACGTAAAAAGGAAATCTTTTCAAAGGCTAATCTAACGATTGTAACGTGTAGTGAATGGTTGGCTGAAAAAGCCCGTGAAAGTAGTTTATTGAAAGATAAAACGATTGTTTCAATACCCAATCCGATTGATACTGACGTTTTCAGACCCATTGAAAAAAGCATTGCCAGAGGAAATTTTAAATTATCTCCTGATAAAAAATATATCCTTTTCGGAGCGGTAAAAATATCGGATGTAAGAAAAGGATTTACTTATTTTGCGGAGGCTTTGTCAATTTTAAAGACATTATTGTCTAAGTCTTCACAGGCAACAACGTTAAATCAAACATCGAAAATTGAAATAATAATTTTTGAGAATACCTTTGAAAGCTTTGTGCAATACTGGAATAGGTTGGTTGATTCCCTATAGGAGCTGCTGATACTGGGGCAGTTTCCTTGACAACAGTCTTTGGAGCCTCTCTAGATTGTGTGTGTGAGTATAAGCAGAAAGTCTCCACCTGAAAGAAAGGAAAGAAAGAAAAAAAATATTGAACCTATGTGTTGGAGCACTAGTTGAAACAACTTCCTTTGATTTAGGGTCTTCAGGAGCACTTTGCTGCTCTCTGTGGGATGTATTTCGCGGAGTTCCATTGGTGCGC
>JANXRS010000446.1 GCA_025356745.1 Arcicella sp.
TGAAGCAGTTCATGAATCAGTTTCTCGTGCGGCTACCCGTGCAAGAGCAGGCGAAGGACCAACTTTCTTAGAATTTAAAACGTATAGATACAGAGGACATTCAATGTCTGATCCTCAGAAATATCGTACAAAAGATGAAGTGGAAGCCTATAAAATGCGTGACCCAATTGAACAAGTAAAGAAGGAAATCTTAGATAATGGTATTGCCACTGAAGAAGATTTATTAGCTATTGATGCTCAAATTAAAGCACGTGTTGAAGCATCAGTTAAATTTGCGGAAGAGTCTCCTTATCCAGACCCAAAGGAAATTTATACGGATGTTTATGTAGATGATTATACTTTCCCTGTGGAATAATTTTAAAACAAAAAATGCTCTAAAATTGATTTAGAGCATTTTTTGTTTAATTAATTTGCCATAAGTTTTATAGCAAATTAATTATTTTCAAAAGCTCCTCCAAAGATAATTTCTAAATGAAACAAAAAAAGAGCCATAACTTACGTCATGGCTCTTTTTTATGAATTTGTATCAATTAATTACTTAATTTCAACTTCAGCACCAGCTTCTTCTAAAGATTTTTTCAAACCTTCAGCTTCGTCCTTAGAGATTCCTTCTTTAATTGCTTTTGGAGAAGAATCAACTAAATCTTTAGCTTCTTTCAAGCCAAGACCTGTTAAGTCTTTCACCAATTTAACTACTGCCAATTTACTTGGACCAGCAGCTTTCAAGATTACGTCAAATGCAGTTTGCTCAGCAGGAGCTTCAGCAGCATCACCTGCACCACCACCACCAGCAACCATTACAGCTGCAGCCGCAGCAGGCTCAATGCCGTACTCGTCTTTCAAAATTGCTGCTAACTCATTAACCTCTTTTACTGTTAAATTTACTAATTGTTCAGCGAATGCTTTTAAATCTGCCATTGTATTAAGATTTTATTTGTTTTACGAATTTGAATAATTACTTTTTAAATTAGATACAACCTTCAAGTAAGCAATTGACAACTGTTTGCTATTAATTGTTCACTGATTTTATGCTTCTTTCTCTGAAAGAGTTTTCAAAATACCAGACAATTTTTGTCCACCACTTTGAAGAGCAGAAATAACGTTTTTCGCTGGTGATTGTAACAATCCAATGATTTCTCCAATCATTTCCTGCTTCGACTTCACATTTTCCAAAGCTGCCAATTGGTCTTCACCAATAAACAAACCTCCTTCAATTGAAGCACCTTTAAACGTAATTTTTGTTTTTCCAGCTTCTTTCTTGAAATCTTTGATAAGTTTTGCAGGTGATTTTGGGTTCTCTGGTGAGAAAATAATACCCGACAATCCTTTGAAAACTGTATCGTTGAATGAAGAATAGTCAACTCCTGTGCTTTCTAATGCTTTTGCAATAAGCGTATTTTTAACAACACGATATTCAAAACCTCTTTGAAAACACATTCTTCTAAAATTATTTACTTCTGCAACTGTTAAACCACCTGTATCAGTGATATAGAAGTATGGAGTTACCGCAAACTTTTCGCTTAACTCTTTGATGATTACACCTTTTTCTTCTTTCGTCATGATTACAATCCTTTAACTGTTCCTTGGTCAATTTTAATTCCTGAAGACATAGTTGAAGACAGATTAACTGACTTCACATAAGTTCCTTTGGCTGATGATGGTTTCAACTTCAACAAAGTGTTGATAAGTTCCTGAGCATTTTCAGCTAATTTTTCAGGTGTAAATGAAACCTTACCTACTGAAGCGTGAATGATACCAGTTTTATCAACTTTAAAGTCAATTTTACCAGCTTTCACTTCCGTAACAGCTTGTCCAACGTTCAAGGTAACTGTACCTGATTTTGGATTTGGCATTAAACCTCTTGGTCCTAAAACACGTCCCAAACGACCTAATTTTGCCATTACAGTTGGCATAGTGATAATTACATCAATATCAGTCCAACCTTTTTCGATTTGTTGGATGTAATCATCCAAACCAACGTGATCAGCTCCTGCCGCTTTTGCTTCCTCCACTTTATCAGGCGTACAAAGTACGAGAACTCGTACATTTTTTCCTGTTCCATGAGGCAAAGCAACTACGCCACGAACCATTTGGTCGGCTTTACGAGGATCTACCCCCAAACGAACGTCGATATCTACTGAAGAATCGAATTTCGTATATGAAATCTCTTTCAAAATCTCAGCTGCTTTCGTAAGTGAATACGATTGCGTTGCGTCATATTTTGTTTGAGCTTCTTTTTGCTTTTTTGTTAACTTAGCCATTTTTTTGAATGTCGTTATTAGTTATTCGGTAATTAGTTGTCGGTTACTAGTTAGGGCATAAATGGTTATTAGTTAATCATCTGTAATTTAATACAAAACATAATTTACTAGATAACTACTCTTTAATAACTGTTTCCTGACACCTGTTTCCTGATAACTGAAAATCAGAATGGTTTTTCTCCAGATACTGTCAAGCCCATTGAGCGAGCTGTTCCTGCTACCATACTCATTGCTGATTCAATGGTAAAACAGTTTAAATCAGGCATTTTAGTTTCAGCAATCGTGCGAACTTGTTCCCAAGTTACAGATCCAACCTTTTTCAAGTTTGGTTGTGCTGAACCTAATTTTAATTTGGCTGCTTCCAACAATAAGATGGGTGCAGGAGGAGTTTTTACTACAAATTCAAAAGATTTGTCTTTAAAATAAGTAATCAAAACTGGAAGAATAACGCCAGGTTTATCTTGTGTTCTTGCATTAAACTGCTTACAGAACTCCATGATATTCAAACCCTTAGAACCCAATGCCGGTCCAATTGGAGGCGAAGGGTTAGCGGCACCACCTTTGCATTGCAACTTAACGAAGCCTGCTATTTCTTTTGCCATTACGGTAATTGTTTAAAATCTTGAATTGACTTGAAATTTCTCTGCCAATAAGGGTGGAAGCTCCTTATCTGAGATTTTTCGGTAGCTTTACGGATAAATTATTCTGTAACGAAACAATCTGATTTACAGGGTTTTGACGATTTTAAGTACATCAAAAAGAACCTGCTCCATGAAACGGACTGCAAAATTACGGCTTTGTTATTAATATACAAAGAGTTAAGGGTATTATTTTAGAAATACCTATAAACTCGCATACTCCTTCGCAAAATACGTCAGAATTACGTCAGCCCCAGCCCTTTTGATGGACGTTAAACTCTCCACCATAGTCCTTGTTCCGTCCAACCAGTCATTTTGAGCGGCAGCTTTTACCATCGCATATTCACCTGAGACATTATAGGCCGCAATTGGAATGTTAAAATTATCTTTTAAGGTTTTAATTATATCTAGATAGGCCAAAGCAGGCTTAACCATCAGAAAATCAGCCCCTTCTGCGTAATCCAATTCCGCCTCGATTAAAGCCTCTCGAGTATTGGCAGGATTCATTTGGTAGGTTTTCTTGTCGCCAAATTTAGGAGCAGAATCCAAAGCGTCACGGAATGGACCATAAAAAGCTGAAGCATATTTTGCGGTGTACGCCATGATACTGGTATTGATAAAACCTTCACCGTCAAGCATTTCACGCAAATATCCGATTCGTCCATCCATCATATCCGAAGGTCCAATGATGTCTGCCCCTGCACGTGCTTGTGCGAGAGCCATGCTTCCTAAAATTTGAAGTGTTTCATCATTTAAAATATTACCTTTTTCATCTACATAACCATCGTGTCCATCCGATGAATAAGGATCCATCGCTACATCCGTCATTAAAGCAATCGCTGGAAACTTATTTTTAATTTGATTAATTGCTTCTAAATACAAACTACCTTGACGATGACTTTCAGAGGCAAATTTGTCTTTTTTATCTTCCGAAAGTAAAGGAAAAAGAGCAATTGAACGAATCCCTAAATCTTCAATCACAGTGATTTCTTGCAATAGTTTATCTAATGAATATCTATAAATATTGGGCATAGATTTTACTTCTGATATCAGGTTATTTCCTTCCATGACAAACATTGGATAAATAAAATCATTGACTGATAAAGTAGTCTCTTCCACCATCGCACGGACGGCTGCCGACTGGCGGTTTCTGCGGGGTCTTCTTAACATTGTGTTGTTTTTAATTTGGGCTACAAAGGTACGAATTCAACCTGCAAAAAAAATAAATTCCTACCTTTGCATTTCATTTAAGAAAATTATGATTTCAGTAGATAACGTAACGGTTGAGTTCGGTGGACGAGCTTTGTTTAGTGATGTAACTTTCAACATCAACGAAAAAGATAGAATAGCCCTGATGGGCAAAAATGGTGCGGGTAAATCTACTTTATTGAAGATTATCGCAGGAGCCGACAAAGCCACCAGAGGAAAAATATCAGCTCCGAGTGATGCCGTAATTGCCTATCTTCCTCAGCACCTTTTGACGACTGATGACCGTACCATTTTCGAAGAAACGACCAAAGCATTTTCTCAAATATTGGACATGAAAGCCGAGATTGATGAACTTAATCATCAATTAGAAACTCGAACTGATTATGAATCAGATGCTTACATGAATATTATTGAACGAGTTTCAGAAGTAAGTGAGAAATATTATTCTATTGAAGAAATTAACTTTGATGCAGAAGTTGAAAAGGCTCTATTAGGATTAGGTTTCTTAAGAACAGATTTTACTCGAAAAACCAGTGAATTTAGTGGCGGTTGGCGTATGCGGATTGAATTGGCAAAAATCCTTTTGCAAAATCCTGATTTAATTCTTTTGGATGAGCCAACCAACCATTTAGATATTGAATCAATTCAGTGGTTGGAGGACTTTTTAATGAATTCTGCCAAAGCCGTAATTGTAATTTCTCACGATAGAACTTTTGTCGATAATATTACGAATCGTACCATTGAAATTACGATGGGGCGGATTTATGACTACAAAGTAAATTATTCGCATTATCTCCAACTTCGTAAAGAACGGCAAGAACAACAGCAAAAGCAGTTTGTTGAACAACAAAGATTTATTGCGGATACGATGGAATTTGTTGACCGTTTCAAAGGGACTTACTCAAAGACTTTACAGGTACAATCAAGGGTGAAAATGTTGGAAAAATTGGATATTGTGGAAGTGGATGAGGTTGATACTTCGGCTTTGCATTTGAAATTTCCGCCCGCACCACGTTCGGGAAATTATCCCGTTATTGTGGAAGATTTAACCAAAATTTACGGCGACCATGTAGTTTTCAAAGATGCCAGATTGACAATTGAACGGGGCGAAAAAGTAGCTTTTGTGGGTAAAAATGGGGAAGGAAAATCAACGCTCGTGAAAGCTATCATGGGCGAAATTGATTTTGAAGGCGAAATGAAATTAGGTCATAATTCGATG
>JANXRS010000284.1 GCA_025356745.1 Arcicella sp.
TTGGTCGGCATTACGGAGATGAAATCGCATCCATATTGACTTCTATAGGCTTCACAAAGTTTTATTCCTGCAATTTTGGCGATAGCATAAGGCTCATTGGTTTCTTCCAAAAATCCACTTAAAAGGTAGTCTTCTTTCAAAGGTTGTGGAGCAAGTTTTGGATAAATACATGACGAACCTAAAAACATTAATTTCTTTACCCCTGTTACGTAGGCACTGTGTATTACGTTGTTTTGAATGGCTAAATTCTCAAATAAAAAGTCGGCTCGGTAAGTATTATTGGCAACAATCCCTCCTACTTTAGCAGCCGCTAAAAAGACATAATCAGGTTTTTCGGTCTGAAAAAAATCACTAACAGCTTGTTGATTACGTAAATCAAGTTCTTTTGAAGTGCGAAGGATAAAGTTATGAAATCCTTTTTCTTGTAATTTGCGATGAATTGCTGACCCGACCATGCCTCTGTGTCCTGCAATATATATCTTTGAATCTTTTTCCACGTATGAAATTAATTTGATAATTTGACAATAATGTAAGCAAACATTGATTCTTTAAATTTAACTGCAATTAAATGGAATAAATTTTGTAATCTTTAATCAGAAATAAAATTCGTAATTTTCCGTTTCACAAAGGTAGTACATTCGTTTTAATCATTCTTTCAATGAAACTGTTTTCTCAATTATTAACAATTACATTCTTGGTTTTTGCCCTAAATTCTTTTGCCCAATCGGATGAATTTAAGACAAAAGCAAAGCCCAAAACTGATACGACTGCTAAGAAAAAAGGCGGAATTTTAGGTGGTTTAATTCAGACTGATATTTTAGATAACATCAAGAATGCTAAGAAAACGATTAAAGATGTAAAAGAAGATATTAAAAATAATAAAGAAGAGTTTAAAAGGCTCAAAGGAGAAGCGGGCGACCTTTCGGCAGATTTAGGATTGAAAATTGGTAAGTCGAAAAAGAAAGGGAAAGTGAAAAAAAAGCCGAAAGATGAATATGAAAATATTAAATTTGAGCTTCGCATTGGCGAATACGGTTCTGGGACAAGATCAACGGTCGAAGAGATAAATGTTTTACGGAATCCTGACGAAGCAGAACCAAGTATTTATGCCAAAGAAATTTGGTGGTATGACCCTAAATTAAGAAGAGTCACCAATGTCCCAAGAAAAGATAAAGATTATGGTGAAATCTGTCATGGGCCTTATAAAAAGTACATAAATGATGAACTGGTGGAAGAAGGTTCTTTTTATGTAGGGGTAAAGGACGGACGTTGGGAGACTTATAATCAGGAGTATATTTTACTGTCGAAAGAAAAATATCATGAGGGTTTTTTATCAGATTCCAGAATTTCTTATTACGATAAAGAAGAGAAAAAAATCAAAGAAGTTATCCCCGTAAAATTCAATAAAGTAACGGGGGATTATCGGTCATTTTATAATGCTGGGCAGTTGAAAGAAGAAGGTAAATTTGATGATAGTGTGAAGGTGGGGCGTTGGCGAGAATACCATCAATTTGGTACGGGTGGACGTTTAAAGAAGGAAACCTTATATGCAAAAGATAAATTTGATGTAACGCCCGCAGAGGTTTTAGTGGAAAGAGACGATAAAGGGAAAATTATTTATGAAGCTCCAAAGAAGGTGAAAAAGAAGGAGGATGAGGATAATTGAGTTGTTGAAATTGTCTCGTCCTAAAAAAACGATACAGGATTTTTAAGATTTAAAATTACAATTTTTAGACAGTAGTAGCACTTTTGTTACTACTGTTTTTTGTTTTATACGTTCTGATTTTGAGTTTATTCTGTTTGTGCATTTGGTTTGGAGTTAGCAAATAGTTGGAAAAATACGGTCGATTTTGATTATAGATTTCAACGGCTTGTTTGACAATTACTTTCGTATTTTTCACATTTTGTTCATATTTATCAATCATGAATTCTTGCTTCAAGATGCCATTAATTCTCTCAGCCACGGCATTCTCATAAGGGTCTGAGTTCTGGGTCATACTACAAAGGATGTTGTTTTTTTGTAGTACACTTTGATACTGGTCGGCACAATATTGTAAGCCTCTATCGGAATGGTGAACCAAAGGTAAGTCCAGATGAATCCTTTGCTTTATTGCCATCTTTAAAGCCATCACACTACTTTCCGTATTCAAATTATTAGCTACGTAATATCCCATTATCTTCTTAGAATACGCATCCGTTACTAAACTTAGAGAACAAGGATTATCTCGTTTTCCGATGTAAGTAATATCCCAAACCCAAACTTGTTCTGGTCTATTGATGTCAATACTTAACACCAAATTTTGATGCTTTCTAAAACGGTGATGCGAGTTGGTAGTTATCTGATAACGGCGTTTAGGCTGAATCAGTAGATGATTGGCTGGCAAAATAGCTAATAATTTATCCCTACCCATATCCATTAAACCGAGTTTATCCTTTAAAAGATAGTATAGTTTCTTAGCTCCAATTCGGGTATTGACTTTCTGATTTCATGTACCAGCGTTACTACTTGCCCTACCTTATCTTGTTTGATAACTCCCCTACGCACACTACGATAATAAACCTGTCTATCCATCCCCAACAAGTGACAGGCAAAGCCTATGGTCGTCTTTTCTTGTTGTCTAAATGCTTCGATTGTTCGGGATGTGAGTTTTTTCGAATACCTATTTTGTATTCTTTTTCAGCTTAGTAAGGAGTAAATAATAAGTTGGTCAATCTCTACCTTTTATTAGGTAGTTCCATTTAGG
>JANXRS010000289.1 GCA_025356745.1 Arcicella sp.
CCTGTGGGTTCAAACGGATTATTTTGAGGGATGCTACCAGTTTTCAACTACCGCCTGATTTAGCTATTTACTATCAAGGTAAGACGCTCTATGTGATTGTAGGTCGTAGGAACGCTTCGCTAAACCTACGACCAGTCCCATAATTTGGAACACCAACACGGGCATAAAACTGATTCTAATTTATAGAAAAACCTATATTACAATTACTGAAAATACAATTACTGAACTCGTTTGATTTTCCTTTTTCATCGGTTATTGTAAATGAATTTTTATCACCTACAATAGTAAAATTCTGTATTTGACTGTGGATTTGCTCTATTTCAATGGTGTCTGAATTAACAACTCTTAAAATTAGAGTTTGAACATTTTGAGAATCTTTTATTTTTAATTTCCCGCCAGTTACTTCTAAATCCCAATTATCAGAAGTTGAAATCCATTCATTATCTATAATTTCAAGGGAAATTTTCCCTTTTGAATTATAAAAAGTTGCAGAAAGTCTATAACATCCTCCATCTATTTCAGGGGGATTTATCTCAAATAATGACTTGCCATTTATAGAAATAGGAATTGGACAATTGTCAATTATACTTCCAGCAAATAATATTTTAGGAAAATTTTCTACACCTAAATCAAGAGTATCTTTTGGAAAACCACTTTCTAATGATTTTGGTTTTGTCATTGCCTTTTTAACACTTTCAGTAGATAAAAATCCCCTTGTCTTTTTTGCATGACAGGTTGGGCAAAGAATTGTTATGCAATCAGGATCATGTTTTTTGGCATCTTTATACTCAGGATCAACATGTTCGTATTCAACTATGCCAGTGCCACATATTATACACCCAAAACCGTATTTTTGTCTTACAGTAAATTTAATATGAGGTGGAATAGTTCTCGAAAGTCCATAAATATTTTTACCTGACTCCATGTTCATACAACAATTTTTGAATTTTTTCCCTGAATTACACTTGCACGGTGCATTTCGGTCGTTTTTTTTAGCCATGATAGTTGCAGTTATAATCCTCAAAAATGTAAAATTTAAATCTTATATACGGTGTAGCCATATTCTCTATTCTAAATTATTTCTTGACGGATAAGTATTATTTTGTCATGTTCACATTTTGTCAATTGGGAAAATCGTATTTTGAGGCATAGTAATTTACATATCAAATCCCAACGCTTATAATGAACGTATGACCTTTTAAAAAGTATAACTTAGCATTGACTAAGATTCTGAAACTAGTCTGGTCGTAGGTTTAGCGAAGCGATCCTACGACCTATAATCACATAGAGCGTCTCGCTCGTTCTATGAATATCACAACATTTATTCGATGAAAACTAAATCAATAAATCCTTTTCTATTTCCGTAATAATCACCACAACTACTGTGTAACCATTCTTCTTCTTTTTCAATAAAGCCAATTTCGACAGGATTTTTATGGATATAGTTGAGTCGTTGAAGTGTCAATTCACGGGTCAAAAGTTCGATAGGATGATTATGTTGCATCCAGAATTGATAGTCAATATTTCGTCCATTTTTCTTGCCTGCACGCCCGAACATCCAAAGCATCCGTTCTCTACGGCTTTCAGAGGTGCTGGCTTCAAGATTTTTACGAATTTGACGAGACGTAAAACTTTTTAAATCACGAACAATATCTGACAGGTTTCCATTTTCAGTACCAATAATCATGTGAATATGAGAAGTCACGATACAATAACTATAGACTTCCAAACCTTTATTTTCTTGGCAGTATTTGACGCTTTCATAAAATATATTTCTATTCTCTTCTCGAATAAATGCATCAATCCAATTGACGACCGTGAAGGTAACAAAGTAGAGTTTCCTGCTATCATGAAATTTGTATTTCCTTGCCATGTTTTCTTGATTTTAGGTATTTTGTCGATTTTTTGGGTATTCAGCGAACAAGCGAGACGCTCTATGTGTGTAGGCCGTAGGAACGCTTCGCTAAATCTACGACCAGTCCCAGTTTGGTCTTTTTTTACTCACACATGAACCCAGCAACATAAGTTTGAAAAGAAAACGTAAGAAAGCATCAAGGGATGATAAATTTATGATTGAAATTCTAAAAAGTGCCTAATTTGGTGCGGTTGTCCTATATTACTTCTTAATTTCTTTGATGTTATATTCTTGAATCAACGCTGGTTTTTCGGGAGAAAGTGTGAAGCTAATTTCGATATTTGCATTTTCCCCTTCCAATATAAAAGAACCTCGAAGGTTATTTTCAGGCTTCATTTCGCCAACTTTTATGATTTTTCCCGCTTTTGCAAAAATACTTTCTGCTTCTTTTTTCAAGCTAATTGGAAAATAATCTAAAAAGAAATTCTCTGCAAAAATTCCTGTTACTTCAGCTTTATTCCATTCGGGTAAAATACTTAATAATTCCTTTTGACGTTGCTTTAAAACATTAGATACAAACAATGGACGTGGTTTTAGATTTACCAGAGCAATTAAAGTATCTAAAATTTGCGTATTCAAATTATTTGTAGGAGCATACGTTCGGTTGGCAAATGAAACAAATCCAATGTCATAATCGGGTAGAATTTTCCAATTACTGCCAAATCCTGGCAAACCTCCACTGTGACCAATTTCAATAGTATGAGAGCAATCTTGCACCCAACCTAAGCCATATCCATAGGCTGAAACGAAAGGACAAGGTTTACTGAAGGCCTTTTTATTTTCCACAACAAAAGCACTAAAATTCCAAGGTTGATGCATTTCTCGCAGTGAGCTTCTTTTTAAAACAAACGATTCTTGATTGTTAGAAACTGAAGCCGAAAGATGAAAATTCATGTATTTGGCAAAGTCCTCAATGGTTGTCAGCATACCGCCCATTGCTCCATAAGCACCATCACCAAGCATGGGTTGTTCCATCCAATTTTCGTCAATCCATCTATAACCGATTGCTAATTGGTTTTTCGGTACTTTGGTATAATCCCAGTAAGTATTATTCATCCCCAAAGGTTTCAAAATATGTTTAAGGGTATAGTTCTGATAGGTTTCTCCACTTACTTTTTTAATGATATATCCCAGCATAGCAAAGCCCATATTGCTGTATTCGTAAGCTGTTCCAGGCGTATTAGAAAAGGAAATACCTTTTTTAAACATTTTGAGCATAGTTTCATTAGAAATTGCCAACTGGCGGTCGCCCCAAGGATTATCTTCTGGAAAACCTGCGGCGTGAGTCAATAAATGTCGGATGGTAATTTCAGGAGAATCATTCGAAAATTTTTGACCCTTCAATGCTGGAATATACAAATAAGCAGGGTCATCTAATTTTAATTTACCAGCATCTCTCAATTGTAAAATTGCCATCGCTGTAATACTCTTTGACATAGAAGCAATTCGATACACTGATTGATTATTGGCAAGACTTTTTGTAGGAATATTTGTAATTCCAATGTTTTTTGAATGGATAACTTGTCCATTAAAAACCAGTCCGTAAGCCAAACTTGGCAAGTGCCTCTTTGTAGCAAAATCTTGGCAAATCTGGTCAATTACTGGCAAAATGGCCTTGATTCGTGCTGTTTGCTCAACGGAATTTTGAGCTTTTGTTGGTTGAATGGCTAGTATCAATAAAATGCCAAAAATTAGAAATAATTTTTTCATTATTTAGTTTATTTTGAAAAATATAAATGGAATTTATTTAGATAAAATTTAACTTATTCTTCTGATTATCAGTATATTGAGAATAAACATCTACTAAGTTTGGAAAATATTGCCCAATTCAAAATGATTGACTATCTTCTTTCTAGTTGGTATAAGTTTTTAGAAAATTAAACAAATACTTAAAGTGAATAAAAATTAAATATTTCTATAAAGCACAAGAATACAGGTTCAACGCATTTAAAAGTACAATAAAACTGCTTGGAAAAATACAAATTGAGCTTATTTTGGATAATGAAAAAAGATTCAATTTAAGATAAAACCTAAAAATGAAGTATTTATGTTAACATAAACCTAAAACCAG
>JANXRS010000338.1 GCA_025356745.1 Arcicella sp.
GAATTTAATGGAACTTCACGTAACATTCCACCCATAACCATATCACGATAAACAACTTTCATTGCCAACAATTTTTCAATTTGATTACGGTCTTCCGATTTGATTCTTAATTGAATTGGATATTCATCTTTATCATCACGGAATTTAGCAATTTCAGAACCAAAAAGGGCGGTGCGTACTTCCATAGCTATTTGTGCGGAAGAAATTCCTTCTCTTTGAGCCTTGGCTTTATCTACATCAATGATAATTTCTGGTTTATTGGTAATTAAATCTGACTTCAATTTTTCAATACCTTTTATCCCCGATTTGTCAATAGCCGCTCTTACTTGCTTCTCTAATTTTGTCAAAACTTGGAAATCGTCTCCTGCAATTTCAATCGTAATGGGAGCTCCTGTTGGTGGGCCATTATTTTCTCTATCCACCGAAATTTCAGCTCCTGGAATGGGTAATGCTTTTATTTCTTTTCTGAAAATTCCTAACATTTTTTCCGTTGAAATATTTCCACGGTCAATTCCCTTCACAAAAGCAATCGTAATTTTTGATTTCTGAGGTGTTGGGGCTCTATCAGGATTAAAAGGGTCGCCCGCATTTTTACCAACATTTGAAATTACTGAGTTGATTGCTCCTTCAGCTTTTTCACGTTTGATAATGTCAAAAATTTTCTTTTCAATCACCTTCGTTACCGAATCCGTAATTTTTGCGTCCGTTCCGATGGGTAAATTATTGTAGATATACACATAATCTGGTTCACCACTCGGGAAGAAAATAACGGCTGGTTTCACAACGCCCATTAGAAAAATTGTAACGCCAAACAAAATAAACATTGAAATTACTGTCCAAACAGGACGATATCCTGTAATTAACCAAGAAATCAATTTTTGGTAATTATTTTTGAAAGCAGGTAAACTTTTCTCTTGAAATGGAACAATAATTTTTGGGGTAAGAATAAAGTGATTAAAGGCGTATAAAATGGCAATTAACAAGAAGAAATTACCTAAACCTACATTAACAAAATATCCTAACAAAGCACAGATTCCAAGAATAATCATCGGTTTTTTCAAAGAAGCAACACTCGTATCAACGGTTCCATGTTCGTCGTGACGTTTCATAAAAGTCATGGCAAAAACGGGATTCATCACATACGCCACAATCAAAGAAGCAACCAAAGTACAAATCAACGTAATTGGTAAAAACTTCATAAATTCACCCACAATACCAGGCCAAAATAGGAGAGGAACAAAGGGCATAATCGTGGTTATTGTTCCCGATAAAACAGGAATAAATACCTCAGAAGCTGCTAATTTTACTGCTTCAATAATTGAAATATTACGATAGCGATTGAAAATACGGTGTGAATTTTCGATTACCACAATGGCATCATCCACCACAATCCCCAGCCCCAAAAGGAAGGCAAAAAGTACAATAGTGTTTAACGTAAACCCTAAAAAGTACAGCGGAATAAATGCCAACAGAGCTGATAATGGTACAGAAAGTCCTACAAAAATGGCATCTTGTACGCCCATAAAGAACATTAAAACCAGTACCACGAAGATAAACCCTAAGATTACGGTATTAACCAAATCTTCAATTTCTGATTTTGTTCTTTCGGATGAATCTGCCGTAATTCTTATATCTAACCCCGCTGGTAAACGAGTTTCTTTGGCTTTTGCAATTATTTCTTCGATTTTCTCGGAAGCCTCAATTAAGTTTGAACCACCCCGTTTGATTACGTTTAAGGTCACAACTTTTTTGTTATCTAAACGAGCAAAATCTTGTTGTTCTTCACTACTGTCAAGCACTTGGGCAACATCACCCAAACGTACCATTGCACCCGTAGAAGAACGTAAACGAATATCTTCAATTTGAGCCATTGACTTGAATTCACCTTTCACCCGAAGCGTTCTTCTAACACCATCAACATTTAATTCACCGCCCGAAACATTGACGTTTTCGCCTTGAATCGCATTTTGAATATCATAAAAAGAAAGTCCAGCGGATTGTGCTTTATAGAGGTCAAGGTTAATTTGAATCTCACGAGTTAATGCCCCCACAATATCCACACGGGTTATCTGGGGTAATCCCTCAATTTCGTCTTGCAAATCTTCGGCAAAGCCTTTTAGTTTTGCCAAAGGGAAATTACCCGCCAAATTGATGTTCATAATCGGAAATTCCGAGAAATTAACGTCTTGAACTACCGGTTTTTTCGTTAAATCTTTTGGTAACTGTACAATGTCCACCTTGTCCTTCACTTTGCGGAGTGCATCTTCAACTTTCACATCAGGATTAAATTCTACAATAATTACAGAAAAATCTTGCAATGAATTTGACTTTACTCGCTTAACGCCTGAGATTGTTTTTATTTGTTTCTCAATGGGCTTGGTGATGGTGTTCTCAATATCCGTTGGTGTTGTTCCCGCATAGATTGTTTGCACAACAATTTGTGGAACTTTAATGTCTGGAAATTGCTCACGGGGCAGAATATTGTAAATCACAATACCCACAATCGTAAGGATAGTTGTAAATAAGTACACCGTTTTTTGATTAGTTGCCAACCAACCAATCATGTTATAAATGGCACCCGAGCCATGCTTTTCGTTGGTCAGTGCTTCGTTTTGGAGATTATTATCTTTCATAGTCTTAATAATTTATAATCGTTCCATCTACCAAATCTTGATATCCTTGCGTAATCACCATTTCACCAGCCGTTAAGCCCTCGGTTATTTCGATATTTCCATTGTAAGCAACACCTGTTTTTACCTTTTTTGCCTTTGCAATTTTCTTTCCATTTTCTGTTACTGCTACATATACAAGGTCACCCGATTCAGTTTTTTGAACTATATTTTGACTGATTATCAAAGAGTTACCTTTCGATAAGTCATTAATATTAATAATCGCTACTTGGTTTGGTTTCAATGAACCTCCTAAATTTGGAATATTTGCTTCAATCG
>JANXRS010000377.1 GCA_025356745.1 Arcicella sp.
TTTTCCTCCTTATATAGTTGAATTTACGCAAGAGGTAATTAATTCTACAAATAATCAGTTTTTTATGGCAACTCACAGTCCTATTATTGTCGATGATTTTTTAAAAAATGCCAGAGAAGACTTGTCTATTTTTATGGTGGACTTTAAAGACGGACAAACTGTTGCAAAAGCTTTGAGTAGAGATGAAATTGAGGAAGTTTACAGGTATGGTGTAGATTTATTTTTTAACAACGAAGCCTATACTGCATAAATGGATTTACATATAATAATTGAGTGCTTTATTGATACTAAGCTCATCAAGGCACTTGTTCCTCCTCAGACTAAATATAATCATCAGCAGGGCTGTCCAAAAGTCGTAAAAATGATGCAAGATAAATTCAATGATGATTTTGCATTAGGAATTATAGACCGAGATAAAAAAGAGTTGGGTTACGTAAAGCAATTTAATTTGGTTGTTGAAATATCAAATACATTACAATTATTTAGACATCAAAATAAAAATCATTACCTTATTTTCATTTGCCCTGCCGTTGAAAAGTGGATAATTTCTTGTGCTTTGGATGCTGGAATATTGCTTTCAGATTATGGTTTACCAAATGATTTTCGATTACTAATGAAAATAACTAAAAAATCAACTGATGAAAATGACGATCCATATTCATCCAATTTTAAAGAACTATTTAAAGTATTTAGAACAGCAAATACATCAAAAGTTGCAGTTTTAAGGTTTTGGATTGAATACCTAAAAGCAAATCCTTATCAAGCAGATTTGGATTATATAAGGAGTGAAACATTAAGACTTATTGAGTAAGAATATTCTATTCAATCCGTTATATAGCAAAAGGGTCTGTGAATTGTAATTCACAGACCCTTTTGCTATAAATACTATTATCAAAATTCTACAAACCCTTCCCAGTAGCCGCCCAATAAATACCACCGTAGATATGGTCTAAAAACGTTTGGTCTGAATAAGTTAAAGGAATATGTCCAAGTGCTGTGTAAAATGCACGTCCACCATCATAATTATGATACCAAGAAATTGGATGTGTTCCCATTCCCTTGCCCTCATTATCTCCCCACTTAGCATTAGGATTATAAGATTTTTCATCTATTGAAACCAATACTTTTAAATCACTTGCATTAGCAGGTGATTTAAATTCATACCACTCATCTGTCCACAATAATTTCTTTGGAAAACGCTCCATTCCTGGAAAGTTACTGTCTTGTACATTCAAATATGCTGTTTGTTGTTGCGGGTGAATTTTGAAGTACATTCCCACCAATTTTCCATACCAAGCCCAATCATATTCCGTATCTGATGCCGAGTGAATTCCCACAAACCCTTTACCAGCTTTAATAAATTTCTCAAAAGCGGCTTGTTGCTCTTCATTAAGAATATTACCCGTTGTGTTCAAAAAGATAACCGCTTGATATTTTTCTAAGGCCTTATCATTAAAAATGGCAGCATTTTCTTGCCAATCTACACTAAAAGTATTGCGATCTGCTAATTTTTTAATGGCAGTAACTCCTTCATTGATAGATTCATGGTGAAAACCATCCGTTTTAGAAAACAATAAAACTTTGAATTGTTGGGCATAAATAGAACTCGAAAAAACCGACAGAGCAAGTATCAGCAGTAAGTTTTTGGTTAATAATTTTTTCATCATTTTTTTGGTTGAATAATTTATTTTATTTAATAAGACGTAACTGGTTACTATTTACTGATATCTCTTTTTGTAAATCTGTCTATTTCCCAACAAATCATGAAAGAGATTGTACAAATCCAAAGTCCACAAGCTTCACGGGCGAGTTCTTGATTATTTGATTTCATTGCTAATCCTCCACCTTCGGTGAAAAAACCTTCCCAAGCTGTCATCATATTCCAAGAATTCATTCCCCCTGCGAAGGAAATAACAATCAAAACTAATAACATTTCTGGATTGGCTTTGCCCTGAAATGTCCTGAACGTAGCGTAAGCCGCAATCAGATAAATGGGTATCCACAGAATTGGGTCGGGGTCGTTGTATTGCCAGCCTGCGAAAAGGATGAAAATTAGTGTAAAAATGAGAGCAATATATTTCATGTTTTTTAGTTAATATTTTCGTAAATATAACAAAATTACTTACAAAAACTATCCAGAGCAGTCTTTGCATCAGCGTAACCCAAACGGTTGGCATTTTTCATACTCATGCAGGCTTCATTTGTCTTATTCATTTGTTGCTGAACAATTCCTAAACCATAAAATGCTTTCGCAAATCTTGAATCTATTCTCACGGCAGACAAAAAATCTTTCTCTGCATTTTCAAAATCTTTGGTTTGAAAGTAAATATTTCCCCGATTATACAAAGCATTAGTTTCTTTCGGATTCAATTTTAAGGCTTTATTAAAATCATTAATTGCTTCTGGAATTTTTAGTAAGGCAGCGTAAGAAATCCCCCTTTTTACATATATTCCAGCCGTATCTGGTTGAATTTCAGCTGCTTTCGTACAGTCATTCAAAGCTCCCTCCCAGTCAGATTTCTCCATTCTAACTGAGGCACGATTGAAATAAGGCTTATAATCTTTTGGGTCTATTTTGATGGCTTGTTCATAATCTAAGAGAGCATTTGCATAATCCTTCAACTCAAAATTTGCCGCTCCACGCATATTGAATGCCCGTGCATTAGAAGGGTCTTTATCAATGGCTTGGTTCAAGTATTGAACGGCTTCCTTAGCATTCCCTTTTTGTAATTGCTCTTTGGCTTTATCAATAAATGCCTCTGATGACGCTGTGCAGGAAAATAAAAATAAAACAATTGAGCATTGAGCAATGAACTTTGACAAATACGGAAGTCGTCCCTTTGAAGGACGACTTCCGTATTTTACGGAGTTATTTAAAGAAAAAACGAACATTATGCGTTGATTTGATTAAAAGTTAAAAAATATTTAAAATAAATTATTGTCTGTAAACTACTGATACTAAAAAGTTTAACAAGCATTTTAGTATTATGATAAGTATAAATTCTGAAAAAGCATTTTGTAAATCAAACAAAATATCTCATCTTTGTGACGGCAAATTACCAGCTCCCTCTGAATCCCCCAGGTCTTGACCGAAGCAAGGGTAGGTTGGTTGAGCGGTGAATTTGCCTTTTTTTATGCTCTTTTTTTGAAGGAGATAAATATTCAGTATTACTTCTATCTATCTCCTTTCTTTACATTCCTGCTTCTATAACTTCACAAACTTCTTCACAAGCCGTTTTTCTCCTTGTTCAGCGTTCAAAAAATAGGTCCCTTGTGGCAGCGTTTGAATATCAACTGAATAACTTTTTTGCCCTGCCTTAAATTCACTTTCTGAGAGTAGCCTTCCCATCACATCATTGATTTTCAAGAAGATATATCCTTTCGCAAAGGCTGGAATTTCAACATAAATCAAATCCTTGCTTGGATTCGGATATACTTTCATACCTTCTTCCATCTCACTCTCAACGGCTAATGGAATAATTGTTCCCAATGGTTTCCAAGGCACTAAATCTGCTTCGGGTTTGGGCAATTGAGTCGTAGAGTAAATATGAAATTCTCCTGCTTTTAAAGTATATTTTGTCGTTAAATCACTCACATTTAATT
>JANXRS010000409.1 GCA_025356745.1 Arcicella sp.
GATGTAATCGTTCAAACCCCACCATTCTTGATAAACGAAAAGATATTTGTTTGATTTTTTGGCGGATTTAATCAAAAACGCATTTGCCGTAGCTCCATCGGGCGTTTTAAATTTTATCATTTCGCCACCCGCCAAACTCACGTGGGTATATGGAAGCGGAGACTCGTGTGCTTTTTGAAATTCTTTTGTTGAAGCCATTAATTGCATATCGTCTTTATTGCGATTCGCTTTTGAGACGGGTGAGCAACAACTTTGCGAAAATCCGCAATAACTTACGGTTGATACGATAAGGGTTAATAGTAATTTTTTCATTTGATATTTAGATTTTTGTTTACGAAATATTAACTGATAAATTTGGGAAAAGTTTTATAAATTTTGATGTCATACAGTTTTACCGCAGGGACGTATGCGTTACGTCCCTATTCCAAAAATTTTAAATATTTACTTTCACAAAGGATGATAAATCCTTTTCGCTTCTTTCAAAACCGTATTTTTATCCAGAGTCATTTTCTTAGTTTTTTGTTGTGAAAATAATTCCATTTGGTCTGAATAATGCGGACTATCAGGATGGTTTGAAGCTCCATAACAATTAATACTTTCGATTTCTGGTAAAGCATCTTTCGAGAATTTTACTAACTCAATGTACGATTCACCTGCATTTGCCCTAAATTTTCCATTTTTATAAGGCATAGTTCCCATGGCTGCCAGAACATCAGGAATTCCAAAAATAGGTAATTCTTTCTCTCCACGAACCAATTTCTGAATCTCACCTAATTTTACATCTACCGTTCCAAAGTTTTTGAGTAAATGATTTTGAGCAAAACGCAATCCTTCCAAACAATTCTCTACCGTTAATTTCTGGATATTGCCATCTTTTTGGTAGTATTTTTCATTACAATAATCATAAAATAATTTAAAAACTGCCGCATCTGGATTATCTGCTTCTGCCCGTTTGTTCCAACCTTGAACTTTATCAATCGTATGTTTTAAATCTGGATAATCATTTGATTTTAAGTTGTATAGTTCAGATTCATCGATAAAATAACTCAATTTTTTAGGTAATTGCAAATCATATTTTATCTTTTTAAAATCATCATAACTAACTTTTTTATACTGAGAAACCAGTTCCATAAAACGCTTACTTCTGTTAGTTTCCCAACTTTCAATACCCATAGTAGCATCAAAATTTTCAGGTTTTAAATTCTCTTCGGGGGCAGTAGCACTGTATGGCGTATTATTTGAATTATAAACATATCCAGCTTTCGGATTTAAAATTTGCGGTAAATCTTGGATAGGATGGTAAGTATTCCATAGATTTTCAGAAGTATTTCCTGCTAATGTCCCCGCCCAGTTAAATTTTGGATTTCTAATAGGAATTTTTCCATTGGTGATGTAAAAAATATTATCTTCTTTATCTGCATAAATAATATTAAATCCTGGAATTGAGATCATTCTTAAAGCATTATAAAATTCGGTATAGTTTTTCGCCTTATTCATCCGATACCATTGTTCCATGGGTTTTATATCAAAAAGAGAGGCAAATCTGATAGAAAAAGTTCCCGTTTTTCCAATGACCGTGGGGCCATATTTACTCCAATAAATCTTCTTTTTTACGCCAATTACAATGCCTTTAATCTTCACTTTTAGCTTAATAGTTTCTTCTTCCAAGTCAAGCCATTTATTATCAAAGCGGTACTGATTTTTGTTTTCGGGATTGATTGCTAACTGATACAAATCCAATTTATCGTGATAATTAACGGTATGAGCCCAACCTAAATTCTCATTTACACCGTGTAAAATCGTTGCCGCTCCAGGGAAAAGTCCTCCTAATGCGTTCCAACCCTGTTCGCTACAAACATGAGCTTCATACCAAGAGGCGGGACCTTCAAGTGGTTGATGCGAATTAATGTTCAGGTATGTTTTTCCATCGGTCGTTTTAGATGAATTAAAGGCAAAAGCATTTGAAGCCTTCGGACGAAATTCTTCCAAAGTCGCAACTTTACCATTAAAAATAGATTGCAAAGCTCGGTCGAACCCCGAAAACGAAGCAATTGAAAGTATTGAAGCCGTTAATTGGTCTTCAACCGTGGCGGGGAATTCTCCTTTTACTAAAACTTCTTTCGGGTGGTTTCGGGCGTAAGCATTTATACCCTCCACGTATCCCGTGAGCAAGGCTTTATAATCAGGAGAAAGTGAACTTATATTATTTTGAACCGTTTTTCTGGCACGAATTAATGCTACGGCATAATCAACGGCGGCACCATTTTTACCCAAATATCTCCCTAATAATTGCTTACCGCCCAAAAGTGTAAATTGAATTGTTTTAAAATCATCCTCGGCATGGGCATAAGCTAATCCATAGGCAACTTCGGGGTCGGTTTTGGCGAAAATATGAGGAACTCCCCATGAATCTCTGGCAATAGTCACATTCTCTGGATTTAT
>JANXRS010000462.1 GCA_025356745.1 Arcicella sp.
AGTGGTCAAGTTTATAAAAAGTAAGCAGCTAGTCTTTCTACAAAAAAGGAAGGCTTCGTTCAAAACGAAGCCTTCCTCGGCAACTTATTAATCTAAAAATCTTACAAACCTAAAGCTTTCAACATCGTTTCACCAATATCGGCTGGTGAGTGAACTACGTGAATTCCACAGGCTTCCATAATTGCCATTTTAGCAGCTGCTGTATCGTCTGCACCACCAATGATTGCTCCTGCATGACCCATTCTGCGACCTTTCGGGGCAGTTTGTCCAGCAATGAAACCAACAACTGGCTTGCGATTTCCGTCTGCTTTAATCCAATGGGCAGCTTCGGCTTCCATGCCTCCACCGATTTCACCAATCATTACAATTCCTTCAGTTTCTGGATCATTCATTAATAATTCAACGGCTTCTTTAGTAGTTGTTCCGATGATTGGATCACCACCAATTCCAATGGCAGTTGTTTGTCCTAAACCTGCTTTTGTCAATTGATCAACAGCTTCATAGGTCAACGTTCCTGATTTTGAAACAATTCCGATTTTTCCTTTTGTGAAAATAAAGCCTGGCATAATACCAACCTTACATTCTCCTGCGGTCATCACACCTGGGCAATTTGGTCCAATTAAGGTAGTATCTTTTCCTTGAATGTACTCTTTCACTTGAATCATATCCTTGGTTGGGATACCTTCCGTAATACAAATAATCACCTTGATACCTGCATCTGCAGCTTCCATAATGGCATCTGCAGCAAATGCTGGTGGAACAAAGATGATAGAAGTATTAGCTCCTGCCTTCTCAACTGCCTCAATAACGGTATTAAATACTGGACGGTCGAGATGAGTTGAACCGCCTTTTCCTGGGGTTACGCCACCGACTACGTTTGTTCCGTATTCCATCATTTGTTGGGCATGAAAAGAACCTTCCGTTCCCGTAAATCCTTGTACGATTACTTTTGAGTTTTTGTTTACAAGTACACTCATTTCTTTGGTATGAATTGTTATTTAATGAAAATCAAAACAAAATTTCAGACTATTGCCTAAAATTTTGTGTAAAGGTATATTCTGAAAGGCAAAGGACAAAAGAGAATCAAAACAAAACTTGGTAATCAAACATATTTCATGCGGCTTAGATTACCAATTCAAATAAATCGAATACAGATTCAATTTTATCCGTGTCTAATCCGTGAAATTCGTAAGTTATATTTTTTATTGAATTTACTTTCGGAATCTACTCCAAAACAACCTTTCCGTCACGGTCGATATTAGTTCTTTTATCAAAATGAAAATCATAAAAACCTGCGTCACCACCTTCTACATTAATTTTTACGGAACTACGACCCATTTCTAAGCCTTGATTATCGTAGGCCTTTGCGGAAACTTTACCCTTGAATCTTTTTGAGAAAATCAGATAAATGCTTAATAGATTATCCGTTCCTTCTTTATCATTTTTCAAAGAAACCTTGCCATTGGTGATTCCTTTGGTTGATAAAGATTTGGTATAAGTAATATTGATGGCACGAGCTTTTTTCACGCCTGTTTCAATGCCTTTAATCATATCGCCAGCTGTTTCGGTTGAATTACTCAATCTGTCGCAAGAAGAGAAGATTATTGATACAGCTAACACTCTGATTGTTAATGCTTTGTTCATAGTTTTGTAATTATGGATTGCTTGAGCAAATTTAAGGGGAAAATATTCAATTATTGATGGCTTCAGCTGTAGAGTCTCCTTAATCATGTCCATAAAGAAGCAATGACTTACCCTTGATTAGAACTATCTTTTCAAGATTTGGGTTAATTATGATTATCCAAAAGAATTAAATTAACCATCATGAAAGTACTATTACGTTATCTTAGACAATACAAAACAACCGTTTTTGGAGCATTGGCTTTGGCTTCCATTAACCAAATCTTTTCTTTACTTGATCCCTTTATTTTTCGTAAAATAATTGACGATGTTGCCACCGTCTATCGTGCTGAAACACATTCGGCTCATGATTTTTGGATGGCAATTCTTCCGCTTTCGGCGGCTTCAATTGGCGTTGCTTTTGTGAGTCGAGTTGCCAAAAATTTTCAGGATTATTATATCAATACTGTTACGCAACGAGTGGGAGCTCAAATTTATGCGGATGGCATCGGTCACTCCTTGGAGTTACCCTACGAAACTTTTGAAGATCAACGTTCGGGCGAAACGCTGGGAATTCTGCAAAAGGTGAGAACTGACGTTGAAAAGCTCATTTTAGTGGGTATCAATATTCTCTTCCAATCAGGAATTGCTTTGATTTTTATTTCAGTTTATGCCTTCACAGTTCATTGGTCAATTTTGCCTTTGTTTTTGGCAACAGGTCCTTTGATTGCTTGGATTAGCTCGGTTTTGAGTAAGAAAATAAAGACCATTCAAACCCAAATTGTAAAGCAATCTACGGGTTTGGCGGGTTCTACGACCGAATCTTTACGAAATATTGAATTAGTAAAATCGTTGGGTTTGGCAAAACAAGAAATCGCTCAGCTGAATGCTACAACTCAAAAAATCTTAAAATTAGAACTTCAAAAAGTGAAATATGTACGCTCCATGTCATTTGTACAAGGTACGTGCGTAAATTTTTTGAGAGCAGTTTTAACCCTGGTTTTGATATATTTGATTTACGAAAACAAGATTACTTTTGGCGAATTTTATTCGTTGAATATCTATTCATTCTTCTTGTTCGGACCGCTCCAAGAGATTGGAAATGTAGTAAATACTTACCGTGAAGCAGAGGTTTCTCTTCAAAATTTTGACAAGATTTTCAAGATTCCTGTCGAAGTAAAACCCGAAAACCCTTATCCAGTTATTACCATTGATTCGCTTGAATTTCAAGGTGTTAAATTCAAACATCAATCTGCTAATAAAGATGCTTTAAAAAACATTACTTTCAAGGCAGAACGGGGCGAAACCATTGCTTTTGTGGGTCCATCGGGTTCGGGAAAATCAACTTTGGTGAAATTATTGGTGGGATTATACCGTCCGAAAGAAGGAAAAATATTGTACAACGGACATAATTTTGATGAAATAGATTTCGACCAATTACGGGAAAGAATTGGTTTTGTTACCCAAGATACGCAGTTGTTTTCGGGTACAATTCGGGAAAATTTATTGTTTGTAAATCCGACTGCAACCGACGAAGAATGTTTGGATGTACTCAGAAAAGCGGCTTGTCATACGCTTTTAGAACGTGCTGAAAGTGGTTTAGATACCGTCATCGGTGAAGGTGGCGTAAAAGTATCGGGGGGAGAAAAACAACGTTTGAGCATTGCCAGAGCGTTATTACGCAATCCAAACCTTTTGGTTTTTGACGAAGCAACTTCCTCTTTGGATTCCTTGACGGAAGAAGAAATTTCAGAAACCATCAGAGATGTATCTGTGGGTACTACGCACCTAACCATCGTAATTGCCCATCGTCTCAGCACTATTATGCACGCCACGAAGATTTTTGTCTTAGAGAAAGGTAAAATCGTAGAAAATGGCTCGCATGACGAACTCGTGGAAAACAAAGGTTTGTATTATGCAATGTGGAGACAACAAGTTGGGGAAAAGGATTTGTTGGAGGTGGAGTAAAAAATAAAAGTTGCGACACAGTAGCAAAGCTAAGCTCGACCCTACTTGCAATCGGGGCGAGCTTGGGTTATGGTTGATTTATAATTAGTTATGTCTTAAAATTTTGTGTAGATTACTAATTATAAATTACATTTAATTAAAACTATGTTTAAATATTATTTTATAAAGGAATTTATTATTTTCTCAATTTTAACTTTAATCGTATACATCCCGACACATACATTGATAGATGATATGTTCATATTTGTTGTAATCCTATATGCAATTTTAACAATAATTATCAGTGTATCTTCTTTAAGAATAATGGCTTATAAAATTACAGGGATAATGTCAAGTATTTTATTTTCAAGCATCATAACTTATTATCTTGGACATAAGGTTTTTTTTTGGACGAGAGATATATGAGATTGTTGTCGGATTAATTAAAGAATTTTTTATCCTTGATCAGTAGCCTAACGGCTATGGTAAATAGATACATAGACAATGGCTGGGAAAAATATCAAACTATTTCGCATCAATCCAACAGATTGGTTTAACGAAACTCCGATTCGTACCTCGCATTAATTACCTTTTTAACCAACAAATTTGCCAATTCCCTAAAGCGTGGTTAATTTTAAATTAATTAAAATTAACCACAAATGATTGAAGAAATAGCCAATTTGATTGCTTACGTAAGACAATCTGAAATTAATGGTACTAATAAAAATAAGGTACTTTTATTAGGGTTAGTTTCTAAAAATACATCCTTAAAAATAAAGGAAGAGTCAGGAATTGATTTGCAAGAATACAATATTTCAATTGATGCTTATGGAATCAAACACGTTTTACAAGGACATGGAGATAAGAAAAGGGAGAATAATCGTGGTCAAGAAGCTGTGACAGAGGAAGATTTTGGATTATTATGTCAAATAATTAATCAACCAGATAATGTATTTTTTGATGGAAAGGATAAATTTGGCAGAGATTGTTTTCAGTTTCAAATACATTCACAACACAAATATGTAGTAATCATGGAAGTAAGGACTGGAAGAAAACAATTAGCTCTCAAAACGATGAGAATTTTTACTACAAAAAAAGAGAATCAAAACATAAATCTTGATTCTCTTTAAAGACAATGAGTGAATGCACTTCCTTTCAGAATCTTTCCTCCTACGCCCGAAACGTCTTTGCCTGATGTAAAATTATAATATATTATGATAAATCACAATCATTCATGATTAAAAGTTACTTATAATCTTACCTCCCTCCATTATCTATGCCTTCACAAACGATTTTAAAGTCAAACGATTAATTTCTCCCAACCACATGAACAAAAATTACTTCCTCGAATGGGCTCGATACACTATGCTTTTGGTAGGATATTGAGATACAAAACGGCCAATTAAAACATTTATTTACCTAAAAAGTTGCGCATACAGGAATAGATGAGGAAATGGATGATAAATTCGTAAGCAAAATGAAAAAAATAGTAGTCATATCGGGTGCAACGGGCAATTTAGGAGAAAGAATAGTCAAGGCTTTACTTGAAAAAGGAGCATCTGTTCGTGCTATTGTTCGTGCGAGTACTAATGCTGAAAAGGTCAAGAAACTTGAAGAATTGGGTGTGAAAGTTATCAGAATTGATATGTCAGATTCCAAAGAAATTGCGAAGGCTTGCGAAGGTGCGTCTTGTGTTATTTCTGCCTTGGCGGGTCTTCGTGATGTGATTATTAATACGCAAAGAAAACTATTGGATGGGGCAGTTATGGCAGGCGTTCCACATTTTATTCCCTCAGATTTCTCCTTGGATTTTACCAATTTGAAAGTCGGGCAAAATCGTAATTTAGATTTACGTAGAGAATTTCATCAATATTTAGAAGAAGCTCCCATTGCATCAACAACTATTTTTAATGGCCCTTTCATGGACTTGCTCACAGGGCAAATGCCAATGATTCTTGATAAGCAAAAATGGATTCTTCACTGGGGAAATGCTGACCAAATTTTAGACTTTACCACCATAGACAATACGGCAGAATTTACCGCTAATGTGGCTTTAGATGATTTAACGCCACGATTTCTACGAATTGCTGGCGACGAAATTAGTCCCCGACAAATGGTGAAAGTTGTTAGCGAAATAACAGGAAAGAAATTTAGTTTATTCAGAGCGGGTGGCATTGGAATGATTAACCTTATCATAAAAATGATGAAAACTTTCTCTCCCGCCGATAAAGACTTATATCCAATCTGGCAAGGAATGCAATATATGCGTGATATGATGGAAGGGCGTGCAAGGATAGATTCTTACGATAATAACCGTTATGCCGATATTAATTGGACAAGTGTTAAAGAGTTACTTTTGTTACATGAAGCCACGAAAGATATGAGTAATCAATAAAATATTTTCATAGATTAAAAGCCAAGTTTACCTTCAAAACTGGGTAAATTTGGCTTTATTTATTTCTTCTTTTTCGGCACTTTTTCTCCTGCTTCACGGGCTTCGGATAAACCGATGGCGATTGCCTGTTTAGGATTTGTTACCTTCTTGCCCGAACGTCCAATTTCTAAGGTTCCTTCTTTCATTTCGTGCATAGTAGCTTCTTGCACTTTTTCTTGTGATTTTTCTGAATATTTTGCCATTATGTTTTAGGTTTAAAGTTTGACAAATATTATTTTAATTTTCTATTCCAAAATTATTTTATCGTAGAAATTAAAACGCAAATTTGCACGATTTTCGACATTTTATTACTGCGTAATTTTTAGAAAAAGTTACAACATTTGCACATTTTGACATTTAAAAGCTATTACCATTATTCATACAAAGGGTCCAAGAGTTGTTTCCGTGGACTTAATAACTGTAACCAATACTTTCTTTGTGTAAAGAAAAGTCTTAATTTCATCCAAAATTCTTTTAACACTTACATTTATGGAAGAAATTAATAAAAATCCTTTAAGTGAAGATACGATTAATATCGAAAGTAATAGTATCGAAAATATACCTGCAAGTATTTCTGTAGAAATGAAAAAGACGTGGAGAGATTATTTATTTGAATTTACAATGCCTTTTTTAGCCGTTACCGCTGCTTTTTTACTTAACACAGAGCGTGAAGAT
>JANXRS010000485.1 GCA_025356745.1 Arcicella sp.
CTTCAATGGGCAGCTGGCGGTTCGGAACAGAATTATGCCAAGGTGAAAAGCCAATTACCACCTGAAGAAAACCGTTTTATTCGTACAACTTTATCTGAAAAATTAGACGAGCCAACGGAATTGGCAGTTTTGGATAATGGAAAAGTGCTTTTTGCACAACGTAAAGGTTTGTTGAAAGTTTATGACCCAACCAAAAAGACAACTAAAATTGTAGCTGATTTGAATGTTTTTACGGGTAATGAATACGGTTTGATGGGCTTAAATATTGACCCAAATTATACTAAAAATCACTGGATTTATTTATACTATTCGCCTGCCAGAGGTTTGCCAGATACGGCTCAACATCTTTCAAGATTTGTGTATGATGATGTAAAAGATACGTTGGTAATGAGTTCTGAAAAAGTGGTTTTAACTGTACCCGTGAAACGTACAGGTTGTTGCCACACGGGAGGTTCAATTGATTGGGATGCACAAGGAAATCTCTATCTTTCAGCAGGAGATGATACTAATCCATTCGATTCAGAAGGTTTTGCTCCGATTGATGACCGTGCCAATCGTTCAGGTTGGGATGCTCGTTATACGTCATCAAATACGAATGATTTAAGGGGTAAAATTCTAAGAATTAAGCCCCAAGATGATGGAACATACACAATTCCAGAAGGAAATTTATTTCCCAAAGGGACTGATAAGGCACGTCCAGAAATTTATGTAATGGGAAATAGAAACCCGTACCGTATTTCGGTAGATAAAAGAACGGGTTTTTTGTATTGGGGTGAAGTTGGTCCTGACGCAGGAGAGAATTCGGATAAATATGGCCCCCGTGGACACGATGAAATGAATCAGGCTCGTAAAGCAGGTTATTTTGGATGGCCACTTTTTGTGGGAGATAATAAGGCGTATAATCAAAGAAATTTTACGAAAGATAGTACGTGGGCGAAATTTGACCCATTGCATCCAATCAATGACTCGCCACATAATACGGGTTTGCGTGAATTACCCCCTGCTCAAAAAGCATTTATTTATTATCCATACAAAGAATCACCCGAATTTGGGGAAATCGTGGGTAAAGGCGGACGAAATGCAATGGGTGGCCCTGTCTATTATGCAGGAGACTATAATGCCAATTCAAAAGTAAAATTTCCATCGTATTTGGAAGGAAAATTTTTCGCCTACGATTGGATGCGTGACTGGATAAATTTGGTAACGATGAAACCTAATGGAGACTTTGTTTCGATGGAGCGTTTCATGCCAAATACCAAATTTAGTCACCCGATGGATATGCAATTTGCAAAAGACGGGTCGTTGTATATGTTGGAATATGGTCAAAATTGGTTTGCTCAAAATGACGATGCTCGTTTAACGCACATTGTCTTTAATGCAGGAAATCGCTCACCAGTTGCAGTAATTAGTGCCGATAAAAAAGCAGGTTCTGTACCGCTGAAAGTAGCTTTTTCATCAAAAGGAACGATGGATTATGATAAGGATAAGTTGAAGTATGAATGGACTTTTGGGAAAGGTGCGGCAAAGAGTAATTTGTCCAATCCAACCTTTACTTTCACGAAAGCAGGGGTTTATAACCCTGTTTTGAAAGTAACGGATGTCGCTGGAAATGTAACAGAAAACACCATTGAAATTAAGGTTGGAAATGATGTTCCGAAGGTTGATTTAGCGATAAAAGGCAATAAAACTTTCTACTGGAATAATGAGAAAATTGCCTATGAAGTGAAGGTTTCGGACAAAGAAGATGGTTCATTGGTAAATAAGAAAATTAAGGACGAAGACGTGCAAATGAACGTTGATTATTTGGAAGGATACGACAAAACAATCATTGCCCAAGGACATCAAGCCAACATGAGTGCCTCGACTGGAAAACGCTTGATTGAGCTTTCTGACTGTAAATCTTGCCATTCGATTGATAAAAAATCTATTGGGCCAAACTATAAAGACGTTGCCAAGAAATACAAAGGCAGAGGTCGTCAGATAGTGGCACTTACTGACAAAATCATCAAAGGTGGCGGAGGTGTTTGGGGCGAACAACCCATGGCGGCTCACCCACAATTGAAGAAAGAAGATGTGGATGAAATGGTGAAATACATTATGTCGTTGACGGATGATAAAAAAGCCAGTCAGCCTTTGAAAGGTGAGTATTTGACCAAAGACAACGGCAAGGCGGGTACGTATATGTTCTCAGTAAGTTATACTGATAAAGGAGCAAATAATATGAGTTCGCAAACAGGTTCAAAATCGTTCTCGTTGCGAAGTGCCAAATTCAAAGCCAATACTTTTGATGCGTCAAAAGAAACAATGAATTATAAAATTGATGGCATGGGCGAAGTGGTAATTGCATTAAACGATAAAGGTTACGTTGCTTATAACGACATTGACTTTTCGGGCATCGGTTCATTCAATGTAATGGCAATTGCTTCGGACGAAAGAACGGTGGGTGGAAAAATAGAAATACGCTTAGATTCACCTTCGGGGCAATTATTGGGTACGGGAGATGTAGAAAAAGGTATGCCAAAACCAACCAAAATTGTTATCAATCCAACAACAGGATTTCATAATTTATACGTAGTTTTCTCAAATCCTAACAATGGTGGAAAACCACTTTATGCGTTGATGGATATTACGGTTGAGAAAGGAAAGTAATTTTTAAAGAATTTATAAACGCCTCTTCTGAATGTGAATTTGGGAGGGGCGTTTTTTGTTTATAAAAACACATTAATTGCAAATCAGCGTCAGATGGGACGAAATTTTGGAATAAAACAGAAAATTTAAGTTATATTACAATAGAAAAAAGTGTAATTTTGCCACATTGAAAAAATAAAAATGGCGAAAAGTAAAGCAAGAGATATAACTGAAAAAACAATTAAGCGCTTGTATGCCTTATCAGGCAATCAATGTGCTTTCCCAGATTGTAATATAACTCTTTTAAGTTCGGGAAGTGAAATAAATTTCTCTAATATTTGCCATATACAAGCAGCAGAACCTGGTGGGCAAAGATATAATTCTACTTCAAATGACGATTATCGTAGAAGTTATGAAAATTTAATGCTTTTGTGTGCAAACCATCATTTGGAAACCAATGATGTGGTAAAATATACAGAAGCAATTCTTCAAGAGATGAAGAAAAATCACGAAGCCAAAATCCTTAAATTAATTTCAGGAAGCAATATTCTTGTAAAAAATCTATCCGCTTTAAATATTATTGTTGGATACGTTGGAAGCAGAATATTTGAAAGTGTAATTATATCAGAGCCAACAAATGCACCTGACACAGAGGATAAAATTTTATACAATAACGTTATTCTTTTCAAACCTATAATTAAAGAATATGCTGTTTATCAAGGTAAACTAAATAAACTTTATGAAGAGATAGAAAAACAAGGTTCTACCAAAAAAGAATTTGTTCTTCAAAATATTAAAACCATTTATCTAAAAGAGAAAGGGAAATATAAAGATATAGGAGAAATTAGAGCAAATGCTGACACCATTATTGAGAAAGTAGAGAGTGAACTATGGAAAATTATAGATAATTCAAGTAATCCAAATTCTGCATTGCCAATTGAAGCTATAAAAATCGGCTTATTAATTATAATGGTTGATGCTTTCATGCGTTGTAATATTTTAGAAGAGCCACCCAAGTTATGATAATAAATAAGAACATAAATCCAGAAAGAGATTTATATTACTTAGGTGGAAAAGTAATAGAAGTTCTCAATTTATTTAATCAAAATGAAGTTGATTATTTTGAACTGTTTCTTTCAGTAAATAAATCAAACAAAGTCTCATTAAACTTATATTCATTAGTTTTAGATTGGTTATTCATTTTGGGAGTTATAAAAAAAGGTAATAAAGGATTGATAATAAAATGTTTTTAAAGCAAGTCATCATACAAAATAAGAACACTATAATAAGAGATATTCCCTTTCATAAAGGAATAAATTTAATTGTAGATGAACGTCCTGAAACTATTCGTCTAAAAACAGATACGGGCAATAGTATTGGCAAAACGACAGTTTTAAGGCTGGTCGATTTTTGCTTTGGTGGAGATGGGAAAAATATTTATCAAGACACAGAATTTAACAAGCAACCGAATACGATAATTGAGAATTTTTTAAAAGACAATGAAATTATTATTACCATTGTTTTAATTGATACTTTTGAGGGCGTTCCTAATCATCAAGTAACTATTAAAAAAAACTTCTTATCTCGTAGTAAAAAGTTACAAGAAATAAATGGAGAAAATATTACTGACAACAAAGAATTTGATAAAAAATTAAAAGAAGTAATTTTTAAATCAGAAGTAGATAAACCAACGTTTAAACAAATTATATCCAAGAATATTCGAGATGAAAAAAATAAGATGGCAAATATTGTCAAAGTATTAAATTCATTTACTCGGACTGAAGAATATGAAGCACTTTATCTATTTTGGTTAGGAATTAATACAGATAGTCACAATCAAAAAGAATTGCTGTCAAAAGAAAAAACAAGGGAAGAAAATTTTCAAAAAAGATTAAAAAAAGACGGGGAACTATCTTTAGTTGAGCAACAATTAATTCTATTAAATGGAAAAATTGAGGCATTAAATAAGAGAAAAAATAAATTTAATCTCAACGAAAACTATGCTGTGGACGTTGATAAACTAAATGAAATTAAATCTAAATTAAACAGAAGTGCAACAGAATTAAGTAGATTGGAAATTCGGAAAGATTTAATTAATGAAAGTAAAGACGATTTAGAGCAAGAATACACTCAAATCGATACCAGTCAAATCAAATCTCTTTATGAAAAAGCGAAATCTCTAATTACAAACATTCAAGTTTCTTTTGAAGATACCGTTAAATTTCACAATGATTTAATTTCTGAAAAATTAGAATATATTACCAAAGAACTTCCTGAAATAGAACAACAAATCCGAAAAATAAAATCAGAAATTATTGTTCTTCGTAAAGAAGAAGATGCATTAACAGAAACGCTTAATAAATCTGCATTAGTTGAAGATTTTGAAAAAACTATATTAGATTTAAACAAGCAGTTTGAGCGAAAGGGTAATTTAGAAGAGCAAAAAAGACTGTGGCTTTATTCACAAGAAAAATTAGCTGAAATTGATGAAAGTTTAAATGCCATAAATCAAGGTATTTCTTCAAAAGACAACCAAATACAGAACAGAATAACAGCGTTTAATAAATATTTTTCCGTAATGTCAAATAGACTTTATGGCGAGACCTATTTGCTAAGTTCTCAAAAAAATGAAAAGGGTTATGAACTAATTGTTACAAACCTTGAAGGAAATCCAAGTACAGGAAAGAAAAAGGGTCAAATCGCAGCCTTTGATTTTGCTTACATTGAGTTTGCAGACAAACTTGACATTGAATGCTTGCACTTTATTATGCACGACCAACTTGAGACTATTCACGACAACCAGCTTAACACAATAGTTGAAGTTGCAAATAGCATCAATGGACAATATATAGTACCCATTTTAAGAGACAAAATTCCTTCAAATATTGACATTAGTGATTTTGAAGTTCTATCATTATCTCAAGACAACAAACTGTTTAGAATAAGATAAAAATCAATTTAGTCCAAGTGTTCGAAAGTCCTGATTCAAGTCACAGACTTGAATCTCAAGCTGTGCGTTAGCATACACGCAAAATTCCTTCTGCAGTTATCTGTGTCTTCACAGACAACTAATTCGACCATAAGTATTTAAAAAATAACCCATTAAGTCGTCTGTGGAGACACAGACAACAACAACGAGGAACGTTTCATAAAACGCTTTTCGACCCACTCTTCTGAATTTTTATTCAAAAGAGGAACTTTTGTTTATCCGTCATTTCGTATCATACCCCCTGTTGTTGCCTGTATCTTCACAGCCAATTTGAAGCTCTGAGTTTGCTTAATTTCGCAGCCTTTTCCTGCAACAACCCCACATTTTATTTCACTATTTCCAGAAGAATTCCCCAAATCCTCACATTTGGGGAATTCTTTTTTAGTTTTGTAGGAATTTATCAATCACTAATTACCTGTAAAATATGGATTACCAATTACTTTTAATGTGTTGTGCCGCTCTCTTGGCAGGTTTTGTCGATTCAATCGTGGGTGGCGGCGGTTTGGTGCAAGTGCCTGCTTTATTCATTTTATACCCTCATTTTGAAATTCCAAGAATTATTGGAACAAACCGATTTTCTTCTTTTATGGGAACTGCCGTAGCAGGTTATCAGTATTCAAAAAAGGTTGAAATTCCTTGGAGAACCGTTATTTATGCGGGCATTGGGGCGGGTGTTATGGCATTTTTAGGAGCAAAAATTTCGGATATTGTTGATGAGAAAATATTGAAACCTGTCATTCTCGTTTTAATGACTGCCATTGCCATTTATACTTTTACAAAAAAAGATTTAGGACAAGATGAAAAACTAAAATTTGAACTCGCTAAAGTACCTTTTTATGGCTTGCTAATTGGTTCATCGGCAGGTTTTTATAATGGTTTTGTGGGGCCTGGAACGGGCAGTTTATTAGTTTTTGGCTTCGTAAGTATTATTGGTTACGGGTTTTTGAAGGCCTCCGCTATTTCCAAAATCGTGAATGTTATTGCTGACGTATCCTCTTTGGGTTTCTTTATTTCGGCAGGTTATGTTCAATATGAAATAGCAATACCCATGATGATTTGTAATATGATTGGTGCATATTGTGGTAGTAAAATGGCAATTTTGAAAGGAAATGAGTTTGTGAGGAACTTCTTTTTAATCGTAATTTTTGCTTTGATTTTAAGGTTTGGATGGGATATTGTGAAAGGGTTTATCTACAGGTAAAACTTAAAAATTAACCCTAACTGTCATACCAGAATCATCTAACTGAAAATAGGGATAAAAATCAATCGAAACCTTATCTGTCTGAAAGTTTTTATTATAGCCTTTTATAGCCTTTCTGAGTTTGATTTGTGAGGAAATAAAGCATCCTCCACTCACAATAAGTCCTGCCATCCCAACAGATATAATTCCTAACGAACCACGTGCAATTGTTCCAAGCGAAGAATCATTATTCCTTTTAAGAATATCTGATGTCCCCTTAAAGATAACATATCCCAACCCAACTCCTCCTATTCCAGTTGCTATGGCACTATAGAGATACATTTTAGGATAAATTTCTGATAATCTTTCACTTGATTTAATTTGTCGAATAATCAAAGAGTCTTGGCTATTTGTTTCTATAAAATAAGCAAGCTGACGAGTTGAATTTCCAATTAATTTATCACCACTGTAATATTCAGATTGAGGAACAAAAAACTGCCTTTTAATACAGATTTCTTGTGAGAATATATCCGTAAAAAAGAAGCAACAAATAAGAAAAGAGTAGCAATATTTTTTCATTGTTTGTTAAATTTAGAGGGTAATAACTGATAAACTCAAAGACAACTTTAGGGAGAAAATGGTTGCAAAAGTAAAACCGTATTTTAGGATTACAAATAATCTAAATTGAGATTTGTCAGATTAAAAAATCGGAATTATCTACTATTTGACGCAGAACCGCTGACAGGGTAAAAAAGCCGCTGTCAGGAATTATACTCCACCCTGACAGCGGCTTCTTTGCCCTGTCAGCGGTTAATTTTAAAATTGTGTTAAACAGTAGATAGTTCCGTAAAAAATACAGATTTTTGGTTATAATAATCCTAAAGGCATTAATCTAACTAATCCAAATTCAGACGGGTCATCCAGACAAAAATCTACCCCAAAGCCACTTTCCAATCTTCAATTAAATCCTCAATATTTTCAATTCCCACCGATACCCGAAGCAAACTCTCAGGCGATGGACTGTCTGCACTTTCTACTGATTTACGGTGTTCAATCAAACTTTCAACACCGCCCAAACTTGTTGCCGTGGTAAAGAGTTTTAGCCTACCCGTCAAAGCCATTGCATTTTTAGCATCGCCTTTTATTTGCACCGACAACATCCCTCCAAAGCCACCCGTCATTTGTTTTTTTGCAATTTCATGTTGCGGATGAGAAGTTAATCCTGGGTAATGAACGACTTCAATTTGTGGATGATGGCTCAGATATTCTACCAATTTCATGGCATTTTCCGTTTGAGCTTTTACCCGCAACGGCAAGGTTTTTATTCCTCTCGAAATCAACCAACAATCGAACGGTGAAGGCACGCCACCCGTCAATTTTTGAATCGTTCTGATTTTTTCAGATAACGCATTATTTTCCTTAAAAATTAATGCTCCGCTTAAAACATCACTGTGTCCGCCAAAATATTTTGTGGTCGAATGCATCACAATATCTGCTCCCAAATCCAAACAACGTTGCATAATAGGAGTTGCCCACGTATTATCCACTGCCACCAAAATTCCCAAATCATGAGCAATTTTACTAACTTCTTGAATATCAGTAATTTTCAGTTGTGGATTTGAAGGTGTCTCAATCCAAATCAGTTTCGTATTCGGTTGAATAGCTCGCTTAATTTGTGACAAATCAGTCATATCTACCTTCGTCATTGATAGTCCCCATTGTTCAAAAACTTCGGTTACCAAAACGGCAGTAGCATAATAAGCATCATCAGGAACCATAATATGGTCGCCAGATTTTAAAGCTTGAAATAAAGCAGTTGTTGCCGCCATCCCCGAAGAAAAAGCCAAAGCAACCGCTCCATTTTCTAAAACGGCAAGGCTCTTTTCTAATTGTTGTCGGTTAGGATTGCTCGCCCGTGAATAAACGTGTTCGTGTTGATACGAACCATCGGCCTCACGCTCGAAGGTGGTGGAAAGATAAATGGGAGCAACAACGGCACCTGCATTGGCATCATGCGTAAGAGTGGTCTGTATGGCAAGGGTTTCTATTTTCATGGAGTAAATTTAAGGAAAAGAAATTATCCAATTGAAAGCGAATCGCTCAAAATAAAAATCATTTTCTTTAGAAGTAGATTTTGGTCAGAATACTATCTTACAAATATAAAATTACAAAGTAAAAATACGATTAAATCATTACAGATTATTACATAGATTTCTTTCTAATCATGTATATTTACGCAAATAAATCTAAATGACCATCAACGAAAATGAGTGAGAATAACAATTCAAGGAGAGATTTTATTAAGAAGGCTTCGCTGATTGCGGGCAGTTTTTATATTGTTCCCCGTCATGTATTGGGTGGAAAGGGTTTTATTGCCCCTTCCGACAAACTGAACATTGCTTCCGTGGGTGTGGGTGGAAAAGGAATAGTTGATGTAAACGGAGCATGGAATAATGGCTCGGAAAACATTGCTGCCATTTGTGATGTGGACGATAGATACCTCGAACCTATGGCAAAGAAATTTCCTAATGCGAAAATTTATAAGGATTTTCGCAAAATGTTGGAGCAAGAAAAAGGCATTGATGCGGTAACCGTAAGTACACCCGACCACACGCATTATGTGGTGTCGATGGCGGCAATGCAAGCAGGAAAACATGTTTATGTACAAAAACCTTTAGCGCATAATCTGTATGAAGTTCGTAAAATGACCGAAGCAACGGTTAAGCATAAGGTAGTAACCCAAATGGGAAATCAAGGAGGTTCGGGAGATGGCGTTCGTCGTTTTACGGAATGGTATCAAGCAGGATTAATTGGTGATGTAAATCGTGTTCATGCTTGGACAAACCGCCCTGTTTGGCCTCAAGGAATTCCAACGCCAACAGAAAAAATGGATGTTCCTAAAGAATTGGATTGGAATTTATGGTTAGGACCAGCCAAATATCGAGATTATAATTCAGCTTATCATCCCTTCGATTGGCGTGGTTGGGTGGATTTCGGAACGGGTGCTTTGGGCGATATGGGCTGTCACATGATTGATCCACCGTATAAAGCTTTGGGTTTAGGGTATCCTTCGGAAGTTGAATGCAGTATGACTAACGCTTGGGCGGGTAAATTCAAAGAGGGTTATTATCCAGAAAGTTTCCCTGTAGCTTCGATGGTAAATTTAAAATTTCCTCGTGCGGGTAAACCAGACCTTAAATTAACCTGGTATGACGGAGGGATGATGCCTGAACGTCCCGATGAAATTCCTTCAGATGTAAAGATGGGTGATAGTAGTGGTGGTGTATTAATGGTTGGAACGAAAGGCGTAATGACTTGTGGCGTTTATGGAAGTAATCCAATGCTCTTTCCCGAAAATAAATTGAAAGAAGCAGGCGATAAATTACCGATAACCATTCCAAGAGTAGTTGGAGCGGATAAGGAAGGGCATTATCAGCAATGGCTACAGGCTTGTAAGGATGGTTACGGAAAACACAAACCTTTGAGTTCTTCGTTCGATTATGCAGGGCCAATGTCCGAAACTGTAATTATGGGTAATTTAGCCATTCGCAGTTACATGGTTCGTGCTGAAAAGAAAACTCCAGTTTGGATTGAAAAATATGATTATCCAGGACGCAAGAAACTGCTTTGGGATGGTAAGAATATGAAAATTACAAACTTTGATGAAGCTAATGCTTTTGTGAAACGTGAGTATCGTGAAGGATGGACTTTGTAGGGGCTATCAGCAATCGGCTTTCAGCTAACGATTTGTATATTTCTTACCCGTCAATCTATCATTTACTTAATCATTCAATTATAAAAAGCTAACTGCTAAAAGCCGAAAGCTATACAAAACCAATGAATAAAGACAATTCAAGAAGAGATTTTATCAAAAAAACGTCCTTAGCATTAGGAAGTTTTTACATTGTACCACGCCATGTTTTGGGAGGTAAAGGTTTCATTGCTCCATCCGATAAACTCAATATTTTGAGCATAGGTGCGGGCGGAAAAGGTAAATCTGATACTTTATTAGCCTATAACAAAGGAACAGAAAATATCGTAGCCATTGCCGATGTAGATTTTGGTCGGGCGGCAGATACCTTGAAAGAATTACCAGGAAACGTTAAAAAATACAAAGATTGGCGTGAAGCTTTAGAAAAAGAAAAAAACAATATTGATGCTGTAACTATTTCAACGCCAGATCATCATCATGCAGCTGCAACCTTGGCAGCGATGGAATTGGGCAAGCACGTTTACACCCAAAAACCCCTCACTCATAACATTAAGGAGGCTCGCATGCTCACCGAAGCAGCAGAAAAATATAAGGTCGTAACGCAAATGGGTAATCAAGGTTCATCAAACGATGGGCGGAGAGTTATACAAGAGTGGTTTGATGCAGGATTGATTGGAACGGTAAAACGAGTACATATTTGGACTGACCGCCCCGTTTGGCCTCAAGGAATTCCTACGCCAATGGCAAAACAAGAAATTCCCGCTGATTTTCCGTGGGATTTATGGTTAGGACCCGCTCCCGTTCGTGATTTTGTTCCTAATGCTTACCATCCATTCAAATGGCGTGGTTGGTGGGATTTTGGAACGGGTGCTATGGGCGATATGGGTTGTCATCTATTAGATGGTGTTTTCAAAGTATTGGCATTGACCTATCCAACCGAAGTACAATGTAGTGTGAGTTCAATTTATACCAAAGACTGGGTGCCTGATTATTATCCAGATAGTTGTCCTCCGTCTTCTAAAGTCACTTTTCAGTACCCTAAAACAACTAAAAATAATTCTCCAATTGAAATTATCTGGTATGATGGAGGGTTAAAACCAGATATTCCAGCCGAATGGGGCGATGAACCACTTTGGACAAATGGCGTGATTTATGAAGGAACAAAAGGCAAAATGGCTAATGAACTTTATAATGAAAATCCAACTTTATTACCAAAATCAAGAATGACAGATGCAGATGTTGTGAAGGTCAAGCCAACCCTTTACCGCATTGAAAATCAATCAGCTGGGCATAATTATCATTGGGTAAAGGCTTGTAAAGCGGGTTACGGTAAATTAGAAACAAGTTCTCCTTTTGATTTTGCTGGACCATTAACTGAAATGATTTTGATGGGAAATCTCGCCATCCGAAGTTACCAATATCGTGAAGGAGAAGGACGTGCAGGTAAGTTTCCTGGGCGTAAAAAATTATTCTGGGATGGCAAAAATATGAATGTTACAAATTTTGATTATGCCAATCAATTTGTTTCACGGAAATATCGTGATGGTTGGAAATTGGGTTGAGAAATTAAACATTTAATTTTTAAGGAAGCCTTCGCTTTGAGCGAAGGCTTCCTTTTTTTCAGGCAATTGTCTATAAATCAATTATTTGTTTAAACTTTTCCCCTTATTTCATTATTATTAATTGATATAAACATGTATCTGATTTTTTCGTAAATTTCGAAATATTTCTTAATCCATAACCCTAAAAATGAAAATGAAAATTTACGGATTTTTTATCTTGATTTTCCTCATTTCAACCGCTGCATACTTGCCAGTTCAGAGTGAAGATGATGAATTAATTGAAGTATTTCATCGCATTAATGACGAAGTTCTCGCTAATAGTCGTGCTTACGAAACCCTCGGAGATGCTTGCAAAACTATTGGACACCGCCTAACGGGAAGTGCCAATGGGAAACGTGCCGAAGAATATGCTTTTAATTTGTTGAAATCCTACAAAATTAAAGATGTGAAATATCAGCCTTTTCAAGTTGAAGCATGGTCACGTGATACAGTTACCTTGGCAATTGCTCCCCGCAAGAGTGATAATTTTCAAGATATCGAAGTTGTCGCCCTAGCCATGACTCCTGTTGAATCAAAAATCAAAGGAGATATTGTGGATGTTGGTAACGGACTTGAGCCTGATTTTCATGCAGTTAAAGAGAAACTAAAAGGGAAAATTGCTTTAGTGAATATTGGACTTCTGCCTCCCATCAAAGGAACTCGAAACCTTCATCGTTCTGAAAAAACTGCTTTAGCAATTGAATATGGAGCCATTGGAGTAATTTTTGTAAATACGGTGAAAGGCAATGTTTTACTAACGGGAACGGCATCCGTTACGGGCAGTTTAATTTCAATTCCCGCCGTGTGCATATCGCTCGAAAGCGGCATACAGATTCGGGCATGGCAAAGCGATGAACCAAACCTTCTGGCAATAGTTGAGATGAGAAATTTCAGTAAGATGATAAAGTCTCGTAATGTCATCGCCACTATTAAAGGAAGCGATAAAAAACTTCGAGATGAAAAAATTATTATCGGTGGACATCTTGATTCTTGGGATTTAGCTCAAGGAGCCTTGGATAATGGTATTGGTTCATTTTCCATTTTGGATATTGCTAGAACTTTTAAAGCCCTAAATCTGAAACCAAAACGAACCATTGAATTTGTGATGTTCATGGGTGAAGAAGAGGGATTATTGGGTTCAAAAGCTATGATTGAACGAAGCAAAAAGAATAATTCAATTGAGAAAGTTATCTTTATGATGAACCTTGACATGACAAATAATGCCAATGGTTTCAACACAACAGGACGGGAGGAAATGATACCGATTTTTACGAAAATGGGTGAATTTATGAAGAAGATTGAGCCAACTTATAAAAATAACATCATCAATCAAGCAGGCTTACACTCTGATCATCAGAGTTTTATGTTGGAAGGAATTCCGACAGCATCTCCTATTGGAGGCATTTCTCCCGAAGCATTGGGTTGTTATCATGCCAATTGTGACAAGTTCGACTTAATTAAAAAAGATGAAATGATAAATACCGTTCGCTATACCGCCATGATGCTTTATGGATTGGCAACTACCGAACAAATCCCAGCAAAAAAATTAGATACTTATTCAACTCGTGATTTTTTTATTAAGCAAAACCTTAGGAAAGAATTAGAATTAGGTAATGAATGGCGTTGGGGAGATGGGAAATAACAACATGAAGAATTGTGAGATGACTTACCTATTAGCGAGCATGGAACGTTTCACCGTAGCTATTTTAATTCGTTGTTGGAAAATAAATTCTTTATACACTACATTAGTATGATTCAAAAATGCAGAAAAGCGATTTCTCATTCATGTGTTGCACTCTCATTGTAATGTTTTATTACTGTTTTAAGATTAGTAAAGTTTAGTCCATTCACAAAATCTATTGTTCTTTTATTTGATAACAAATTATTGAAAATAATAAGATAATTGAGATCCTCATGTATTATTTTTTATTTGAATACAGAGTAATATTTTGGGGAGAATTAGACAAAATAGTAAAGGAAAAATACTAATAATTGTTCTCCAGTAAAAGCTATTCAACATGATAGTACAGGACGGTTTCAGTAAGGCATAATTTTAGTTTTACATCGTTTTAATACTAAATTTCTTATGAGAACTTATAAACACGTATCATATCTTTGGGATGATGCAAAAGCAGCTCAAATTAATAACGAAGTAGATTTATTTATCTACCGTTCTAACCTCTTAGGAGCCGACTTACGATTGACAAATTATGGAGGTGGAAATACGTCTGTAAAAATAACTGATAAAGACCCACTCACGGGCAAGGATGTAGAAGTTATGTGGATTAAAGGTTCTGGTGGTGACATTGGAACTTTGACCAAATCAGGCTGTGCTGCCTTATATATGGAGCGTTTATTAGCTTTAGAGAATGTTTATAACGGCATTGAAACCGAAGATAAGATGGTAGAATTATTCAATCATTGCATTTTTGATTTAGCCTCAAAAGCTCCTTCGATTGATACGCCTCTTCACGGTTTTCTACCTTTTAAACATATTGACCATCTTCACCCTGATGCTGCCATTTCGCTTGCCGCTGCAAAAGACGGAGCAAAAATTACCGAAGAATTATTCAACGGCGAAATCGGTTGGGTGGGCTGGCAACGTCCAGGTTTTGATTTGGGTTTACAATTGCGTACTTGCCTAAACCAAGCTGCCGCAAAAGGTATCAAATTGAAAGGAATTATGTTGGGGTCGCACGGGCTTTTCACTTGGGGTGATACCGCTTATGAAAGCTATGTGAATACCCTTGATGTGATTGAAAAATGTGCCGAATATTTAGAATCAAGTTATAAAAATGTTTTCGGAGGACAAAAAATTGAGTCTCTTTCTTCAGAAGAAAGAATCCATGAAGCTGCTAAAATTGCTCCAATTTTAAGAGGATATTGTTCATCCTATCGCAAAATGCTTGGGCATTTTACCGATGATGCTCGTGTTTTGGAATTTATTAATTCAAATGATTTAGCCAAACTTGCCCCCCTTGGAACCTCTTGCCCTGACCATTTCTTACGTACAAAAATTGCTCCTTTGGTTTTAGATCCTGCTCAAGTAGGTAATTCAGCCTACCTTGATAGCGTTTTTGTAGCCTACCGAGAAGATTATAAGCAATATTACGAAACTTGTAAAAAATCAAATTCTCCTGCTATGCGTGACCCAAATCCTGTGGTGATTTTATATCCAGGCATTGGTATGTTTACGTTTGCGAAAGATAAGACAATGGCACGTTTGGCCTCTGAATATTACATTAATGCCATTAACGTAATGAAGGGTGCTGAGGCAATTTCTGAATATACGGCTTTGCCCCGTCAAGAGGCTTTTGATATTGAATATTGGTTGTTGGAAGAAGCAAAATTATCTCGTATGCCTAAACCAAAATCTCTTTCTGGAAGAGTGGCTATGGTTACGGGTTCAGCGGGTGGCATTGGAAAAGCCATTGCCAAGAAGTTTGCTGAAGAAGGTGCTTGTGTAATTTTGAATGATATTAACGAAGAACGTTTAGCAACTGCCAAAGAAGAATTTGTTAAAAAATTCGGTAAAGATTCGGTTGCAACAACTTTATTAAATGTAACCAACGGACAAAGTATTACGGATGCAATGGCAGCAGCAGCTTTGGCATTTGGTGGCGTAGATATTATCGTAAATAATGCTGGAATTAGTACTTCAAAACCAATTGAAAGTCATACGGTTGAAGATTGGGATAAATTGTACGACATCTTGGTAAAAGGACAATTCTTTGTAACCCAAGCAGCCGTTGAAGTGATGCGTAAACAAGGTTTTGGTGGTGATATTATAAATATTGTTTCTAAAAACGCCTTAGTTTCAGGACCAAATAATGCAGGATATGGTTCGGCAAAAGCAGCTCAATTACACCTTTCAAGATTAAATGCAGCTGAATTGGGAGCTGATAAAATTAGAGTAAATGTGGTTAATCCAGATGCTGTAATTGCCGATTCAAATATTTGGGCAGGTGGTTGGGCAGAAGGTCGTGCCAAGGCTTACGGAATTACGGTAGAAGAATTACCAGCTTATTACGCAAAACGTACCTTGCTAGGAGAATCTATTTTACCAGATGATATTGCCAATGCTTGTTTTGCCTTTGTTGGTGGACTTTTAAGCAAATCTACGGGAAATGTTTTGAATGTTGATGGTGGCGTAGCAATGGCTTTTGTTCGATAATTTTTGACTTTTAACACAGTTCATCCGTGTTCGATTAACTCATCCAAAATGCAAATCTCAAAATCTTTTATAGAACAATATAATAACGATAATTTAAAAACTCACCAACGTAAATTAGCGTTCAGCATTGCTGAAATTACTAATAGTGAGACGATTATCAAACAATTAGTTGATTTCCAAATTGCTATTCCTTCGTGGGCTTTGGGTACGGGTGGAACTCGTTTTGGGCGTTTTCCAGGTGGTGGAGAACCTCGTTCATTAGAAGAAAAAATTGAAGATGTTGGACTTTTACATGCCTTAAATCAGTCATCGGGAGCCATTTCTTTACACATTCCTTGGGATATTCCAACGGATGCCAATGCTATCAAAACGCTTGCAGCTCAGCACGGTTTGAAGTTTGATGCCGTTAATTCAAACACTTTTCAAGACCAAGCAAATCAAGCATTAAGTTATAAATTTGGCTCATTACAGAACGTAAATAAAGCCATTCGTAAACAAGCGGTTGACCATAATATTGAAGTAATTAAACACGGCATTGAATTAGGTTCAGAATCTTTAACCATTTGGTTATCAGATGGTTCATGTTTCCCTGGGCAATTAAATTTCAGAAAAGCATTCCAAAATACATTGGAAGGTTTACAAGAAATTTATGCCACTTTACCTTCAAACTGGAAAATGTTTGTGGAATATAAATGTGCGGAACCAAACTTCTATTCAACTACCGTTGGCGATTGGGGACAGTCTCTTTTATATGCTAATAAGTTAGGCGACCAAGCCTATACTTTGGTGGATTTAGGACATCATTTACCGAATGCCAATATTGAGCAAATTGTTTCTTTATTACTGATGGAAGGTAAATTGGGTGGTTTCCACTTCAACGATTCAAAATATGGTGATGATGACTTGACCGCAGGTTCAATTAAACCTTACCAATTGTTCTTGATTTTCAACGAATTAGTGGAAGGAATGAACACCAGAGGCATGAACCACGCTTTGGATTTAGGTTGGATGATTGATGCATCACACAATGTAAAAGACCCCTTAGAAGACCTTTTACAGTCAGTTGAAGCAATCATGATGGCTTACGCACAAGCACTGTCGGTGGACAGAAATGCCTTAGAAATTGCTCAGAATGAAAATGATACTGTTCGTTGTCAACAGATTTTGCAAAACGCTTTCCGCACTGATGTTCGGGCTTTGGTTTCAGAAGCAAGTCTTCGTGTTGGCGGTGCAATTAATCCGATACAAGTATTTAGAAATCTGAAAGTTAGAGAAAATTTGATTGGCGAAAGAGGTTTTAAAACGATAGCTACGGGATTATAAAATTATATCAATTATAAAATGAAAATCCCAACCATTGCCATTTTTGACATTGGCAAAACCAACAAAAAACTTTTCCTTTTCAACGAAAACTATGAAATAGTTTTAGAAAAATCCACGCAATTCGACGAAATAACCGACGAAGATGGAGACGCTTGTGAAGACGTTGAATTATTGAGTTCATGGGTTATTAACACTTTTAATGAAGTATTGCAAAACCCAAGTTTTGAGATAAAAGCCCTTAATTTTTCAACTTATGGAGCCAGTTTTGTGCATCTTGATTCAGAAGGAAAAGTGGTTGCTCCACTTTATAATTATCTAAAACCTTATTCAGAAGAACTCAAAAAACAATTCTATAATACCTACGGAGGCGAACAGGTTTTTACTCGTAAAACCGCCTCCCCAATTTTGGGAAATCTTAATTCGGGAATGGTTTTATATCGTTTAAAATACGAAAATCCAGTACTATTTGCTCAGATTCACTATTCTTTGCATCTTCCGCAGTACATTAGTTTCCTTTTTACAGGACAATATTTTTCAGATATTACCAGCATCGGTTGTCATACTAATCTCTGGGATTTTGAGGAAAATAAGTATCACGAATGGGTTAAAAAAGAGGGAGTTATCGAAAAATTAGCACCAATAAATTATCAGTTATTCACTCAAGTTACGAACTCATTTCTCAATCACTCTTTGCCAATCGGAATAGGTTTACATGATAGCTCTGCCGCTTTGATTCCTTATTTAGCCACTTTCAAAGGGCAAAAATTTGTGTTAATTTCTACGGGAACTTGGTGTATTACCCTCAATCCATTCAATCATACACCTCTTACGGATGAAGAATTACAGGCTGATTGTCTGATTTATAAGCAATACACGGGCGAACCTGTGAAGGCGTCACGACTATTTGCGGGTTATGAACATGAGCAAATTATTAAGCAATTATCGGAACAGTTTGATAAGCCTTTAGATTATTATAAAACCGTAAAATTTGATTCAGAATTGACAAAAAACTTCAAAAATGATACCTACGAATCTGCTTATCATCAGTTGATTGTGAATATTGTGAACAAACAAATCGTTTCCTCAAAATTGGTTTTAAATGATAATTCCGTAAAGAAATTATTTGTGGATGGAGGTTTTGGAAAGAATGAAATCTACATGAATCTGTTGGCAAAAGCCTTCCCAGCAATGGAAGTTTATGCGGCTTCTGTAGCTCAAGCGACTGCCTTGGGTGCAGCATTGGCCATTCATGACGATTGGAATAGTAAAGAAATACCTCAGAATTTAATAGATTTGAAACGATTTTAATAAAATATTTGATAACTCGCTCACCCCGATTTGCAATCGGGGTGGACTTGTAATGCGTTTGTAACGCAAAATAATTACCTCGTCAATTCAAAAACTGCCTTCAAAATTCCTTCTTCCACTTCATCAAAAACCTTTGAACGGCGTTCCATTACGGCTTTTGCCACTTGATTTGCTTTTCTGAGATGGTAGGTTTTGAATTCTTCTCCTCCCGAACTCCACGAAAAAGAAGGAATGTGTCGAGGTTGAAAGTCTGCTCCGAATATATTACAATTTACACCCACAATCGTTCCTGTATTAAACATCGTATTAATGCCACATTTTGAATGGTCGCCCATGATGAGTCCCGCAAATTGGATTCCAGTATTTTCAAAACGATTGGTTACGTAACTCCACAAATCTACTTTTGAATAATCATTTTTCAAGTTAGAATTATTTGTATCCGCTCCCCAATTACACCATTCGCCGATTACGGCATTACCCATAAAACCTTCGTGTCCTTTGTTAGCATTTCCAAAAAGAACAGAATTACTAATCTCCCCTCCTACCTTACAGAAAGGTCCGATGGTGGTATTGGGACGCATTTTCCCTCCCATATTCACTACCGAATGTTCACAAATGGCAAAAGGTCCTTGAATCATCGTTCCAGGTTGTATCCGCACATTTTTTCCGATATATATGCACCCATTGTTGGCATCCAAAACGACGGCTTTAATATCAGCTCCTTCTTCAATAAAAATCTGAGATTCATTATAAAATGCCGTGAATTTATCGGTAATCGGTTGTGATGTTCGGTCTTTGGTTATTCGCTCAAAATCAGCTTTTATTTCCGCTCCGTTATGGGTGAAAATATCCGTTAATTGCTTTAATATCAACAATTTACCTTCATAAGCAACTATTTTTTCAAACACATCAACGGGTGGATTATATTGTTGATTTCTATACGCAATTACTTCCATTCCCTGCGTAAGAATACAATTGATAGGTAAATTCTCAATTACCTCCACCAATTCAGGATTCGGACAAATGGCTCCGTTAATAAAAATATTATCTTCCGAAAGATTCATCGGATATTTTTTCTGTAAATAATCCTGTGTTTGAAACGATACCGCTGTTTTGAGACAATCATTCCATTTTTCAGAAATTGTCTGAATCCCAATACGGATTTCGCAAACGGGACGGGTAAATGTCAAGGGCAATAAAGCGGGACGAATATTTTGATCGTCGAAAAGGATATAATTCATTTTGAAATCGGTAATATATTTCTACAAATCTACAACAAAAAAGCCTTTTAGGATTATCTAAAAGGCTTTTTTATCTAATATGATACAGAATCTTCCTCATCATTTATACCTAATTTTTGGATTAATTTAGTAAACATTAATTTTAGAGTAGATACTTCACTCTTCAAATCATTTACTACCTTATCTTTCTCAACATTTTCATCTAATTTTTTTTCATTATAATAAACAGGCTTGTAATTGCCAAACTGTTGGCAATGTTTTAAATTTTTATTAATAATCGGAACTTGGTCAATATTTATAATCTCTTGTTCTGTTACATCCAAAATTTTTGCAATTTCTGTTAACCTCGTTTCTGTCATAATCGTCTTGCCTTGTTCAAGTTGTTGATAAGCCTGTTGAGTAATTCCTAATTGTGAAGCAATGTTCATTTGTGATAAATCTGTTATGTTACGTACTATTCTAACTTTTTCTCCAATTTTCAATGGTGCTTTCATAAGATTTCATTTTAATTGAGTTAAGGTATAAGAAATTTACTATTGAGTTCTACTCTTAAATATAGATTACTTACTCAAATATATAAATTTATTTTGTGTAAAATACTTTCGTTATGATAAATAAATTGCCCCTTGTATTTTACAATCGTTTTTATTGTTATTAACAACGCAGAAAATTTGGTTAATTTTAAAATAGAGACAACATTTGTATCAATCAAATACTTTTATTAAACGAAAATTATTTGAGATTCATATTTATCATTTAAATCAAATTAAGTCATGAAAAAAACATTAAAAAAAATTACCCTCCTCTTTTTTGCCTGTCTATTTCTAATGATTAATTCTATCGGAAGTAATGTTGCTTTTGGAAGTTATTCAAATTCCCAGTTTCAAAAAACAACAACATTTGAACATTCGCAAGAAGAAGCTGCTATATGGGGAATGATAGTAGCTGGGGTTTCATTAGCTGCAGGCACACTTGTAGCCGTTTACGAAGCAGGTACAGTATCTGGTAAAGCTGCTTATTATTATTTTGGAGAACAATTAGCACAAGTAGTTGTACCTGTGGAAGATGCAAATGATTTTTCAAAATTTGATATTTAAAGTATCTTCAATTTAACAATTTAGAAATTAAATCAGGTTCAACGCATTTAAAAGTACAATAAAACTGCTTGGAAAAATACAAATTGAGCTTATTTTGGATAATGAAAAAAGATTCAATTTAAGATAAAACCTAAAAATGAAGTATTTATGTTAACATAAACCTAAA
>JANXRS010000498.1 GCA_025356745.1 Arcicella sp.
CAATTGGAATTTCCAAGGCACAATATTTGGAACTGTCTCTCGAAAAAGCCCCGTTAAATTGGTTCAATCTTGATTACTCTGAAAATGGTGTCAGAGGTATTAGTACAGAAAAGGCTTATCGTGAGTTTTTAAATAAAAAGCCATCAAAAACCATTATTGTGGCCATTATTGATTCTGGTGTGGATATAAATCATGAAGATTTGAAGGGTATTATTTGGGTAAATTCAAAAGAAATTCCGAGTAATGGAATTGATGACGATAGAAATGGGTACATCGATGATATTAATGGTTGGGATTTTTTGGGTGGAAAAGATGGTACTGATATTGTCCGTGAAACGATGGAAGTTACTCGTGAATTTGCTCGTTTGAAAAGGATTTATCAATACATTCAAGATATTCCAAGTTTATCACCCTCAATGAAAATTGAGCATAAATTATACATAGAATACAAAGCTAAGTACGGAGCAAAAGTAAAAGAATTAGAAGAACAAGGAGTCTTTGTTATTAAATTGTATGAAAAGTATGTCGAATCAAAATTGATTCTCTCTTCTTATTTGAATGTTAAAGAAGTGAGTAAAGAGGACCTCAACAAAATTACTAATAAAGACCCTGAAGACGTTAAAAAAGCCAAAGGGGTTTTTGAGTTATTAGAGCAAATTGGTCAAGATGAAGAGAAACTAAAAGAGGCTTACGAATATTATGATGCTCAATTCAAATTTGGCATAAACTTATCCTTCAATCCAAGGGCAATTGTTGGTGACGATGTTGACAATGTGAACGACAGAGATTATGGTAATAATGAAGTGAAAGGTCCAGATGCTCGACACGGAACTCATGTAGCGGGGATTGTGGCAGCAAATCGCAATAATTCATTAGGTATTTTAGGTGTTGCTCAAGATGTGAAAATCATGGTAATTAGAGCTGTGCCAGAAGGCGATGAACGTGATAAAGATATTGCCAATGCCATCAGATATGCAGTAGATAATGGTGCGAAAATTATTAACATGAGTTTCGGAAAATCAGTTTCTCCTCAAAAACAGGCTGTTGATGCTGCCGTTAGATATGCACAAATGAAGGGCGTATTGTTGATTCATGCCGCAGGAAATGAGAACGAAGATATTGACATAAATGATAATTTTCCTTCAAAGATTTTTTTTGATGGAGAGCAAGCAGATAATTGGATTGAAGTAGGTGCAACTTCTTGGATGCAAGTACCAAGTTCTGTGGCAGAGTTTTCTAATTATGGACATAAAATGGTTGATGTTTTTGCTCCTGGGGTGGATTTAAAATCAACGGTTGTTGGTTCTCAATACGATGATTTGAGCGGAACAAGTATGTCTGCACCTGTTGTTACTGGCTTGGCGGCTTTATTGATGTCATATTATCCAGAATTTGATTACAAAAAAATCAAACAAATTATTCTCGATTCTGCCATTAAATTAAGTAAATTAAAAGTTGCACAACCTGGGACGAGACAATTGGTTGATTTTAGTTTATTATCCGCCACTGGAGGAATCGTAAATGCTTATGAAGCCGTAAAAATGGCTGAGGAAGAATTGAAAGCTGTCACTATGAAATGATTTTACTAATAAAAATTAGTTGTAAAACATTTAATTAACCATGTGTTTAGTATTATTATTTATTCCATGCCTCCCAAAAGTTTCAAAGTTTTGGGAGGTATAGATTATTTTATGAAAATTATGACTTACATATACTTCACAAAAAACCTTATTAATTTTGCCACCGCAGGCGTGTAAGGTGGATAAATCATTTTAAAAGTTCCAAATTTTTGTCTCATTACCGCCCGTTGATTTGAGAATTCTGTAAATCCCCAAATGCCTCCTGATTTTCCAATTCCTGAATTATTTATGCCTCCAAAGGGAATCTCTGTATGTCCGTAGTGAACCATACAATCATTAATGACCGTTCCACCCGCTGAAGAATTCTCCATAAAGTACTTAATATTCGATTCTTTTCCAGAATTGATGTACATTGCCAAAGGCTTTTCACGATTTTTGATGTGGGTAATTGCTTCTTCATTGGTTGAATAACTTACAATCGGTAAAATGGGTCCAAAAATCTCTTCGTTCATAATTTTCATTGAATCATTTACATTGGTCAGAAGGGTAGGAGCGACATAATTTTCTGAACTATCCGTTTGTCCACCCCCAGAAACGTTAGCTCCTTTCTCAATAGATTCTTGTAAAAGTCCATTTAAACGGTTAAAATGGTGGTTATTTACTAGTCGGCAATAATCATTTGAGGCTTTAACATCCTCACCATACATTGCTTTAATCGGTTTGTTCATCTCTATAATAAACTCCTTCTCAACAGTTTTATGCACCAAGGCATAATCGGGGGCGATGCAAGTTTGTCCGTTATTAATGAATTTTCCCCAAGCAATTTTCTCAGCAGATTTTTTAATATTAGCTGTTTCATCAATGATACATGGCGATTTTCCTCCCAATTCTAATGTTACGGAAGTTAAATTTTTAGCCGCCGCTGACATTACAATTTTTCCAACAATTGGACTTCCTGTAAAGAAAATATGGTTAAAAGGTTGATTCAGTAATAGTTGTGAAACCGTAGCATCACCTTCAAATACGGCAACTTCATTAGCATCAAATAACTCTGAAAGCATTTCTTTGATTAATGCTGAAGTATGCGGAGTCATTTCCGAAGGCTTCAACACAACCGTATTTCCTGCGGCAATTGCTTGCACGAGCGGTTTTAAAGAAAGATTGAAGGGATAATTCCAAGGAGAAATTACTAAACAAACGCCTTTTGGCTCAAATATCACATGGGCAGACGTGCCAATCATATTCCACGGTGTTGGAACAGACTGTGGTTTCATCCACGAATTTAGGTGTTTCATTAAATGTTTTATTTCGCCCACTACGCCAAATATCTCACCTAAATTTGTTTCTGCAGGATTTTTTTTAAAATCATCATAAAGTGCTTGACCAATTTCTTCTTCGTGTGAAAGCGTCCAATCAAGAATTTTTTGAAGTTTGGCCTTGCGTTCTCTCGAATTGGTATTGGCAAGATTTTGAGTATTTGCTTTTTGAGCTTTAAAAACCGTTAATATTTTTGCTTCAAGATGATTGTCAATAATTATCTGTTCCATAATTTAGGCTTGTCGTTTCGTTTATATTGGATACTGTAAAAATACAAAAAAACAAGTTTGAATTGGCTTTTTCATTATTTTATAGTTATTTTACAATATCATTAGTAATTAACTGCTTTATTTTAGCAATCTCATAATTCTTGCTAAGTAGTTTTGATACGTTTTAAATCCTTCAAAACATCCTTAAATTAAAAAAAATTACTATGTCCATCGTCAGCAATAACATCAAATACCTCCGCCGTTTGAATGGTTTGACACAAGAACAATTTGCTCGTCGTATTGGTATAAAACGATCATTATTAGGTGCCTATGAAGAAGCAAGGGCTAATCCAAATCTTGAAAATCTCAAAACAATTGCCCAAGTTTTTGGTACATCGGTAGATTCACTCATTAAAACTGATATTCGCAAAATTCGAGAAACACCAGGTATAAGTTTGTCGCAAAGTATAACAGGAATTATTGAACAACCTATCCCCAGAAACAATTTACAACCGTCTCATTATTCGCCAGATTCCCGACCGTTTACTAATTCTTCCGAACCTAAACCCGTTGCTAAAATTGTAGAGGAATTTTTTCAAGAAAAAGAAGAAGTAGTAATTATCCCTCAAAGACAAGTTTTACAACGCAGTTTTTTAACCGAAAATGAAACATCCTTTCAGCAATTTGTTGATAATCATTTACATACGGTTAGTAATTTGCCTAAAAATGAACCTGAAAATTTAGCAAAAAGTGTTGCTAAATTAACGCCATATATTAAGAATAGTGCGGTTAAAGAATATTTAGCAAATTGTCAAAAGGTTGATTATTTACGTTCATTACCCACTATTTCATTGCCTTTTATTACCTCCGATAAAAGTAGAGCTTTTGACATGGGAAACGATTTTCCAATGCAAAATTCGATTGTGGTTGGTAGTGGAATTTCAGATTGGACGGATGTGCAAGATGGGAAGTTTTATATTTTAGTAACCCCTCAACAAGGGGTAATTTACCGTAGGGTTTATAATCAAGTAAAAATAAAAGGAGCATTATTGTTGAGTTCTGATAACCCAACAATATCAAGTTTTGAGATTTCAATCAAAGATGTAGTTGAGATTTGGGAAGTAAATTCTTTCATCAGTCAGCAACTTCCTGAACCTCACATATCCTTAGAAAGAGTAAAAAATATTGTGGATGATTTAACCAATGAATTGGATAGATTAAGATAATTTTCTAATTAATTTTTTGGTCGAAATTCCTTCATAACTTTCTGATTGCAAACTAGATAAGCTCCTTCAATTAAATCAATGCAATAAGGTACAGCTGGAAAAACAACATCTAAACATTGTCTGATTGCCTTGGGTTTTCCAGGCAAATTTATTATTAATGAACTCCCTCTAATTCCCGCCGTTTGTCTTGAAAGGATTGCTGTTGGCACATATTTCAAACTTTCCTGTCGCATTAATTCTCCAAATCCAGGCATCATTTTTTCACAAATTGCTTCTGTGGCTTCGGGTGTAACGTCACGTTTTGCCGGACCTGTGCCGCCCGTTGTTACGATTAAACAGCAATTGTGAATATCCGCCATTTCGATTAAAGTCTGAGAAATTAACTCCTGTTCATCAGGAATTACTCGATAAACCGTTTCAAATTCAGAAATTAAATATTCTTTTAAAGTTTCCACAACAGCTTTCCCAGGAATATCCTCATAAATACCCGCACTCGCACGGTCAGAAACGTTAATTACACCAATTTTTATTTGTTTATGCATTTTTGTTATTTGTCATCTTTACGCATCGGTACGCTAAAGCGGAAGTGATTTGACTTTAAGTTCATAATTGTATGGTCATACACAGAAAAATGTATCCCAACCCAATGTTTCTAATAAATTTTAATAGCTTTCACAAATAGAAATATCTGTTCTATATTCAAAAATACGCCCTTTTTCTTTGACTTCTAAACTAAGATTAGTTAATTTGTTTTAGAAACACTAAAAATTACTAATTAAATTCATTGAATAAAGATTAGGTTACCTAAAAAACGAAAAAATGAAATTACTTCAAACACAACCACACTTATCACCCTTTGTAGAGCAATTATTTTCTCTCGGATTTTTAATTTTGCTCCTCGTAGCTTTGTATTTTGCATTCAAGTACTTCAACAAAAATCACAAATAGTTTATCTTAACATTTATTTTAATAAATAGGGTGAAAATCAATTTTGGTGAAAAATTATTTAAAACTTCAAAGTTATAGAACATGAAGTTCTATAATCTAACCTTTCCTGATGCCATCCCAACAAGCGAAAAAAGCTAATTCTAAATCAGAAGAAGTCATTTTAAACTCTCCTGATAGTTGCAATTTGATAATGGAAGTAGCACTGCCTATTACAAAGGCTACCAATATTTTAGGTGGTATATCTTTTAAAACCTGCGTAAAAACAGCTTTGCGTAAAAAATCATACATTGGTTGGTCCAAGGCTTGTAAATTAGCTTTTGGAATATTGGTTACAAAAGGAGAGTTTGAAAACTGCTCTAAAAAATAAAATTCTTTTGGGTTTTTGATGGCTTCTTGAATCATTTGTAAATAAAAATGACGAAACCGTTCTTTAAAAGGCTTAGTTGAATCATCCGTTTTAAACAAATTATCGACAAATTTTTCTCTCAATCTTATATACAAAGCACATATTAATTCGTCTTTGCTTTTAAAATAGTGATATATTGTACCCGCCGCCACATTTGCTTGTTTAGCAACCTCCGACATCGGAGAACTATGAAAACCATATTTGGAAATTAGTTCTAACATCGCTTGAAAAATGGCTTCTTTTTTGTCGAAATATTTCAGGTTTTTCATTTTAATTAGCAAGAATGAGCTTGCAAGATTGTTTTTAGTGGATATTATCAAAAATAAAAGCTAAAATAATGAATACAATCAATTAAATAGCATAAGTCATTCATTGTTTTAGGGAAGAATACGTATTTTTGTTGAAATAGGTGTTGTAGAAGGAATAGTTAACGAATAATTCCGCATAACTATGGATGTCATAATTTAAAAAAGTATTTTATTCAACAAAATTCTAACGATTGCTTGTTTCTAAGCATTGTACTTTAAATATAGCTTTGCCTGTAAAATATAATTGTAAGAGGTAAATAATGTTATTCCTTTGAAGATTAAGTTATTGTAATAATATTTTATGGAAATATGAGTTAAGATAATTTAATGAGTACTGAGTGAGGAGTTCTTAGTAAAAATAAAATCTTGCAGTAAATCTTATGACTCATAGCTTAACGAAATGAAAATAAAAAACCCAAGAACAGGACAATATTATTACGAAATATTTCCGCCATCAGCAAAAGAATTGAAAGTTAAAACTGGGTTGATGCGTGAAGCTCAAATTACATGGGTGAAATCAGGTATTGAATTTAGAATCGATGCATTACAAGCCTGGAAAGAGGTTGTTGGAGAATTTAAAGATGAATTAATTGATGCCCTTTGCATGGATACGGGACGTAAATGGGAAACGATTTTGGAAGTAGATTTACTGGCTTCATTTATTGATAAATGGTCAAATATTTCGAGAAATTTTTTCTCAAAAACTGACAGAAAAACATCTTCTATTCCCTTTTTAGAAATTGAGCAAGAATATGAACCCTATTCCCTCGTGGGTGTAATAAGTCCTTGTAATTTTCCTTTATTTCTTTCCCTAATTGATACAATTCCTGCACTATTGGCGGGGTGTGCTATCATAGTAAAACCTTCAGAAATTACCCCAAGATTTATTGAAGTACTCCAAAAAACTATTAATCAAGTACCTGACTTATTGGGAATTTTAAACTACATAGAAGGAGGAGAAGAAACGGGCGAGGAACTTGGTAAATTAACAGACATTATTTGTTTCACAGGTTCAACGGCAACAGGGCGAAAAGTGTATCAAACGGCTTGTGATAATTTTATCCCAGTTTTCTTGGAATTAGGCGGAAAAGATGCCGTTGTTGTTACAGAAACGGCTGATATTGAACATGCTACTTCAGCAATTTTGTGGGGAAGTGTTACCAACGCAGGACAATCTTGTTCGTCCATTGAGCGAATTTATGTGCATAGAAATATTTTCCATCAATTTGTATCAAGATTAGTTGCAAAAGCTAATCAATTAAACTTAGCCTTTCCATCGATGGATTCTGGACAAATTGGACCAATTATATCCGAAAAACGAGTCGCCATAATTAATGAGCAACTGGAAGATGCTTTTAAGAAAGGTGCAATTTTAAAAGCTGGTTCGAGAAAATGTGAAGAATTGGATGGAGGATATTATTGTCGCCCCACAATTTTGACCAATGTTACTCATGAAATGAAGATAATGACGGATGAAACTTTTGGACCAATTTTACCTGTTATGACCTATACCAATGTAGATGAAGCCGTAAAATTTGCTAACGCTACTCAATATGGTTTGAGTGGGGCAGTTTTTGCTGGAAAGGAAGAAGAAGCTATGACTATTGCTCGACAAATGAAATGTGGAGCGGTGTCCATAAATGATGTTGCATTAACTGCTGTCATACACGAAGGTAAAATAAACGCTTTCAAAATGTCTGGTATTGGTGGAACAAGAATGGAGGCATCAGCTTTTGAAAAATTTCTGAAACAGAAAGCGTATTTAATTAATGGTCAAAAAACTAAAGACCCTTGGTGGTTTGGTTAATTTAAGGTTTGAATGATTAATTTATATAAATTATTGAAATTCAAGCGAGTACATTATTCCTAATTGCAAATAAAATACTATAACTTACAAATTCGTTATTCATTCAGAAATATTTTTCAAAAATTGGACTATTTACTAAACAAATTGATAAAACGCACGGTTCGTAGTATATTTGTGTGATTATTCAAAGATTATCACGAATCCTTATAAATTATAATAAACAAAATATCAATGGCTTATCAACAAGATTTTACACATGTAGAGGGTGTTGAACCTCACCGTGTACGGACAAGACAAATTTTAAAAGCTCACCCAGAAGTCAAAAAATTGATTGCTAAGAACCCAATGACAATGGTTTGGATACTTGCTTGTGTGGCAATCCAGCTTTTAATGGCATATTTAGTGAAAGACCAAGCTTGGTATGTTATTTTAGCGGCGGCTTGGTTTATTGGTGCTTTTCCAGTACATACTTTATTTATTTGTATTCATGAAGCTGCCCATAATTTAATTTTTAAGAAGCCTTCTTGGAATGTATATGCAGGAATTATTGCTAATTTTCCTTCTTTAGCTCCAACGGCTATTTCTTTCAAAAACTACCATTTAAAGCACCATGCTTTTCAAGGTGTTCACGAATTGGATGCTGACCTTCCAGATGCTTGGGAAGCCAAATTAATTAACAATTATTTTATTGGGAAAGCATTATGGTTGTTATTTTTTCCTGTATTTCAAGCAATTAGAACACTTCGTTGTTTGGAATTAGCCATTGTTGATAAATGGGTGGTAATGAACATTGTAGGTCAGATTGCCTTTAATGCTATTATTGTTTACACGATGGGATGGTCAGCTTTGGGATATATGGGAGCAAGTTTCATGTTCTCGGTTGGTTTGCATCCGCTTGGAGCAAGATGGATTCAGGAACACTATTTGGTGTTAGACAAGCATCAAGAAACGTACAGTTATTATGGTGGTTTGAACGGAATAAATATGAATGTTGGCTATCACAACGAACACCACGATATGCCCTCTGTACCTTGGAATAATCTTCCAAAATTGAAAGCTGCAGCTCCAGAATTTTACGATAATTTGAAATATCACACTTCATTTGTTAAGTTATTATTCACTTTCTTATTTAGTCAAGAAGTGGGTCTTTATTCAAGAATTGTGAGAAAAGAAAGAGGTCGTATTGGTTTGGACGATACTTCAATTCCAGATGTTCAGATGATTCAGAAAGAATTTGCAACTACTTAGATTTTGAAGGTAGTATAGCTAACAAAAAAGCCCCAATTTGGGGCTTTTTTGTTGATTGTAGTTTAATTAATTAAAACTTTCGAGTAGTTTAATTATCAAAATAAATTTATAATTGTATAACCTTCAAATTAAGCTAAAACAACGTCTTTTTGCTTCACTACAATACTCGACTTTTCTTTCAAAATTTGCTCTTCATCATACAAGAAAATATTGGTATCACCACCCGACAAATTTTCAATCGTAACTTCATTAGTTGTCGTTTTAATATTCAATAAATTTCCTCTGAAACGCACTTTAAATGAGAACGAAGTCCAATTATCTGGAACAAAAGGAGCAAAATATACCTTCCCGTTACGAACACGCATCCCCCCAAAACCTTTCACGAGCGACATCCATGTTCCAGCCATTGAGGTAATATGGCATCCATCTTCAGTATCGTTGTTATAATCATCTAAATCCAAACGAGCTGCTCTTTTGTAAAATTCATAAGAATGAGTTTTATCTCCTAATTTTGCAGCAATAATTGAATGAACACAAGGACTCAATGAGGATTCGTGAACAGTCATTGGCTCATAGAAATCGTAATTTCTTTTTAAAGTTTCAATTTCAAAATCATCTTCAAAGAAATACATTCCCTGTAAAACATCAGCTTGTTTAATGAAACATGAACGTAAAATTCTATCCCATGACCATTTTTGATTGATTGGTCTTTGTGAAGCATCTAAATCATTCACTTTGATAAGTTCTTTATCTAAAAATCCATCCTGTTGTAGGAAAATACCTAACTCAGCACTTTCAGGAAAATACATATTCTCAATGATGTGCGTAAATTTTGCAAATTCATCAACTTCGTTTAAGTTAGTAAGAGAAGATAATTCATCATAACGTACTGAATCAGAACTTTTTATAAGTACTGAAACTTCAATTACGTACTTCATACACCAAACGGCAAAGTAATTGGTGTACCAATTATTATTGACATTATTTTCGTATTCATTGGGCCCTGTTACTCCCAACATTACGTATTGTTGTTTATTTTCTGACCAATTAACTCGCTGCGACCAAAAACGAGCAATACCTAAAAGTACTTCAAAACCGTATTCTGCTAAGTATTTTTCATCGCCCGTATAATTTACGTAATCATAAATAGCGTAAGCAATGGCTCCGTTTCGGTGAATTTCTTCGAAAGTAATTTCCCATTCATTATGACATTCCTCGCCATTCATCGTAACCATCGGATACAAGGCTGCACCGTCTTTGAATCCTAATTTCTCCGCATTTTCAATGGCTTTACCTAAGTGTTTCCATCTGTATATCAATAAGTTACGTGCAACTTGTTGGTCGGCAGTTGCCAAATAGAAGGGAATACAATAGGCCTCGGTGTCCCAATACGTTGAACCACCATATTTTTCACCTGTAAAGCCTTTTGGACCAATATTTAAACGGGTGTCTTCGCCCGTATAAGTCTGATTCATTTGGAAAATATTGAAACGAATTCCTTGTTGAGCGGCAATATCACCTTCAATAACAATATCGTTCATTTCCCATTTGGAAGCCCATGATGAGGCTTGTTCCGAAGCCATTTTATCAAAACCTTTTTCCGCAATCCTTCTTAAATAGGCTTTTGAATGGCTCATTAAATCTTCAATCTTATGATTTTCAGAAGAAAGATTACAAGCGTATTTGATTAAAACGGTTTCTTCATTTACATTAACATTCAAGATTACTTGACTTGCTACGTATTTTTCCGCTTTGATGGGAAGGCTTTGAAAATCGACTGATTTCTTATTTTGAAAAATTTCAAAGTGTTGTCCTGTAACAACGTGAAAACCAGTTTTCTTTGTTTTTAATTCTATGTATCCTTCGGCAAATGCAGTTTCTTTTTGAACTTCTTCCCAAAACTTTTCATCGTAATTAGCATCCTTATTTTTAACATCACCATCAACAAAAGGAGTAAGGGTGATTTTTCCATCAAAATTAAGGGGCGTAATTGAATAACGAATCACACCAGCTTCATCATCTACGATAGAATTAATTCGCTTTGAATTAACTTTCAATTGTTTTCCAGAAGATAAAGTGGCTATAAAAGAACGTTCTAAATAGCCTTCTTTCATATTCAAAACACGCTGAAAATCAGAGACTTCGCACGTATTTAAGTCTAAAATTTCATCTTCAATTTCAACCTTTATACCTATCCAATTAGCAGCATTTAAAACTTTGGCAAAATATTCTGGATAGCCATTTTTCCACCAACCCACACGGGTTTTATCGGGATAATAAACCCCAGCAACATAATTTCCTTGAAGGCTTTTTCCCGTAAAAGTTTCTTCAAAATTACCTCGTTGTCCCATTCGTCCATTTCCTAAGGAACATATTGACTCAGTAATTTCGTTAAATTCACGATTAAATCCTTCTTCGATGATACACCATTCATCGTGTTTTAGATAGTTCTTCATATTTTATAAAAGATGGTTGACGGCAAAATAAAAGACTATTCTTAGTTTAACAATAGATATTTAACTTTTTCTTTTAAAACTATTGGAATAATACAATAAGTTATGTATTGCTTTTCATTCTATACGAAATTAACTAAAAAACCGTCAAGGTAATTTGCTGTGCTAAGGTGTTTGATGGTTTTATTCTCAAAATAATCGTTCTACTGTCATTTCTTCAAAGCCTTTTATTACAAAATCAGCTTCGTGAAGAATCTTAGCATCTCCAACGCCAATTACTTTCATTCCGCCCGCTTTGCCTGCCTGTACGCCTGCTAGTGCATCTTCAAAAACAACACAATCTGCTGGTTTACAGCCTATTGCTTCTGCTCCCAACAAGAATACTTGAGGGTCAGGTTTACCTCTGGTAAGGTCATTTCCATCAATAATTACGTCAAAAAACTCAATCATTTTAATTTTTTCGAGAATAAGCCTAGAGTTTTTACTGGCTGACCCTAAAGCAATTTTAATTCCGTTTGCTCGTAAACTTTTCAAAAATGCTGGAACGCCCTTTAAAACTTCATCGGGACTCATTTGTAATACTAATTCTAAATACCAAGCATTTTTACGAGTTGCCCATTCAATTTTTTCTTCCTCTGAAAGGATAACATTTCCCCATTTTAAGATTAAATCTAAGGATTCCATTCTGGAAATACCCTTTAATTGTTCGTTTTGATGTTCGGTAAAATCAAATCCTAATTCATTTGCCAATCGTCTCCACGCTTGGAAGTGATACACGGCAGTGTCCACAATTACGCCATCGAGATCGAAGAGGCAGGCTTTTGTTGTTATCATGTTTTTTTAAGGTATGAAGTATGAATTATAAGGTCAAAGTTTTAGTATTGTGAATTCATAATTAGTAATCCATTCCCAAAATCTTATAACTCATAATTCACACCTCATATTTATTTTTGTAATTCTAAAATAGTAAAAGTATTAGCTGGTATTTTTAATGTCTTTAAATCTGTAATCGAAACATCAGTTATTGCATTCTTTGCACTGACGTAACCCTTCATATTTTCCATGAATCGAGTAGTATCAAGGTTTTTATCTTCTTTATTTTGGCTCATAATTATCATCACAGTTTTGTCTAAGGTATGTCTAAAATATACGTATAAACCATCTGTGGGTAAATACTGCGTTAATTTTCCAGTCGTTAATACCTCGCTTGATTTACGATAATTAGCTAATTTCTTAACAAAATTAAAAGCCTCATTCTCTTTTTCAGTTCTTCCTGAAGCTGAAAATTTATTAACTTTATCATCCGCCCAACCGCCTTCAAAGTCCTTACGCACCTCAGCATCGGATGGATTTTTAAAACTTTTAGTCAAATTTTCAGTACCATAATACAATTGAGGAACGCCACGGGTTGTCAATAAAAAACCAAGTCCTAATTTATATTTATTCATATCTTCACCAATTACTGAAAAAAAACGGTCTTGGTCATGATTATCCAAAAATGTCATATTTAAGTTAGAATCTTGATACAAACCATCCATGGCAAGGGTTGAATAAATTCTATTTAGACCTTTTCCCCAATCGAAATTTTGATTTAACGCATCAAGAATTGCTGCTTCAAGGACAAAATCATTCGGAGAAGGGAGATTACTTTTGAAGGGTAAGTTTATATTATTTTTTACGTGAAAAGCTTGAGAATAAATACTTTGTACAGAATTTTCACCCGTAATAAACATTTTGCCATATTCATTTGATAAGGCTTCATTACAACGATTCATAAAAGGTAAATCGTTATATTGGTACGTGTCAATTCTCCAACCGTCAATCCCAAAAAACTCGACTGTCCAAAGAGCGTGTTGAATTAAGTAATTGGCAACATACGGATTTTTCTCGTTCAAATCAGGCAGGAAGGGAACAAACCAACCACTTTGCATCACATCAAAATCTGATTTATTGCCATGAACAACATCAACAACGGGTTCATCTCTATAAGAAGTATTGGTATATTTTTCCCATTGATTCAGCCAATTTTTCATTGGCATGTCTTTCAAAATCCAATGATTGATTCCCACGTGATTATAAACAGCATCTTGAATGATTTTCAAGCCTTTTGCGTGAGCAGCACTTACTAAACTTTTATAGGCCTGATTTCCTCCTAAACGTCTATCAACATTATATTGGTCCGTAAAACCATAGCCATGATAGGCGGAACGCATGACACCGCCTTCGTTGGTTTGAGGTTGATTATTTTCAATTACGGGATTCAACCAAAGTGTTGTTACGCCTAATTCCGTAAAATAATCTAAATGATTTTGGATACCTAATAAATCTCCACCGTGCCGTAGATAAGGACTTTTACGGTCTGCTTCTGGGTCTGCCATATCTGCAAATTTATCATTGGTTGGGTTACCATTTGAAAAACGGTCAGGCAGAATTAAATACACAAAATCTTTTGAATCAATGACTTGTGGTTTTTGGTCACGAACTTTTAACAAGTAAGGTTGTGTAATTTTAACGATTTGGTCAATCATTTTTTTCTTTCCTTTCTGGACTTGAATGGTCTTTGAAAGTTCAATATTCATTTGTCCTGCTTGGGTTTCTGGAGCGATATTGAGGTCTAAGAAAAGATAATTGGGATTCTCAACTTTATTGATTTTTTCAAGTTTTACGCCAGCATAATTGATTTTTACCTCGCAATCTGAGATATTTTTACCGTAAACTAATAATTGAAGTCTAGGGTTTTTCATGCCTACATACCAATTTGTGGGGTCAATTCGCTGAATTGAGGGTGACTGCGAAAACGAAGTAAAAGCACAAATGAGCGAATAGAATACTATCCAATGAATAATATATTTTGTCATAGTTTATAAAATTTGGTTAATGGAAAACCTATTAAATACCAAAATAAAGCAATACCATTATTTTATCATACAAAAATGATGCTTACTTTTGAAGATAATACTAAAATACTTATCGCTGAATAAAATTTCATATTAAGAAACCTTCAAAAATGAATCGTAATTCAATTTTCAAAATTATTATTTTAGTATCATTATTAAACCCAAATTTGATTTTTTCTCAAGCTAAATCAGCCAAGAAAATTTCAGAAAATAATATGAATGCTGATTCCAACAGCAGAAATGGCGATTCTAACAAAACTTTCCGTAGTACAAAAGTAAGCAGAAATACTAAATCTGTGAAAAAATCAACTCAACCTACTAATTCAAAAGTACAAATGAATACCATAATTCCATCAAAAGATTCGGCTGTAAAAGCAAATCTCAAAGAAAAAACTAAATTATCATCGACTAATTTTATGAATACCAAAACGGATAAATTAACTGTCTATCAAATGATGTTTCATTTGTGGGGGAATAAAAACACAACGAATAAACCCAATGGTTCTGCCCAAGAAAATGGCGTTACAAAGTTTAAAGATGTTAATGATTTGGCACTTCAAAAATTAAAAGAGTTTGGCTATTCACATTTGTACATGACGGGTTTGATTGAACACGCAACAATGGAAGATTTGACTTCAATCGGGATTCCAAAAGACCATCCAGATGTTGTAAAAGGGCGTTGTGGTTCTCCATTTGCTGTAAAAGATTATTACGATGTGAATCCATTTTTTGCAACTGACCCTAAAAAACGCATCCAAGAATTTGAGGCTATGGTTGGGCGAGTTCATAAAAATGGGCTAAAAGTCGTGATGGATTTTGTTCCAAACCACGTGGCAAGGTCGTATCGTTCAGATATGAAACCGACTGGCATAAAGGACTTTGGGGAGAATGATGACGTTACAAAATCTTTTGCACCTGATAATAATTTCTATTATTTGCCTGATACCCAATTTCAAATTCCAGAAGGAGTTGTTTCGCCTATTCCAGTTGATGCTGCTTATGTAGAAAAACCTGCCAAAGCCTCTGGTAACGATGTTTTTTCGGCAAAACCTTCCATTGATGATTGGTTTGAAACTGTTAAATTAAATTATGGGGTTGATATTCAACATGGACGTAAAACACATTTTGAGCCTATTCCGCCAACGTGGACAAAAATGGTTGAAATTTTGAAATATTGGGCTTCGAAAGGAGTGGATGGTTTTCGGTGTGATATGGCAGAAATGGTACCTGTGGAGTTTTGGAAATTCGCTACTATTGAGGTAAAAAAAGAGTATCCGAATACAATTTTTATTGCTGAGATTTATAATCCAAATGAATATCATAATTACATAAAAGTAGGTGGGTTTGACTATTTATATGATAAAGTAGGTTTGTATGATGCACTTAGACGCTTAGTTGAGCAAAAACCTGAAGCAACCGTTGAGGATATTACTAAGGTTTGGCAGCATGAATCGGGAGATATTTCTCAGAATATGCTACGATTTTTAGAAAATCATGATGAAGTCCGAATCAATACACCTTCTTTTGCGAAAGGCAATCCTCTTGCTGTAATTCCTGCAATGGTAGTAACTGCAACCTTACATTCAGGTCCAATAATGATTTATTTTGGACAAGAAGTAGGAGAGTCTGCCGATGATAAAGAAGGATTCAATCAAGCTGACGACCGCACGACCATGTTTGATTTTTGGGGTGTAAAATCGCACCAAGCGTGGATGAATGAAGGGAAATTTGATGGAGGAAAATTAAATCAAAATCAAAAATATTTACGTGAATTTTATGGTGATTTATTAAAGTTTGTTAATGGCTCAGATGCGGTTAAAAACGGAGAATTTTATGATTTGCAATTTGTGCAAGGAGACGGTTATGACAAACAGAAAGTGTATAGTTATTTAAGATATTCTGGAAATCAGAAATTGTTATTTGTTTGTAATTTCAATCATTCACAAGAGCAAAACATTAATTTGAATATTCCTGAAGGAGCTTTTAATGCTATGCAGTTACCTTTAAATGGAATACTTATGTTAAATGGAAAATTTAACCAAAAAGCACAAATTACTATTGAGCCTGAAAAGCCTATTTCTTTAAAAATTTCACCAAATTCTGTGCTTATTTATGAAATTTTGGAGAAATAATAGTAATTTTCAGAAACTTCATTAACATAATTTTTATGAATCAAACAATTAAACCACGTTTAAACCTTGCACAGATTATTAATATGAGTGTTGGTTTTATGGGAATTCAATTTGGATTTGCCCTGCAAAATGCCAATACAAGTCGTATTTTTTCGACGCTTGGAGCGAACGCTGACGATATTCCCATTTTGTGGGTCGCTGCTCCTTTGACTGGACTTTTAGTACAACCCATTATTGGATATATGAGTGACCGCACTTGGCATCCAACTTGGGGACGCAGAAGACCGTTCTTTTTTGCAGGAGCAATTTTAGCAACCATTGCTTTGATTTTAATGCCTCAATCAACCACTTTATGGATGGCAGGAGCGTTGCTTTGGATGATGGATGCTTCAATAAATGTATCAATGGAACCTTTTAGAGCCTTTGTTGGGGATATGTTGCCAAATGAACAAAGAACAACGGGTTTTTCAATTCAAACATTTTTTATTGGTGTTGGTGCCATGATTGCCTCTGGTTTGCCTTCAATTTTAGACTATTTTGGCGTGCCAAATGCAGCAGCAGCGGGCGTTGTTCCCGACACTGTAAAATGGTCTTTTTATATTGGAGCAATCGCTTATTTTCTCTGTATTCTATGGACGATTTTGAAAACAAGCGAATATCCGCCCGAAGATATTGTTGAATTTGAAAGAGAGAAAAGTGAAATGAATTTTATGCACGGTGTAAATGAAACGGTGACAGGCTTATTCAAAATGCCAACCGTAATGAAACAATTAGCTTGGGTTCAGTTTTTTTCTTGGTTTGGATTATTTTGTATGTGGATTTTTACGACAAATGCTGTTACAAAAAATATTTTTGGTTCGACCGACACAACTTCAACAATTTACAATGAAGGGGCAAATTTTGTAGGAATATGTTTTTTGGTATATAACGGTGTTTCCATGCTGTTCGCCTTGCTTTTGCCGACAATCGCTTCAAAAATTGGTAGAAAAATGACGCATCTTATCTGTTTGTTTTTAGGAGGTATGGGATTAATTGCTATTTCATTTGTACATTCAAAAATGGCTTTAATTCCATGTTTTATAGGGATTGGCTTTGCATGGTCGAGTATTTTGGCAATGCCTTATGCCATGCTTTCTGGAAGTTTACCTGCCCAAAAAATGGGATACTTTATGGGTGTTTTCAATTTCTTTATTGTAATTCCACAAATAATTGCCAGTTTAGGCTTATCAAAATTTATGAATTTCACACACTTAGAACCAATTCACATCGTTACAATGGGCGGTGCATCGTTAATAATCGGTGGACTTTTAACTTTAAGAGTTCAAGATAATGAATAAAATTCCTCTAATAATAAAAAACCTTATAAGTCTGAATTTGACTTGCAAGGTTTTTTGTGTTTTTAACGTACTGTTATTATTTAATAATCCTCTAAATTCCAGACCGTTCCAACAAGAAACGGATGAGGAAATTTATAATCGGAAAGTACAAAATGCCAAAGGTGCTGCTTTGGATGATTTTACACTGAATATTGCCAAAAGTTTCTTAAATCGAGCTTACAAAGCACATACATTGGAAGGTAATCAAAACGAAAAATTAATTACCAATTTGCGTGAATTTGATTGTTCAACTTTTGTGGAATCTTGCATCGCCATGGGATTGACTTATCGGAAAGATGATATTTCTTTTGATAAATTTAAGAAATATTTGCAACGTTTACGCTATTATAAAAACGGTAAAATTAAGGGTTATGAATCTCGCATAAATTATTTTTCAGATTGGCTCTACACCCACGAAGAAGATGGTTTATTACAAGACGTTACGGCTTTAATGGGCGGAGTTGTATGGAAGAAAAATATCAATTTTATGAGTACTCATTGGAATAAATATCCATTTCCAAAGGATACTGAGCTTCTTGAAAAAATTCAAAAAATTGAGGAAAAAATAAATGGGCAAAGTTTTACCTATATTCCGAAAACAAAGATAAAAAGTATCGAAAATCAGTTCTTGAATGGTGATATTGTTGGAATTACCACAAATGTTGATGGTTTGGATATTGCTCATGAAGGTTTTGTCATCCGTTTGCAAGATAAGCGAGTTTACCTGCTTCATGCTTCGTCAGATTTTAAACGGGTTATGGTTACGGATAAGCCATTATCGGAATATATGGCGAAAAACAAAAACCAAACAGGAATTATGGTGGCGAGATTGAAATAGTTAATGGGCGTAATAATTGTTACCTTTATAAAAATCCCACATCACCCTTGTACTTCGCAAGATATACAAGGGTTTTTTATTGGAAATATGTCCGTACAAGAACAAAAATATGAATTATTGATTGAAGGAATTTTAGCAAATGGCTACGCTATTTGTGATGATTTTTTAGAACAAAATGAGGTCAATAATCTTTTAAAAACTTTTTCAACTCGCTACGAAGAAGGAAAATTTAAAGAAGCTGGAGTCGGTAAATTGAACGAAGTTCAGAAAATAGCTAGTATTAGAGGAGATCAAATTCTTTGGCTTGAATCTGATTCGATTGATTCGGCAGAACGAGTTCTGTTAGATAAAAATCAATCTTTTGTAAATTACTTAAATCAAACTTGTTATTTAGGAATTGTTGATACTGAAATACATTTTGCTAAATACGATATTGGAAAATTTTATCGCCGACATCGAGATACTTTCCAAGCTAAAAAAGGAAGAATTTTATCCGTAATTTATTATCTAAATGTTAATTGGATTCCTTCAGATGGAGGTAACTTAATAATTTATACAAATAAAGATAATCTTGAAAGTAGCATTACGATCGCTCCACTGGCGGGTCGTTTGGTATGTTTTGAAAGTGATAAGTTAGACCATGAGGTTACAGAAGCATTTGCGGAACGATTTAGTGTTACGGGGTGGTTAATGAATTTAATATAATGGATAAGATCAAATAATGCTCAATTATGAGTAATTATGGGTAATTATGGGGAAAAATAGCTAAGTTTTAAGTAAAATAGATTGATGGGAGATATTTTTAATGTCTGAAAATCAATTAGTTATTCTTTTATCTATTTAATTTATAAATGAAAATATTTCTTTTTATGTGAAAATTGCTTCCATTTGATGTGGAATGATATTTTTTATTTTAATTAGGTGATGACACTAAAACACTAAATATCACAAAATTATAATATCATGAAAAAATACACATTTTTAATTTTCTTTGTTTTTCTTTTGGCAGGTCGTATGGGAACTGCTCAAAACTTATCATTTGGTCCGATGGTTGGACTTAACGTCACAACATTATCTGGAAAAGACAATACATCTTCAAAAGCAGGGCTTTTAGCAGGAGGATTTTTTAATTACAGTAGCAAGAATTGGTTTGGTGTTGGTGTGCAGTTTCTGTACAACCAAATGGGAGCAAAGTTAGATGCCCCAACTGAAGAAATAAATCTAAACTATCTACAAGTCCCAGTTTTATTTACGTATTATTTTTCTGGTCAAAATGCTCCAGGATCATTCAGACCAAAAGTTTTTGTAGGTCCTCACGTTAACTTTTTATTAAATGCCAAAAACAAACAGGGAAGTGATTTAAACCCAAACAATCTTTATTATAAAAATACGGAACTTGGCGTTACCCTTGGTGGAGGTTTCAATTATGCCTTGGCGAATCAGATGTGGATTAATGTAGATGCTCGTTATGCAATCGGCTTAACCGATGCAACTCAAGCACCAATTACCAACATTACAAATCGAGGATTAGGATTAACAGTTGGACTTAGCTTTCCACTTGGCAATATTTAATCATTCTTAATTCTATAAAAAAACCGTTCAAAATTGAACGGTTTTTTTATAGAATTAAGAATGATTAAATATTAATTACCCTTTTTCTTTTGTTTGTTATCAATAATAACTCCTGCCCCAGCTCCAACTCCAGCTCCAATAACACCACCTACAACAGCACCTCTACCACGATTATTTTTATCAATTATGGCTCCTGAAATTGCTCCAACACCAGCCCCAATTAAAGCTCCTTCAACGGGTCGACTAATTCTTCGTTTCCTTTTTGTTGAAGTAGAGACGGGTGGCGGTGTCGAACCTACTTCTGAATTTGAACTTGTTGAAACGTAACTTTCTGGACTTGATTTACTAATTCTTTTTTCTGAATAAAGTTTTGGCTTTTTGGAATCTTTTAAAGAATCACGGGTAAACTGTTTGGCTGTTTCAATCTTTGCTTCTGCTTTCATAGAATCAATTACTTCTTGTTTGGCATCTTTAATTTGTGCTTGCATCTTCATAGAATCAATTGCCATAATTTTAGCTTCTTGAATTTCCTTTTTGGAGTTGTCACCACAAGCGAGCATCAAACATGCTGCTGACATAATCATTATTATTTTTTTCATAACATTAACTTGGTTAAAATAAATTTCCGTTTCAAATTTTTGGTTGGAATACTATGTTTCAAATATTTTAAGACTATTGACATAAACGAAATATTATATTTTAAAGTTTAAAATACTGTACCACCTTAACAAAGGTTAACTTTTTGAATCCTTGTTTAACTTCTTATTAACAAAAAAGTGTTCAGAATTTAATCTTTGGACATTTGTAAATGAGTCAATTTAGCTTGTATTATAGTATTAATCTATATTGTCATAATTAATATCAATTTGATTTATAATGCAAATGGATATTACTTTGCACCCAGTTAAAATTAAATAAGTTAAATATTAAGTTAACCAAAGATTAAAGATGAGAATTGTAAAATTAGTTATTTTAATGCTTGTTTTTGGCTTTTCGTTGAAAGCTCAAAATACTCAATTA
>JANXRS010000038.1 GCA_025356745.1 Arcicella sp.
GGTTTTAGGTTTATGTTAACATAAATACTTCATTTTTAGGTTTTATCTTAAATTGAATCTTTTTTCATTATCCAAAATAAGCTCAATTTGTATTTTTCCAAGCAGTTTTATTGTACTTTTAAATGCGTTGAACCTGTATAAAGTATAGTTTTTGAGAATTATTCTACATTGATTTTCCATTTTGGACAATCATTTATAAATACGATAAATGTCAGATTTATTTAAAATTAATTTGACTTTTCAAAGATGAATTTGTACTTTCGTTATTATTATAACCATAAAATATCAATAAAATCACATGAAAACTATCAATCAATGGCTCACCGAATATGGTGAAAGTCACCAAAATCCCACGAACAAAACGGTACATTGGATATGCGTTCCACTTATCTTTTTTAGTATAGTTGGTTTATTGTACAGTATCAAACTCCCCTTTTTTAGCCTCGGTAATATGGAAGGAAATGTTGCCTTAATTGTATTGGGTTTGACATTAGTTTACTATTTTACTTTATCAAAATCTCTCACAGTTGGTCTTTTATTATTCACTTCTCTTTGTGTTTATTTATGTTATTTTATCGAACAATCAGGTTTTGCTCCACTTTGGCAGGTTTCGATAACTGTTTTTATTTTGGCTTGGATTGGACAATTCTGGGGTCATAAAGTAGAAGGGAAAAAACCATCTTTTTTGAAGGATTTACAATTCCTAATGATTGGTCCAGCTTGGTTAATGAGTTTTATTTATCAGCGTTTGGGAATAGCTATATAAATTTCAAAAAGTGCAATTCATCAATTTTGAATTTAATAAAAATCAGCTATTTTATTTTTTTCACTTCATATTTTACAACTTATCCCTGAAACCAACCTTTCATAATATATCAAACTAAAACCGCATCAAGTAGTTAATATTTGATGCGGTTTTGTTTTTGATAAAGTGTATTTACAGAATCAAATCAATCAAAACGTAATTTAAAATCACAATTTAAACACAAAAAAAATGTTCTTAATTTTCTTAGGTATAGTGGCTTTAATGGTTGGTTTTGCCATTAATACACCTTCATTAACAGTTGCTCGTTTTTCTCGCCCCGTGAAAGTTCTGGGTGGTATTTTGTTAGCTACAGGCATTCTTTCATCAGGTATCAAGCAAATTGGTGCTGGTGAAGTTGGCGTTCAATCTTTGTTTGGTAGTGTTGGACAAAGTACACTTTCAAGTGGGTTAAATTTTATAAATCCTTTAGCTAACGTTGAAACTTTTGACATAAAAACGCAAAATTATACCATGTCAGCCCTTCATGATGAAGGCAACCAACAAGGTGATGATGCCATCAGGGTTCTGACAGCGGATGGTTTGGAGGTAGTCATTGATTTGACTGTTTTATATCGGGTAATTCCTTCCGAAGCTCCAAGAATTTTAAGAGAGATTGGCGTTGATTATCAAAACAAAATTGTTCGCCCCATTACTCGTACGAAAATTAGAGATAATGCAGTTTATTATGATGCAGTGGCACTCTATTCAAGTAAAAGGGATTCATTTCAAAACGGAATTTTTAAATCAATTGAAAAAGATTTTCGTTCAAGAGGACTGTTATTAGAGCAATTATTAGTAAGAAATATAACGCTTCCAACGTCTGTAAAAGCATCCATCGAATCAAAAATTAATGCAGAACAGGATGCTCAAAAAATGCAATTTGTTTTGCAAAAAGAGAAACAAGAAGCAGAACGGAAACGTGTGGAAGCACAAGGGATTGCAGATTATCAAAAAATTCTTTCAACAGGTTTGAGTGATAAACAGTTACAGTATGAAGCAATTTTAGCTCAAAAAGAAATAGCTAAATCTCCGAATACTAAGGTAATTATTATGGGTGGAAAAGGAAATTCACCAATTATTTTGGGAGATAAATAAGCATTTGAAAATTGATAATTATCAGTTGTTAATTAGTATTAAATTTTGACTGATAATTATCAATTATTCATCTTTAATTGTTGTTACTTCTGCCCATTCGTTAACATCTGAAAAAATTGGTCAAGTTTAGGTAAAACAATTATTTCAGTTCTACGGTTGGCTTTTCGTCCTGTATCGCTTGAATTTGAAACTTTGGGAACATACTCAGAACGTCCTCCTGCGGTCATACGCTCAGGTGAAATGCCAAATTTAGCTTGTAAAAGTCTCACCACTGAAGTAGCTCTTTTTGCCGATAAATCCCAATTATCCGTTAAACAATTTGTTGAAATCGGCACATTGTCGGTATGTCCTTCTACTAAAATATCTAATTCCTTATGGTCATTTACCACCTTTGAAACCTTTTCTAAAACAACCTCTGCCCTTGAATTTATCATTGCACTACCCGATTGAAAAAGCATTTTATCGGATATGGAGATATAAACAACGCCTTTTTTCACTTCCACCGTTACATCATCATCATTTATATCTGCCAATGAACGTTTTAAAGTCATTACCAAAGCTAAATTCAAGGAATCTTTTCGTTGAACGGATGAGTTTAAATCTTTAATATATTTACTTTGGTCGTTGAGAGTTTCTAAGGACTTTTTGATACTTTCAGCCCCTGATTTACTCACAATAGAAAGGTCAGACATTCTATCTAAAAGATTAGTATTGGTCTTTTTCAGATAATCAATTTGGTCTTCTAAGGCTTTATTTTGAGCAACCCATTGCTTCGATTTTAAATCCAATTCATTATTCTTTGACTTCAATTCCGATTCTAATCCCGATTTCGCTTTTTCGCAATCTCTAATTTCAGTTCTTGCCCGATTCAAGTTATTTTCGGAACTTGCCTTAAACATTGAATATTCTGCTTGGGCTTCGGCTAATTTTTTCTTGCTTATACATGAAGTTACTAAGACAAGTGATGCAACAAATAACAATATTTTTTTCATATTTATTTGGGTTGGATTATACAAATTATTTTAATTCACTTGCCTTAATATCTCTCGTCCATTTTTGTTCTCCTTTTGAATCAAAAATACTAATTTTTAAAACTCTATCTTTCAAGGTTCCAGTTACTTCACAAATAGCAAAGTTACGTTCTGCAAATAATGTTCCCTCCACAACGGGCGAATTTTCTTCGGCTTTTATAGGTTTGGCAGGTCCAGCGGTGAAAGGCGAAACAGTGAGGTCGTATAAGGGGTAATTTGTTCCTGAACGTTCTAATTTTTGAAGTACTGAATGATGACGGTCGCCCGTTACAAACATTACGCCTTTAATTTTTGCATCCGTAATTCGCTTCAACATTTCATCTCTCTCAGTTTCATAATTTGCCATAGTTTCAAAAACTTTCGCTGGATTTACCACTTGCCCACCCGTTACAATAACCTTAAAAGTAGCACTACTACTTGTAAGGGCATCAATTAACCAATTCAATTGTTTTTTTCCGTAGAAATCACGGTTAGGATTATGGTCATCGTCAGGGGCTCTAAACCAACGGTCGTCCATCATAAAAAACTGAACATCACCCCATTGAAATGTTCCCGTACATCCTTCATCTTTAAAAATAAAGTTGGGATTTGCCCAAAATAACTTGAACATTTCAAGTGCCATATCCTTATTTCCAAAAGAACGGTCAGAATCATTATTGGCAAAATCGTGGTCGTCCCAGATAGCGTAATGATGCGTGTTACCCAACAACGCTTGCATTTCTGGCACGTTACGTGAATGGGTATTGCGGTGAATCATACCCGTACGAGTTCCCCAATCAGCCTCACGATAATAGAGATTATCACCACCCCAAATCATAAAATCGGGCTTTTTGTCGTAGATAGATTTAAAAATTTCATTATGTCCACCGTAGCCATTTCCTGGTCGGTCGGTTTCAGTTTCATTGATATAATTGCAACTTCCCAAGGCAAACTTGAAATTCGGCGGGTCTTTGCGATATTGCCAAAGTTCTTGAGTTTGAAAAGCAAGTGGATAATTACGAGCTACAACTTTATTATTCAGCCAAACTTGATAAGTATATTTTTTACCCATAGTTACTTGGTCACAAACGATTTTTGCAGTGAAGCCGTCTTTTTTAGTGGTCAAAACTTCATCTGTTGTTTTTTTCACAGCTGGTTTATCTTGCTCCCAATACACAAATTTCACTTTGGCAGGTTTTTCAGTTTGTACCCACAGCATAACCTCTTTCATATCGGAATAACCAACCATTGGACCATTTTTGATTTGGGCCTTTGTGAAAGTCGCTTGTGCGATAAGGAGGAGAAGTAATAGTTTTTTCATTTAAGATTATTCAGTTTGTTGACAGGGTTTAATTGTTGGATTTGGCAATTCATGTTCAAGTAAATATCCACGATTTGCAAAACGACAAGGACGTAAAGCAAGTAGATTATCTAATCTTGAAGGCTCAGTTTTTCTTTCGTTTTCTCGCTTTTTTGGATTAGAAATAAATAATAGTCTAATATCAAATTCATAATCAGTATCATAAAAATATTCTCTGAATTTATTGCTCATAAAATCATCGAAACAGTTCTGAAATTTATCTCTTATATCGCTCAGTTTCTCTGTTTTCAAAGACTCAATTGATTTTAATTCCACAATACACAAGACAAATTTATTGCCTCCGCAATGTTGAATAATTAGGCAATCAGGAGATTTTGGACGACTATCATCATGTATAGTTTTATTATAAAATTCATCCACTCTAATAATTATAAAACTATTACGATTAACTTTATCACTCACATTGATACCAACACCATTTTCCTCACAATCATCACATAAAAATTTACTCAGAATAGGGTCTTCTTGAATTCGTCTAATTAACATTTTTAGGTGTGGTTTATAATTTTTCTAATAACGCCATACGTTCTTCGTAGAGTTGTTCGGCTACATCAACAAAATTATTATCTTCAATTCCGTATTCATCAATTTTCATTGCTCTATCTTCAAGAATACTTCCCTCTTTTTGCATTTTCATTAAAGAAACACTAAGTCCTTCTTTTGAGACTTCATTAGAAATCACAAGATTACTCAGTTTATTAAATATGTAATTGCTATGCGATGTCATCACTATTTTTAAGTTAGATTTTGCTAATTCAGCAAAATAAGTGATAAGTAATACTTGAATCTCTGGATGTAAATGAGCTTCTGGTTCTTCAATAAAAATAAGATTAAATGCTTTATTTTTATTTTTCGATAGTGAGGATAAAACGTATTTTAAATGTGCTACGATTGGAGTTATTTCAGAAATCATTGAAGATGTAAACGATAAATCCAACAATATTTTCATGTCATTTGGCTGATATGAATACTTTTTATTTTTAGAATTATAAATAACTTTTCCTTTAAGTATATTCTTTTCTATTAAATCAACAGTTTGCATATAATCGGATTGAGTATTTGCATTTTTTATTGAGTTTAAATTTAAAAAATAGTCAGAAATAGGTTCAGAAATACTTGGAATTTCAATTTTTGAACGAAGAAAAGTTCTATTTTGAGATAGTTCTGCTACTATTGCTCCAAATGCACTCAATGCATTATAGAGACCAGAGCGAGAAGCTGGCAAAAAATATACATTTTTAATTGAACTTTGAATTTCAACAAATATCCTATTGACACAAATGCTTAAACATTCATCAATGTTTGTAATCAAATCTGATTTTGAATTATGATAAAATGTAATTGAATTTGGGTCTTCTTTATGATAGCGAACAGAATTTATTTTTTTTATGATTATGTCTTTCCTAATTTCAACACTTGTTACTTCTAATTTATCTTTTTTATCCGAAAGACTTAATACAATATTTGCGAAATCAAATTGAAGGTTGATCTGTAGCTGTTTGTCTGTCATTTGATTTTGAATAGTTTCAAAAGCAAATGAGTTTTTAAAGGATTGAGTTATATTAAATATCAAATCCTGATTTAAAAATAATTGAATATTTTTACCTACCTCATCTTTAATTGATATAGTTCTACTTTCCGATTTTAAATTTTCTTTAAATTCACCTTCAAAAGATTTGCTTCTTATTCTAAATCGTAAATTATGAGGTGTGTAAAATCTAAAATTCTGTTGAAAGTCATCATAATCCATCACGTTACGATAAGTTATGAAATTTTTTAATATTAGATATATCGCACTAATTGCATACGACTTACCAATATTATTTTTGCCGAAAATCGCATGAATATTTTTGGAAGTATCAAATTTGAAAGACTTTATCGGTCCAAAATTATGTAATTCAATTATCATATCTTTTTAGATTGGTTTATTCATTTAAACGCTTTGGACGTATCTTTGCAAAAAAAGCAAGAAATAAATGTCATATTACCACATTCAATCCATTCCTCTTACCGATTTAGCCGAGCAGTTCGGAACGCCTTTGTACGTCTATGACGCTAACAAAATTATCGAAAAAATCTCCATTCTCCGTGATTCTTTCAAAAATGTTAATCTAAAGATAAAATACGCTTGCAAAGCCAACACTAATTTAGCGATTTTGAAATTGATGCGTAAACATGGCGTAGAGATTGATGTTGTGTCGCCCGAAGAATTGCGTTTGGCGATGATGGCTGGTTTTGAAGGTTCACAAATCACCTTCACACCCAGTGGCGTATCTTTCGATGAAATTGAATTGGCGGCTGAATTAGGCACAAGAATTAATTTAGATAATTTAGACGTTCTCGAAAAATTCGGACAACGTTATGGCTCTACGAAAGAGGCATTGATTCGTTTGAAACCACACGTTTTTGGCGGTGGCAACGAAAAAATAATGACGGCTCACCCAGAATCTAAATTTGGAATATCCATTCATCAAAAAGAGGAAATTTTGGCGATTGTGGAAAAGTACGATATGAAAATTATCGGCTTACATCAACATACAGGTTCGGATGTGAAAAATGCGGATGCTTTTACCCAAGCAGCTACAGCGATTTTGGAAATGGCTTTTAGTTTTAAAGACTTAGAAATCATTGATTTAGGTGGTGGATTTAAAGTGGCTTATCAAGATGGGGACGTTGTTACGGACATGGCAAAAGTGGGCGAAATATTAACAAGTGCTTTTCTTAATTTCTCTAAGAAATACGGTCGTGATTTGCAATTATGGTTTGAGCCAGGCAAATTTTTAGTGAGTGAAGCAGGTACATTTTTAACGACTGCCAACGTAGTAAAAATTGACCCAATCAAGACATTTGTAGGTGTAAATTCTGGTTTAAATCACTTGGGCAGACCCATGATGTACGGTGCATTTCATGATATTTTTAATGCCTCAAATCAAAATGAAACTGAAAAAAATGAATACCGTGTGGTTGGATATATTTGTGAAACTGACACTTTTTCATGGACACCCGAAGGTAAACAAGGCGAGCGTTTGATGAATAAAGTAACAGCAGGGGACATTATTGCCATAAAAAATGCGGGAGCCTATTGTTTTTCCATGGCTTCGCAATATAATTCGAGATTGTTACCTGCGGAAGTTCTTGTACTTGAAGGTGAAGCAAAATTGATTCGGAAGCGAGATACATTTGAGGACATTGTTCGGAATTTGATAGATATAGAAGTGTAGGAATTAGTTGTCATTGTAAACAAAATAAAACGCTAATTAACTTTGTTTACAATGACAATTAATCTATTTTAAAATAAATATCCAACTCCCAAAGTCGTAACCATTGCTTTATTGTTACTATATTTCAAATCGTAAAATGAACGTGCTTCAATTAAAATACTTTTATTCAATTTTACACCTAAGCCTAATACACTTCCATAACTAAATCTATCAGTTCCTGTTAAATCATTAGATATCAACACTTTAACCTTTAAAAATGTTTTCTCCACTGTTGAATTAAGATAATAATTGGCATATCCACCAATATTTACCATAAACTTAGTTGAACTTTTTCCCAAATTAATGTTTAAAGTGACTGGAGTAAGAATACTTCCTGTAGTAAGTCTCTCAAAAGTCCCTGCTATTTCATTAGATTGCTGTACATTCATTGCATAAAGCACTTCTGGTTGAATAGCAAACGTCTCGCTCAATGGAATATTTACAATCAATCCTGCATTAAAACCTGGTGAGAAAGAAACATCTGCTCCTATTTTAAAAGAAACAAACTGCGAAACCTCAGCTCTTATACCAAACCTAACTCCTCCCGAATTACTATTTGGCTCTTTTACTACTTCAACATCGTTTTCATTCACTTTTTCATCCTTCACTTTTGCACCTTTTGATGGACCAGAAGACTGTATTGTAGTAGTTGAAGATGTTGATGTGCTTGGCAATGTTGTCGTTGTCGTCGTTGTCGTTGTTTCCCTTTCTACAAGAGGTGGCTTTACCACAGGAATTGAAGGTTTTTTAGTAGTTGTATTCGTCGTCGTTTTGGGAGCTGTCGACTTAACGCTCGTTTCAGGTTTCTTGGTTGTCGTAGGATTCTTCGTTTGAGACAATGATATTGTACAACTCATTAAAATAATTAGCAAGGTTGGGATGATGTAACTTTTCATGATTTTAAATGGATTATATGAACATAATTAACAACTGCAATTTATAAAGGTTGAATGAGAACGTATTAACCATTTAATAATTCAAACCTACCGTTAAATAAGTATGCTGCTCATCCATTAGTTTTATGAAAACTGATAAATTTTAAATTAAAATAACAAAAAAAAACAGACATAGTGTCATTAAAAATAATAGAATATTTATCACATTATGACAAAAAGTCATTAAAATTCACATGGTACAGGATTTGATAAATGCTAACTAAAGTTGGAAAGTATTTTTTAGATTTAGAATTAAAATATTTATCAACTCTTAAAGTATAAAATCAATATTAAATCAGCGGTTCACCGCTCTATAAAATCATGAGACTTGTAAGATTCAGACAACCAGAAATCAACTTTTTAGGGACAGATTTTAATCATTTATTTAAACATTCAGACACCATGTTTCCAGCAAAATCATTCAACAACGTAGCGTACAACAACCTTCCAGCCGTTAATGTGAAAGAAGTTGAAAACGCATTCCAAATTGAAGTAGCCGCTCCAGGTTTGAAAAAAGAAGATTTTAAATTAAGTCTTCACGAAAGCCGTTTAACTATTTCAGCTAAACAAGAAGAAAACACAGAAGAGAAAACGGAAAAATTTAGCCGTCAAGAATTTAATTATTCTTCATTCCAACGTACTTTCACTTTACCTAAAAATGTAGATGGGGAAAAAATTGAAGCCTCGTACACAGACGGTATTTTGCACGTAGCTCTTCCTAAAAAAGAAGAATTAAAGCCCGCAATTAAGGAAATTGCGGTGGTATAAATAGATACTGGTTAATAGTTATTAGACTTATGCTAATAACTATTAACCAGTAACTAATTTCTAACATCGAATCCCCAATTTAATTTACTTCTGAGGGTATTTAAAAAATTTGTATCGGATAATCTGATTAAGTTTGCTTTAAATTGCTCTCTTTTCATGCTGATTTTAACGTTGCTATCAACTACTTTTGAACGAGCATCTAAAGAAATCAAACAGTTATTACTCCTACTTTCTATTTCAAAACTCATTACAGAATCGGTTGAAACAACCAACGGACGGACATTCAAATTATGAGGACTCATTGGGGATATTACAAAAATATCTGAGGTTGGAATTACTAATGGTCCACCCACACTTAAATTATAACCTGTTGAACCTGTGGCTGTTGCAATAATCAATCCATCAGCCCAGTAAGTATTCAGAAATTCTCCGTTCAAATACGCCCTCACCATAATCATTGAAGAAGTATCTGTTTTCATAATTCCTAACTCATTCAATCCAAAATTTACCCCGTTAAAAATATCTAATTTCTCGCCGTTTAATCGAGAATCAATACTAACCAAAGTACGTTGGTCAAGTGTATAATTTTCTGCAAATAATTCCTTCAAACTTTCCTCAATTTTATCAGGAGAAACAGTTGCCAAGAAACCTAAACGTCCCGTATTTATTCCCAAAATGGGCGTTTCACGGTCACCTACGTATGTAATAGCATCCAAGAGCGTGCCATCTCCCCCTAAAGTCAATACAAAATTTGCATCAAAAAGGTCTCTTTGATTTGTATAAAAAATGGTGGCTGAGTGTGTTATACCACCTTCCTTCAAAATTTGCTGATACGATTCGGAAATTTGGAGTTCAATATTTTTCTTTGCCAATGTATCGAACATTGTTTGGACAAAAGGCTTGGTTTCGTCCTTAAAACTTCGCCCGTGAATGGCTATTTTCATGATTGTGAGTAAAGAAATACTTTTATAATCTTCAAATTTAAACAGGTTCAACGCATTTAAAAGTACAATAAAACTGCTTGGAAAAATACAAATTGAGCTTATTTTGGATAATGAAAAAAGATTCAATTTAAGATAAAACCTAAAAATGAAGTATTTATGTTAACATAAACCTAAAACCA